>JAGNQV010000042.1 GCA_017988885.1 Opitutaceae bacterium | reverse complement strand
TCTTAGAAGCCCGTGCCGCAAGGCGTGCAGGTTCGAGTCCTGTCCCGGGCACCAGCCTCCGCCGGGCCTACGGCTGGCAGGCCAGCGGGCGCGCGGGGCGCGCCGAATGTCCAACACTCAACGCCCAACTTCCAATGCTGAAGGTTCAATGCAGAGATACGAAATAAGGGCGCGCTTCGCTGGTGGCTTCACTTCTGCCGTCTGCAAACTTCGATATTGGGAGTTGGATGTTGAACGCTGGAAGTTGGATGTTGGGCGTTCGGCGGCTTTACGCCGCCAAGGGCTTGCCTGACGCGGGGCGATCACCAGACTGCGGTCATGGTTAAAAAACTCCTCCACACTCGCATGCGGGTGAACGATCTCGCCGGCACCGTGAAGTTTTACCAAGACGCGCTCGGGCTCAAGTTGAGCCGGCAGCACACGTCACCGCGCGGGGCGCAACTGGCGTTTCTGGCGACGCCGAACAGCGATGAGGAAATCGAAATCTGCCAGATGCCCGCCGGTGCCGAGCCGGTCAAGGTGCAGCCGGACCTCATGCACCTGGCCTTCGAGGTGGAGAGCATGGACGCGTATGTGGCGGCGATTCGCGCGAAGGGTTTTGCCCTCAGTGACGGACCGACCAAGACTGGCAGTGGTTCGGTCATCGCCTTCATCGATGCGCCTGAAGGCTACGAGATCGAGTTGATCCAACGCGGCCGGTGAGTGCAAGGTAGGGCCCGACCTCCGGGCGGCCCGCCTTCGCTCGATGAGCTACGGAGGGCAGGGCCGCTCGGAGATCGGGCCCTGCCGCTCAATCCTCACCACTTCGTTTAACCGATTCCCAATAATTTATGATGATGCCTGCTCGTGATAATCCCCCTGCGCCGCGCTGGGTGTCGGCTTGGCCGGATGCGCTGGCGTTTGCCGCGGGGTTGGGGATGGCGTGGTGGTTTAATTGGGCGACACGCGATCTGGTCTGGAGTCTGTGGCTTTCGAGTCTGGCTGTCGGCTATGCGATGATCGTGTGGATGATTTTCGGGCCGATGGTGTATACCGCGACGCAGGCATGGCGGGATCGGGCACTGGTGCGGGAGAGGGCGAAGGGACCGGTCGCGGCGGTTGGGGTGCTGTATCTGACGGGGGGATTGTTCATGCTGGCGTTCTTCACGGTGCATTTCGGCATGTTTCATTTCGTGCACTCGGTCTTCCTTGAGGTGTTTTTCCCCGTGGGGCCGGGGATGACCAAAGGGTTTCCCGGTCCGGCGCTCTACGGGCAGGTGTTCGTGGCCTACTGGCCGTTTGTGCTGGTGGCGGCGGTGGCGGAGCGGCAGGCCTTCCGTTGGGGACAAGGCAAGACCGTGCCGGTGGCGGCGGATACCTCGGTCAAGGCCGCCGATATCGCGGCGCGCAAGGCGCGCAACGCCCGCGCGGGCGGGATGAACGGGATGATGGCGCCTTACAAGAATGTCATCCGCATGCACCTGCTGATTTTCTTCTTCGCCTTCGTGAGTTTCCTGAAGGTCGAGGGTTTTTGGATCTACGCGGTGGTGTATGCCGTCTATTTTTTCCCGTGGCGGCTGGTGCGCAGGCAAGCTGCGGACAGCAGCGATATGCAATAAGCGCTAAGTGGTAGGCCGGACAACGCCCGAGCAGAAAGTAACGCATTGCGTTACAAACGGGCTTGGGCGCGCTCGTAGGCGAAGAGGTATTGCTGGGCGAGGCCGGCGAGGGGGCCGAAGTGCGTGCGGCCAAAATGCGCGACTTGCGCGGGGGACCAGCCGGTGAGGCCGTAACGATGCGCCATGGCCTTGAGAATCCACGTGTCCACGGGAAATGCCTCGAGCTGGCCCGCCCCGAAGAGCAGCACGCAGTCGGCGACTTTCTCGCCGACGCCGGGCAGCTCGAGCAGACGCGCCTTGGCGGCGGCGTAGGGGAGGTGTTCGGTTTCTTCCAGCCAGCCGGGGCGGGCGGACAGATAGAGCGCGGTGGTCTTGATGTAACGGGCGCGAAATCCGAGCAGACAAGCGCGCAGGTCGGGCTCGGGGATTTGCCCGAGTTCGGCCCAAGTGGGGAGTTGATGAAAAACTACAGGAGCGGGGTTTCCTCGCGATTCGGCCGTAGGGGATCGCGGCATAAAGTCGCTCCTACGGTCGAGCAAACGAGCGCCATGGCGCTCGGCGAGGAGGGCGACCATCTGCTTGATTTGCACGATTTGCTTCGTGGCGCTGCAGAGAAAGCACAGTAGCGTTTCACCGAAGGGCTGGCGCGGAAGGACGAGGCCCGGAAAAGCGGCCAGACAACGGGCGAGATGCGGATCGCTGCGCCAGGGAAGTGAATCGGCGAGGGCGGCGAAATCGTGGCCGCCGGTGAGGTAGCGCGGCAGTGACTGGGCGACGCGGGACTGCAAGGCGGCGGGGGCGGACCATTCGAGCAGGCCGGCGGCCGGCGCGCCCGATAAACGGAGCCGGACGAGGTTGTCTGCCCAGATGCCCTGCCACGAGCCATCGTCCAGACGGAGCCATCTGAAGGACTGTCCGCCGTCGAGGGTCTCGGCGAGAACGGCGGGCGTGAAGACCGGGAGCGAGGGCAGACGCTGCCATGAAGTCCAGGCGCTGGCGCTCATCGTCAAAGCGGGCTTGGCCCTACGCTACTGGCCGTCGGGCTTGTCCCAGAGAAAACTTTTTCCCACAGCGAGCTCGGTCCCATCAGCGGTCAGCAGGCGCAGGCGCCATGCGACGGGCTGGATTTTTTTGTCAGGCCAGTCGTCGCCGGTCAGGCCGAGATTAAACACGTGGCCCTTGGCGGGGAGGTCGACGGGAAAGATGAAAATGCGCGGATAGGGCGAGTCGGGCAGGATCACCTTCAGCTCGAATTTCGCGCCGCTGACAGCGGCGCCGGCATTGGCGGTGCGGGTGAGAAAATAAAAACCACTGCGTGCATCGGCATGGGTGCGCAGAACGGATTGCCGGCCGGTGTTTTCCATGCCGCCGAAATATTCGGAGATGCGGATGAATGATTCGGTTTCGCGCCAAGCGGGCCAGATGCGCACGAATTCGATTTCGGACGCACGCAGTGAGCCGCCCACGGCACCGAGCAGGAGGCAAACCAGACAACCACGGATGACACGAATGAACACGGATGAAGTCATTGGTGAGTGGAGCGATGCAGGCAAGGGCGGAGTCGAGTGGCGGGGTGGTGGAGTTGAGGAACCACGAAATACACGGAATACACGAAAGGGAATTTGGGCTGAAACCGACCAGACGTTATTTAGTAACTTAAAAAACACAGTGGGAGACACGAATTTCACGAAGCTTCACGAATTGCAGTCATTGGCCTTCATTCGTGGTTATTAGTGAAATTCGTGTCTCACCTTTTTAGGGCTGAAGGGAGATTTTTTTGTATTGGTGGAAGCCGAGCAGCGCAGGCTCCCAGCCGTGGACGGAGGCGTGGGTCAGGTAGGAGTGGGTGCCGAAAAAGACCGGGGTAACGGGGGCTTCCTGCAGAAGCAGGGCTTCGGCCTGTTGGAACAACTCAAAACGCGCGGCGGGGTCGGGCGTGGCAGTGGCTTGGGCGATGAGCTCGTCGTAACTGGTATTTTTCCAGCCCGTCCAGTTGTTGCCGCCGTCGCTGACGAAGAGATCGAGAAAAGTCACCGGGTCGGCGAAGTCACCGATCCAGCCGGCGCCGGAAATTTGATAATCCAGAGCCTGCTGATTCTGCACCCAAGTCTTCTGTTCCATGGTGCGGATTTCCAGGCGCACGCCGAGCTCGCGGCGCCAGAGTGCTTGCAACACCTCGGCCATGCCGGGTTGTTGGGCATCGTTGCGGACCTGGATCGTGACGGTGGGAAAACCGCGGCCCCCGGGGTAACCGGCGGAGGCGAGCAACTCGCGGGCGGCGGCATAGTCGGTGCCGATGCGGGCGCGGGCGGTGTAGCCACCGAGGTCGGAAGGCGTGAAGTGCGGGGCGGGCGGGTTGGCGCCGCGCAGGACGCTGCGGGTGATGGCCGGACGATCAATCGCAAGGGCGAAGGCGCGGCGGACGGCGGGTTGGTCGAAGGGCGGACGCGTAGTGTTGAAGCGGAGGAAGATGGTCTGCAGGAAAGGATCGAGCCGCAGGGCCGCGGGATTTTCAGCGCGGTAGGTGGCGAGCTTGGTCGCGGGCACGGCATAGGTGAGGTGCACCTGGCCGGCGCGAAAATTACGTTCCTCGGTATCGGGATTCTCCGTCGGATAAAAGACGATGGCATTGAGCTGGACCTGGGCGGCATCCCAGTAATGCGGGTTGCGGGTGGCGCGCAGGAAGGCGTCGGGTCGCCATTCCGCGAGGGCGAACGGACCGTTGCCGGTGAAGGTCGCGGCGCGCGCCCACGGGTTGCTGCGATCGGTCACGGCACCGGCGGCAGTGAGCACGCGTGAGTTCAAGGGAAACCAGATAGGATTGGCGGTGAGCGCAGGGAGATAGGGCGTGGGATGTTCGAGGGTGAGCCGCAGGGTGCGGTCATCGGGCGCCTCGCAGCCGAGTGCGGCGGGATCGGTGAGGGTGCCGGCGTTGAAGGCGGCGGCGTTTTTCAGCGGGTAGAGCAGGTAGGCGTATTCGGAAGCGAGCGCCGGGGCGAGGGCGCGCCGCCAAGCAAAGACGAAATCGCCGGCGGTGAGTTTTTGCCCGTTGGCCCACTGCAGGTTGGCCCGCAGGTGAAAGGTATAAACGAGGCCGTCGGGCGAAACTTCCCAGCGGTCGGCGGCGGCTGGCACGGCCTGCGAGGTGCGTTCGTCGAGCGCGCAAAGTCCCTCGAACAGCGCGAGCAGGATGTTCTGGTCGGTGTAGGCGGTGACGAGGTGGGGATCGAGCGATTGCGGTTCGGCCCCATTGCCGAGGTGCAGCGTCTGGGTGCGCAGGCCGGCCTCGACCAAGGTTTCGCGACGGCCACAACCGGGCAGCAGCAAGACCAAGGCAAAAAAGAGAGGCGGGAGAAACCGGCGCATGGGGAAATGTAAGCACGGCTGGACGCGCCTGCCAAGCGCGGTGCCGGATCAGACTTTGGCCTCGAGCACGGCTGCCTCGCGCTCGCGGCGGAACTGGCTCGTGTAGAGTTCGTAGTAGTGACCGCGGCGCTGCAGCAGCTCCTCGTGTGTGCCGGATTCCTCAATGCGACCCTGCGTGATGACGAGGATGCGGTCGGCGCGGCGGATGGTGCTGAGACGGTGCGCGATGACGAAGCTGATGCGGCCGGCGAAGATGGTTTCCAATCCGCGTTGGATGAGCTGCTCGGTCTCGGTGTCGATGGATGACGTGGCCTCGTCCATGACGAAGAGCTGCGGATTCGCCAGCAGCGCGCGGGCGAACGAGAGCAACTGGCGCTGGCCGGTCGAGAGGCGGTTGCCGCCCTCGCCGACGGACGAGTCATAGCCGTTTTCCAGCTGTGAGATAAACTCGTGCGCGTTGACCATCTGCGCGGCGGCCTCGACCTCGGCGTCGGTGGCGTCGAGACGGCCATAGCGGATGTTCTCGCGGACCGTGCCCTTGAAGAGGTGTGGCGTCTGGAGCACGATGCCGAGCTGGGCTTGGAGCCACGCGAGCGAGCGTTCGCGGAAATCCACGCCATTGATCAGAATCTGGCCGGACACCGGTTCGTAGAAACGGCAGACGAGCGACACGATGGTGCTCTTGCCGCCGCCGGAGGGGCCGACGAGCGCGATGGTTTCGCCGGCCTTCACCGTGAGGTTGAAATCGTGCAGCACGACCGGGCCGGTTTCATAACGAAAGGTGACATGGCGGAACTCGATGGTGTCGATGCGCGCGGAGTGGCCGTCGGGAGCGAGTTCAGGGCGGTTAGGGATAACCGCCCCCACCTCAGCAGTCGGCAGAGCGGCGAGGTCCGCGGTCGCTCCTGTCGAGCTATGGCGCGCCAAGCGTTCGAGGACGGCGGGGCTGTCCTTGATGGCCGGGACCGTCGCGAGCAGGCCCATGACGCGCTCGCCGGCGGCCTGTGCGCCCTGCATCTCGGTGAGCTTCTGGGCGAGCTGGTTGATCGGATTGAAGAACATGCCGGCGAAACTTACGAACGCCACGAGTGTGCCAAGGCTCATGGTATCACCGAGGGTGAGGTAACCGCCGCGCCAGAGCGCGAGGCCGGCGGCGAGACTGCCGAGGGTGGTGACGATGGGGAAATAGATGGCGTTCTGCCGGGCGTTGAGCACGGAGGCCTCCAGCATCTGCGCGGAGAGCTGTTCGAACTCGGCCAGATTTTCCCGCTCGCGGACGAGGGTCTTGGTCGTGCGCACGCCTTGGATGGACTCGTTGTAGCTGGCGGTGATCTGGGAGTTGAACTTCCGGATTTCGCGCGCGCTGAGGAGCATCTTTTTCTGGAAGAACTTTGAGATGAGCGCGAGCGGCGGGACGATGCCGATCACGATGAGACCGAGCTTCCAGTGCATGATGAGCAGGCTCGCGGCGATCATGGTCACGAAGCACAGGCCCCACACGATATCCAGGAAACCCCAGGCGATGATGCGCGCGAGGCGGTCGCAGTCGCTCGTGAGCCGGGTGATGAGCCAGCCGACGGGGCGGGTGTCGAAGAAGGCAAACTCCAGCTCCTGCAAGCGGTCGAAGCAGTCGCGGCGGATGTCATGCGCGAGCCGGTTGGAGAGGTTGCCGGCCATCTCGATGAAAATCCAGACGCCGGCGCAGAGTCCAAACGTGACTGCGCCATAAACCATGATGTAGCGGACGAAGGGGGCCTGTGCGCCGTGCGTCATCACGCCGTCGATGACCCAACGGGTGATCAGCGCGAAGCCGGCATCGCACATCGCGATGAGCACGGCGGCGATGGCGAGGGGGATAAGGTAGCGCTTGAAGTGCAGGGCGCGTTGGAAAATTTTCCACCACAGCCCGGTGTCGAGGCGGGCCTTGAATTCGTCTTCCTGCTGAAATTGAGCGGACATGGGATTAGAGGGGTTTGAGCTCCGTTTTGAGCTCGGACTCCACGTTGGTCTGGATCTGCCAGAGGCGGCGGTAGAGCCCGTCCTGCACGGAGAGCTCAGCGTGAGTGCCGGTCTGGATGATGCGGCCGTGATCAAGCACGATGACGCGGTCGGCATGGATGAGCGTTGAGAGCCGGTGGGCAATGACGAGCGTGGTGGCGCGGCCGCGGCGCTCCTTGAGGGCGTCGAGGATGAGCGTCTCGGTCTCGGCGTCGATGGCGCTCATGGCGTCATCGAGGATGAGCAGGGGCGGGCGTTTCAACACGGCGCGGGCAATCGCGACCCGCTGGCGCTGGCCGCCGGAAAGCGTGATGCCGCGCTCGCCGATGAGCGTGTTGTAGCCATGCTCGAAGGAGAGGATGGTGTCGTGGATGGAGGCGGTCCGCGCGGCGGCCTCGATCTCGGTGTCGGGCGCATCGCCGCGGCCGAGGCGGAGATTGTCGCGCAGCGTCTTGGAAAAAAGAAACGGCTCCTGCATCACGACGCCGATCTGGGAGCGCACCCATTTGCGCGGCAGCGTGGAAAGCTCCCGGTCGTCAAACTGAATAGAGCCCGAAGTGTAATCATAGAGCCGCAGCAGCAGGTGCATGAGCGTGCTTTTGCCAGAACCGGAAGGCCCGAGGATGGCGAGGGACTCGCCGGGCCGCACGGCGAAGGAGATGCCGTTGAGGGCGCCGCGGCCGTCGGCGGGCAGCTCGGTCGCCGCGTGGTGAAAGTGCAGGTCGTGCACGCGAATGTGCCCGGTGAGCGGGGAGGTGGTGAGCTCCGGCAGGGCCGGCGGCTCGGACTCGCGCTCGACGGCGAGGATTTCCCGGATGCGGGTGAGCGCCACGGAGGTCTTGCCGAGATCGGTGAGGATGCGGCCCATCTGCCGCACCGGCCAGAGCATGATGCCGAGGTAGGAGAGGAAGGCGAAGAGCATACCGACGGTAAACGTGCCCTGGGTGATCCAATGCGCGCCGACGATCAGGGTGAGCCCCAACTGGCTCAGCGCCACGATATCGCTGATGGACCAATACCACGACATGAGGCGCAGCATGCGCAGGGCCCGGTCGCGATAACGGGCGTTGGGGGCGGCGAACTTGGCGCGCTCATGCTCCTGCCGGGCAAAGGCGCGCACGACGCGGATGCCGGTGAGGTTCTCCTGGATGACTGCGGTCAGTGCACCCTCGGCCTCGGCGACTTCCTTGAAGATGTGGCTGACGTTGCGGAAGTAAATGTAACCGTAGGCGATAATCGGCCCGATGAGGGCGAAGGACACCAGCGTCATCGGCACGTTGAGGGAGAGCAGCAGCGGCAGGGCGGCGCCGGCGAGGAAGATGGCGTTGCCGATTTCCATGACCTGGGAGGCGAGGAACTGGCGCGCGGTTTCGACATCGCTGGTGCAGCGTTGCACGAGATCGCCGGTGTCGGTGCGGTCGTGATAACGGGCCGGCAGGTGGTTGAGGTGATCGTAGAGCTCGTTCTTCAGGCGGCGGGCGATGCCGTCGCTCGCGAGCGCGGCCTGCCAGCCTTTGAGGTAACTGAAGAGGCCGCTGCAGGCGGCGAGCACGACCATCGCGAGCGGGGCGAGCCACAGGTGGTCGTGCAAATGGGCCGCGCCGCCGAGGCTGCGGAGGATGGCGGCGATGAGCACCGGCGTGCTGGCATCGACGGTCTGGCCCGCGACCGCATAGTCAATCGTGGCGCTGCCGATGAGCGGCACGCCGAAATTGACGAGGGTGGCGAGCACGAGACAGCCCAGCGCGAAGCCATAGCGCAGGCGGTAGCCGCGCATGATGGACCAGATGACTTGGGCTTGGGAAAACATGGAGTGGAATCGAAAAGGAACGTGAAAAACAGAAAACCCGCTCGGCGGGGAGCGGGTCAGGAGAAACAGCTTCGATGTTTCCGGGGGCCCGCTCGATTGGCGCGGGCTATAACTCGATTCAGCTGATCGAGGTGCCCGCGGGTGCGACGAGAATATTTTGGTAGGTGTCGCGTGGCATCATGAAGGGAGCGGGGTTAAGCTGGGCGGGAGAAAAGTCGGCGGGTGGGCGGCTGGCAAGCGCGATTTGCAGATTTTCCCCGGCCGGTGCAAGTGGGCGTTGCCTGCGAAGGCAAAGGCGGTGACTTTCTTTCTAAGAAAGCATCCGGATGCCCGTCTAACCTGCAGAACCTCATGTCCACCGAATCACCGCCAGGACGGGAGCATCACGATGAAGACGCCAAATTCTTGGAACGCACCTTCGCGGAGCAACAGGCTCCGCTCACCCGCTACGCTACGAAACTGCTCAGCGACCCCGACCGGGCGCGCGATGTGGTGCAGGATACCTTTGTCAAACTCATGGCCCAGCCGCGGGCAGCCATCGAGGGCCACGCCACCGAATGGCTGTTCACCGTCTGCCGCCACCGCGCGCTGGATGTCCTGCGCAAGGAGGGTCGCATGAAACGCTTCGAGGAAGGGGAGGTCGAACGCGTGGTGGCGGCAGAGCCGCGGCCGGGACGCGCGATCGAGGCGGCGGAGACGCAGGCCTCGCTCCTTGAGCTCATCGGCCACCTGCCGCCGAACCAGCAGGAAGTGGTCCGGCTCAAGTTTCAAAATGGATTCAGCTACAAGGAAATCAGCCGCATCACCGCGTTGTCGGTGACGAACGTCGGCTTTCTCATTCACACCGCCGTGGCGCGCCTGCGCACGGAATTTGCCGCGCAGCGGCCGTAAGGACACGTCACCATGAACGCACCCAAATTTTCACCCGAAGACCCGCAACTCACCGCCTACGCGCTCGGCGAACTCGACGCGGCCGAACAGGCCGGGGTCGAGGCCCGCCTGCGGGAGGATCCCGCGGCCCGGGCCACGGTCGAGGCCATTTGCGCCATGACCGCGCAACTGGAGTCCGCGCTGGCGGAAGAACCGCTGCCCAAGGTCAAGCCGGCGACGGATCCCTATCGCGCACCCAAGGCGAAGCTTCTGCGCTTCCCGCAGTTTTATTATGCCGCCGCCACGCTGATGGCGGCATGCTTTACCGTCCTGGTGGTGCTGCATGAGCCCAAGGTCGCCGAGCAGCACAAGAAGCAGTATATGCAGGTGGAATTGCCGGTGGTGGCGGTGAATGTAACCGCGGAGCGCACGCTGCAGGAGCCGGCGCTGGCGGACGGTAAGGAGGCGGTGTCGGACGCCAATGGCAGTGCGGTGATCACACGGAGTCAGATGCCTGCCGCGGTTGCGCCGCCGCGATCCCTAGCGGCGGGCAAAGGGCAGATTTCAGCGGCGGATGCCGTGGTGGAGAACCGGGTGGATCAGGCTGCCAAGGCCAAATCATTCGGCGCGCCAGGGCTGAGCCGTGACGCGGCTCCGGCCCCGGCCAAAAAAGAAAGCGATGCTGGCGTGGTGGCGCTGGCGCCCTTCGAAGTCAAAGCGGACAAAGATCATGGCTACCTGACCGCCAACTCCGGGACCACGACGAAGATCGGCATGGAGATGCAGTCGGTTGCGAGCGGAGGAAGTGTGGCGCAGCTAGCCGCCGCCAAGGTGGGCGATAACCGTGAGCTGATGCAAAAACGGGTCGCCATGAAAATGGCAGGCGGCGAGAAGTTTGGTGCAGTCACACGTCAGGAACCGGCCAAGTTTGGCAGCGATCAGGAAATGAACACCGAGGCCTACGCCTATCAGCAGGAAAATGGTTTCCTCGACGTGGCGCAGAACCCGTTGTCCACGTTTTCCATCGATGTGGACACGGCGAGCTACGCGAATGTGCGGCGCTTTCTCAACCAGGGCGTGCGGCCACCGGCCGATGCGGTGCGCATTGAGGAACTTGTGAACTATTTTCCCTATCATTACGCGGCGCCAGCCGCAGTGAATCGCGACGACGGAACCGTCGTGCCATTTGCCGCCTCGATGGAAGTGGCAGAGGCGCCGTGGGCACCCGGTCACCGGCTGGTGCGTATCGGACTCAAGGGCCGCGAAGTGTCACTCGCGCAGCGTCCGGCGGCCAATCTGGTGTTCCTGCTCGATGTATCGGGTTCCATGAACCAGCCGAACAAGCTGCCGCTGGTGAAGGAGTCGCTACGGTTGCTCACCGGCAAACTGCGGGCGGACGACCGCGTGGCGATCGTCACTTATGCGGGCAACTCGGGGCTGGCGCTGCCCTCGACCCCGGTGCGGCGGGCGGCGGAGATCCTGGCCGCGCTGGACGCCTTGCAACCCGGCGGCTCGACCAACGGGGCGATGGGCATCCAGCTCGCCTATGATATTGCCAAGGCGAATTTCGTGAGCGGCGGCATCAACCGCGTTATTCTTTGCACGGACGGCGATTTCAATGTCGGCGTGACGAACGAGGGCGACCTCACGCGGTTGATCGAGGAGAAGGCGCAGTCGCAGGTGTTCCTGACCGTGCTCGGTTTCGGCATGGGCAACTACAAGGACGCGACCCTCGAGCAGCTGGCCGACAAGGGCAACGGCAACTATGGCTATATCGATTCGCGCCGCGAGGCGGAGAAGCTGCTCGTCGAGCAGGTGAACGGCACGCTCGTGACCATTGCGAAGGACGTGAAGATTCAAGTGGAGTTCAACCCGGCGCAGGTGGCGGCCTACCGGCTCATCGGCTATGAGAACCGGATGTTGCAGAAAGAGGATTTCAACAACGACAAGATCGACGCCGGGGAAATCGGTGCCGGGCACACGGTGACCGCTTTGTATGAGGTCGTGCCGGCGGGAGTGAAGATGCCGGTCGGGTCTCCCGCAGTCGATGCCTTGAAGTATCAGTCGCCGGTTCAAGCAGCGGGCAGAAACTGGAAGGAAAACGGTGACGGCGGCGAGCTGCTGACGCTCAAGGTGCGCTATAAGGAGCCCACGGGCGACGTGAGCAGCAAGCTGGAGTTTCCGCTGGTGGATCAGGGCGCGAGTTTTGAAAACGCGAGTGCAGATTTCAAGCTGGCCGCCGCGGTGGCCGGATTCGGGATGATCCTGCGTGACTCGTCGCACAAGGGCGCCGTGACCTTTGCGGAGGTGTCAGCCTGGGTGCGTGCGAGTCTGACGGATGATGCCGGCGGCTATCGCAGCGAGTTTCTCGGACTGGTGGGTAGAGCGGAGCAACTGGTGCAGTGAGACGGACGAGCGGGCGGGCCGCCTGCGCTCCCAGTCGCAACATCAAGCCCGACGGCGGCGCAGGGACCAGACGACGAAGCCCAAGCCCAGCGCCATAAGCGCGTAGGTGGACGGTTCAGGGACGGGCGTGAACCCGAGCATGATCTGGTTGCCTTCCTGAAAGATAGTGAAACTGCCGCCGAGCGCGGCATCGGAGCTGAAGAGAGAGGTATCGAGCACGAAGGCATCCGGATCGAAGACATTGCCCAGCAGGGTGGTGCTCAGGTAATCGTAACTGAACACGGTCCACGCATACCTGCCGTGGCTGGGATCGAGGCCGGTGAGGACACCGCCGGAGCCGCCGCTGTTGAGCGAGATGATCTTGATGGTGAAGGGCGATTCGGCCGTGGCATTGATGACGAGGGTGCCGCCGCCGTAAACATTGATCACGTCGGCTCCGAGGTGGTCTTCCGAGGGAAGCGCCTGGACCTGCCACTCGTAAATGCCGCTGCCGCCCAACTCGAGGTGGTCGAAGTGCAACATGCCGATGCCGCCCTGACCGGCCAAGCCGGGAGCCAGGATGGCGCCAGCGCTGATGGAAACAGGCGCGGTAAAGTCGCCGTTACCGGCCAGCCGGCCACCGGCTCCGACAATCACCGGCCGGTAGAGAACGTTGTTTTCCAGCGCGAGAGTCGCGCCGGCCACGCGCACGGTGCCGGCTTCGACATAAAAGCCATTGGCCAGCACGAGGGTGCCTTGCTGGACATCCAGGCTGATGGCGGGGCCCTCTTCCACGTCGGCAAAACCGTAGGAATAGAGGCCGCCGCCCTCCGAGCCCATTCGATCCAGCCGCAAGGTGCCCGTGCCGGTCTTTAGGAAACGGCCGTTGTCCGGGTAGTTGCTGTCGGCGCGCAATTCGCCGCTAAAAGTAGTGTTGATGTTCTGGTTAATCTCGAGAATCGCATTGGAGGCGTTGAGTTCAACGTAGGCATACTGGTCGGACTCCAATCCATGGATCACCGGTGCCGCCGTCTCGAAAATAGCTCCGGAAGACGAGGAGTAGCCAAAACCAAGGGTGCCGGTGCCGGCGGCATGATCATGCTGCAGATACACGGTGGAATCGCTCGAGAGATACAGGCCGCCGCTGAAGGTGTTGTTGCCCGTAAGAGTGAGGGTGGTCGGGCCGTCCTCGCCAACATAGAGTTCGCCGGTGCCGGCGACCACGCCGGTCAGGGTGAGTTGTGAATCGCCGGCGATCGCGAGATCGGAATTGAGCTGGATAGCGTTGGCGATGGTGCGGTCCGCCCCGAAGGCGGCAAGTTGCGGGGTGGGCTCTTTGTCGTCGCCGGGGATGACGATATTGTTGGGTTGGACCAGCAATGCGCCGGTGCCAAGGGCATGGTCATGACCGAGCATGAGCTGGCCGGTGTAAAAGGTCGTGGTGCCGCCGAAGGTATTGTCGCCGCTCAGGAGGACGGTGGAATACTCGCTCCTTTGGGGGTCGCCTAGCGCACCAAGGGAATTGGGGTCGCCGATATAAACCTGAGTGGTGGAACCCGCGAGCGCACTCGCGACCTCCAAGGCGCCGCCCTTGTAGGCGGCGAAACGGTAATTGCCGTCCGATCCCGGCGTGAGAGTGCCGGTCAGCCGCAAACCGGGGCCGGAAGTCTCGCCGGATTCATCATAAATTGCGGAGGCCGTGCCCAGATAGACCCCGGTGGTGAAGGCGCTGAGATCAATGGTGTCACTGATCACGCGGGTGGAGAGGGCGTTGGGAGCGAGGTCAAAACCAATGATGCCGGTGGCGGTGGTGGTGATCCGACCGAGAAAGCCATTGATGTCGGTGCCTTCCGTGCCGACGTAGCCGCCGGAGGAGACGGAGACATTGCGGGAACCGGCGGGCATGGCACCGTCGGCGAAAATCACACCGGAGCGGGTGACGCTGGTGCCGCCGGAGAAATCGTTGCCGGTGTTGGTGAGACGTAGCGTGAGGGGCAGTTCTGCCGGGGAGTCGAGGACCAGTGAGCGGGCACCGGTGAGCGCCGCATCAACCTGGAGCCAGCCGCCGCCGCCGCCAAAGCGGTAGGCGCCACCCTGCGGCGTGAGGGTGCCGGTGAGAATGGCGCGGGTGGCCGAGCCGAGCCGGGCGGTGGCGTTGAAGCCGGTCAGGTCGATGCTGCCGGTGAAAATATTGGGAACGGCCTGCTGAGGGTCGGTATCAAATCCGATGGTGCCGGCGGTGCTGCTCTTGTTGAAGTCGTCAATGAAGTAGGCTTGGACGCTGCCGGCCTGATCACTGTCGCCAAATCCGATATAGCCGTCTGCGGCTGCGGTCAGGTGACCGACCGAGGTGCTGTCGAGATAGTTGCTCGGGATCGAAGAGGCATCGCCAAAGATCAGCACGCCCCGGTTCACCAAAGTGCCGCCAGCATAACTGTTGTCGCCGGTCAGGATGACGGCGCCGTTGGAATCGATGGTGAGCTTGCGCGCTCCGCCTGACTCGGTAATGTCAGACTCGATGTAGAGCGGTTCGCCCGAGGACATGATGGTGGTGTCCGCTGCCAGGATCAGGCCATCGGTCACAGGTAGCTCGATTGCATCCGCGCCCGGGATGCCGGCCCCCATGGCCTCTATGTTGCTGCTAGCGGAAAGATACAGCGGCACCTCGTTTTTCGTGGAAATCAGTCCGTTACTGATGATGTGGTTTCCGAGGATGACGGCCTGGTCGTGATCGGAGCCGTAGTAATGGCTCGCTTGGGCGACCAAGGTGCCGCCATTGAACGTCAAGGTGCCGGTGCCGGCGGCAAAAGAAGTCGTCGGATAATAAGCATAGTCATCAAGTTCATCAACATAGCCATAATTCATGGTCGCCGAAATGGAGACCCGGCCCTCGTTTAGGATCAGCCCGCCAGCCCATTGGTTGTAGCCATAATAATACTCATCGTTGAAGCCCAAGGCCAAGGTGCCGGCGCCGGTTTTGGTGATGGAGTAGTTGTGGCTGACGGAATTCTCGGATTCGTCATAATAGCTATCGCTGATGGAATCACGGACTTCAAAGGTGCCACTCTGGATGTCCCAAGTCTGGCTGCTTTCCAGGCGCACGCTGCCGGTGAGGGTGGAATAAACGGCTACCGCCGGGGCATAGCTGATGCCGCCATTGCCGAGATGGGTCGTATCGTAATACCCCTCGATGTAATAGGACTGGGTGTTGCCGCTGAAGGCCAGTTGGTTGACGTAGACTTCGTCGTAATAAACATACGTCCGAGCATGGTCGCCGAAAACGATTCGGGTTTCATCCGTGTCCTCAGGCGGCACTTGGCCACCCGCCCAGTTGCTACTATCGGTCCACTGGCTGCTCGTTTGACCGGTCCAAATATAAGTCTGCGCATGGACGACGCCCGCGGTGCCCGCCAAGACCAAAAATGCACGCAACACAGAAAGGAGGGGGCTTCGGTTCATGGCTGCTTTAAGTCCGATCCTTACCCCCACCACAAGGCAATTAACGCAAACGGATGGCCTGACACGAGGTCAGGCCATTTTGAGGCCATCCAACGCATGCACGGTGACTGGTTCGGCGCGGCCTTTTACACTGATCTGGCCGAGGGAGCGGGTGACGTAGTGCTGACGGGCGGCGGCCAACGTGGCCTCGCTGATGAGGATGTCGGTATGGTATTCGGCCGTGCGGGTCATCGCCTGCAAGCGCGAGGCGACATTCACGCCGTCGCCGATGACCGAGTAATTGAGGCGGCGGTGGGAGCCGATGTTGCCGGCGACGACGCGCGCCGTGTTGATGCCGACCCCGAAGGCGAGCTGCGGCCGGCCTTCGGCGGCGAGGGCCGCATTGAGGGTGGCCAGCGCGGTGCGCAGGCCGAGCGCGGCGACGAGAGCGCGGTCGGCGGCATCGCTTTGGATGACGGGTGCGCCAAAAAGCGCCATGATGGCATCGCCGATGAACTTGTCGATGACGCCGCCTTGCGCCTCGAGGGCGCGACTCATGGCGTCGAGGTAACGGTTGAGCAGCGCGATGAGCTCGCGGGGTGGCAGACTTTCGCTGAGCGGAGTAAAGCCGCGCAAATCGACAAAGAGGATGGTTACCTCGCGCTCTTCCCCGCCGAGCGCGGCCCCGTCGCGCATAAGTTGCGCGGCGACTTCGGGGGAGACGTTCTTGTCGAGGAGATCGCGCACGCGGTCGCGCTCGGCGAGGCCGGTGCTCATGCGGTTGAAACTCTCGGCGAGTTGGCCAAGTTCGTCGGTGCGATTGAGTTCCAGCTGGGTTTGGTAATCGCCGCGGGCAATCAGTTCGGTGTGTCGGGCCAGTGCCTGCACGGGCTGGCTGACGCCACGGGCGGCGCCGAGGGCGACAAGGGAGGCGACGAACAAGGCGGCGGCGGAAATAAGCAGGATGACATTTTCCAAATCGCGGGCGGGTTCCAGTTCCGCCTTGAGTGAGCGTTGCAATGCGATGCGGGCGGGATCGTCGCCCAGCAAGCCGAGCGGCTCGAACAAGGTGACGTAGGGTTCGTGCGCCAGCGTTACGATGCTGGTGCGGGTTTGCTTATTTTGCACCGGGGCCATTTTCGCGGCGACCATCCCGGCCCATTCCGCCGGCAGAGTGCTGGCCAACACCCGGCGATTGGCTTCGGACAGGCCGCTGACAAAGGTCACCTCGGCCTGCGTGGTGCGTTTGAGGCCTTGGGCGAAGGTGTCGTCGATCGGAAACGCCGCGCCAAACCAGCCGATGACATTAGGCCGCGGCGCATACAAGGGCACGACCACGAGCACGTGCAGGCGGCCGCCAAGATAGGCGAAGTCGCTGGCCTGCTCCATGTTTTCATCCTCGGCTTTTTGCACGAGATGCCGGAAAGGGCCGCACTGCTCATCGGTCAATTCATCCATCGTGGTCGCGAGCATTTCACCTTCGGGTGTAAAAGCCGTCACGACCGGCACCTCGAGTCGTTCGGCGTAGCTGGCCAGGGTGGAACGGAGGGTGTGGCGGTCGAGGGTCTCTTGGAGGTAAAGAGTGCGCATCGGCCAGTCGGCGCTCACGACCTTGGCGCTTTGGGCGAGGCGCTCCTTGCGGAGTTCGACCGAGAACCAGAACACGCGCACCGCACCGGCGAGACTGTCCTCGATGTGCGCGACGGCATTGGCGTGATTGGCCCGCGTCACGAGCACATACGATGTGCCCAGGGCGGCGGTGAGCAGGCCGAGAATCAATAACAGCAGCCGGGTCCGGAAACGGCGAATGCGGAACAGACCGGCCATGGGCAATCAGTAGCCGCTCGTCCGGCTCTCGGGCGCGCGGCGGATGCGGCGATCGGGTTTCAGGGTGAGGCTGAACTCCTGCGCGGGATTGGCGCCCGTGGTTAGGGTGATTTCGCGGGGGGCAGGTTTGCCGAGCCGGGGATGCCAGACCTCCAAGCGGTAGCGGCCGGCAGGAATTTCGGTGAGAGCCGCAGTGCCGTCGGGACCGGTTTTCGCAAACCACGGGGTGTTGAGGATGACGACATAAGCGACCATCCAATCGTGGATATTGCACCCGAGTGTCACGATGCCGGGTTGGTCAAACACGATGGATTCCTCCGCCCCGCTGGCGTAGAGCGGTTTTTCAAAACGCTTGGGCTTAGACAGCGAGTAAAGGTGATGCTGGATGTTGTCGCGGTTGGGGAACGAGACGCGGGTGCCGGCCAGAATCGGCGTGACGTAGGGATCGTATTCCTTGTCCTCCTGCGCAATGACGGCGGCAGCGGCCGGCGCCGCAGGCACGGGGGGATGATCGAGGGCGGTGAGGTAAACCACGGCATCGGGCAGCAGTTCGCCTTGGTTGCTTTTGACCAGAACCGGCAGGGTTCCGTCGGAGGCGCGGGCCGACAGGGTAAGCAAGCCGAGGAGGAGTAACACACGAAGCATGGCGGGCATCAAAATCGGTGGACGACACTAAGCGACCAGAAAGCGGAATCGTAACGAATGCCGACCTCGTTGATGACCTTGACGGTCTCGTAGCGCAGCGCGAGCGAGGTGTGGTCGCTGAGTGCCGGGGCCATTTCGAACCACCAGGTGTCGGCATGGCCGTTGATGCGATAGGCGACCCAACCAGGCCCGAAAGTATCGGTGACGGCCCAAGGGTTCCGGTTGTAGACTTCGTAAATCACCGGCCCAAAACCACCGCTGATGGCTTGCGCCCAGACGGAGCCCGCGGCGTTGGCGGTGAGCTGGCCCCAGAGGCGGCTGCCGCCGACATTGAACTGCCAGCGATCGGTCACATCCCAGGTCACTTCAAGTCTGGCGGTGTGCTGGCTGGTATCAAAGGGGTGATGGCGGGCAGCATACTCTGTCCAGTCCATGCCGCCGGAAATCCGCCAGGCTTCCGTAAGGCGCTTGGACAACTGGACGCCGCCCTGCAATTGCCAGCCGCTGCGGCCGCCTTCGTTGACCGCGTAACCGGTGAGGCTGGAGTGGAATTGCAGCACCGGCGCAAACGGACCCAGGCCGAACTTGCGCTGCAGGTTCAGTTGAGCGCCCGCGGCGAAATGGTTGAGTGCGGTATACTTTGGGACCCAGTAGCCTGCCACTTCGCCGCTGGCCTGCAGCAGCCAGTTGGGGCTGAGTTGAAGGCGGTGATCCAGCGAGGCATCCATAGAGTAGAATTGCGCGGATTTCTGGGTCGGCACGGCGGAAGTGCGGCTGAAATTTTCCGCCCAGGTAATCGAGGCTTCGGTGCGCAGGTTGTGGAGAAAATCGGCAGTTTGGGCCTGGACGGCCGATGCCGCCAGAATGCCAACCAAGGCGATGGTGATGCGCGATGGGATCATGAGAGTAAGGGATGCAGAGCGGCCCAAACATTCTCGGCAACCCTCTTTTGCCCCTCAGCCGTCGGATGGATGAGGTCGGGCTGATTCAACTCGGGGATGCCACCCACGCCCTCGAGCAGGAAGGGGATGAGCGGGAGATGGTTTCGGGTGGCGAGGGCGGGGAAAAGTTCGCGAAACCGCCGGGTGAAATCCTCGCTCATATTGGCGGGCATTTGCATCCCGACGAGGACGATACGGATGCTTGGCTGCTTTTGGCGTGCGCGATCGATGATGGCCTGCAGGTTGGCGCGGGTGGTTTCGGGATTAATGCCGCGCAGGCCGTCATTGCCGCCCAAGGCGATGACGAGCAGGTCCACCGGCTGCCGGAGAATCCAGTCGGTGCGACGCAGGCCGCCCGCGGTGGTATCGCCGCTCAGGCCGGCGTTCAGAACGCGCCAAGCGAGGCCAGCGGCGGTGATATTTTGTTGGATCAACGCCGGGTAGGCCTCGGCAACGGGGTTATCCAAGCCATAGCCCGCGGTGATGCTGTCGCCGAGAAAGACGATGGTTTTGGCAGTGGTCGCGGCGTGCAGGCTGACGGCGCAACAGGTGAAAATGACAAGAAGCAGGCGGGCACTCATGGGGAAAATCGACCGCTTAAACTAGCGTTCGTGCAATTTCACGGTTTCTGTAAGCAGCTATACCCATGAGTGAAGAGATAATGTTAAAAGTCGAGAGCCTCACCAAGACCTACGCCTCAGCGGCAGGGGCGGATGCCCTCACGGTGTTAAAAGACGTCAGTTTTACACTGGCGGCGGGAGCGAGTCTGGCGATCGTCGGCCCGAGCGGCAGCGGCAAGACCACGCTGCTTGGTTTGTGCGCGGGCCTCGATGTGGCGACGCGCGGTGAGGTGGTGCTGGCCGGCGAAAATCTGGGCGCGATGGGCGAGGATGACCGGGCGCGGGTGCGCAACGCGCAGGTCGGCTTTGTGTTTCAGAATTTCCAACTCATCCCGACGTTGACGGCGCTCGAAAATGTGCTCGTGCCGGTCGAACTGCGTGGTGAAAGCGGGCGTGAGGGCGACGCGCGCGAGTTGCTGGCGCGGGTGGGGTTGGGGGAGCGCTGCGATCACTATCCGGTGCAACTTTCGGGTGGCGAACAGCAGCGCGTGGCGTTGGCGCGGGCGTTCATGAACCGGCCGAAGATCCTGTTTTGCGACGAACCGACCGGCAACCTCGACGGCGACACTGCCGCGGCGATGATTGAGCTCGTCTTCG
Organism: Opitutaceae bacterium; assembly: GCA_017988885.1. Taxonomy (GTDB): domain Bacteria; phylum Verrucomicrobiota; class Verrucomicrobiia; order Opitutales; family Opitutaceae; genus UBA2377. The sequence continues at coordinate 118 of JAGNQV010000042.1, read as the reverse complement.
GGCTCAACCGTGAGCGTGGCACGACCCTGGTGTTGGTCACGCATGACCTCGAACTCGCCAAACGCTGTCAGCGCATCATCCGGCTGAAAAATGGTTCGGTCGTGTAGGTTGAGTTTCG
>JAGNQV010000187.1 GCA_017988885.1 Opitutaceae bacterium | reverse complement strand
TCCAGTAGGGCCCACCAACGCCGGCGAACACGTAGGCGTTCGAAGCTCCGATCACAATCGCGTCCAGCGCCCGGGTGCCGCCACCGTCAAGGGTTTCGGAGATATTGGGGCTGAAATCGAAGCCGAATCCGCCGCGAACATAGATAAAGCTGGAGATGACCAAGGTCGCGTCGCTGGCGGCGGCGCGAAGCGCGCGACTATTATAATCAAGGAAGATCGAAGAGCCGCCAGTCGCCACGGAAAGACCACCGCCATCGATCTTCGAGAAATCAATGACCGGGCTGCCAGCCGCCACGCCCGTGACGTCGTTGGCCGCAGCCGTGAACCCAGTGATGGACATCGTCACCTGGTCGACGCCCACGAGGGAGGCCGTTGCGCCGCTGAGCGCGAAGGCATAATAGCGGGCGACATCGGCGATGTCACTGGGGGTGAAAAGCGCAAGGGCCAGATCCACTCCGCTGGCGGCCAGACCGATGGCGTTGGCGTCCGGCGTGTCACTGCCGTCAATCGTGCCGTCAGTGTTGGAGTCCACCCAATAAACCCCGAGACCCACAAAGGCCCGGACACCGGCCATCCCGATCGTCAACTGGCTGACATTCTTGGTGGAACCGTCGCTCAGCGTCTGGTCGCCAAAACCCTGGGAATCAAGCACAAGGGAACCAACGAAGGAGATAAAGTTACCGATCGATATGGTGGCCTCCTGAACCCCGGCGCGTTTGGTCGTGGCGCTGTAGTCCAGCAGAAGTGTGCCGCCGCCGACCACGATGCCATAGCCGCCACCGGAGAGAACGGAGAAATCGATCGGCGTGGCCGTGGTGCCATCGGAAGCAGTGGCCCGATTGATCTCCACGGTCAGTCCCTTGAGGGCAAAGGTCAGAGCCGAGCCCATGCCGACCAAGCTGGCCGTCGTCGCCGAGGCCTTGAGGCCATAATAGCTGGTGGTATCTGCCGTGTCGTTGGGTTTCGCCCAGAGCAGGGCCACGTCAACTCCAGACGCTGCAAATCCGATCGCGGTCGTCGAAGGTGTATCGGAACCATCAATCGTGCCGTCATTATTCGAGTCCAGCCAGTAGGGACCATTGGCCCCGACGAACACCCGGACGTTGGCGGCGGCGAGCGTGAAACCGGAAACCAGCTTGGCCGCACCGCCAACCGAGGCCGAGAGATTGTTCAGGCGCGTCAGCGTGAAGGAACCTGCGAGTTGGACAAAGCCCCCGAGATCGAGGGCACCCGAAACCGTCGCGGTGGTCAGCCCGAAATAGGAGAAACTGAAAAACTCGCCCAGTAGGTTCTGGGCGGTCGGGCCGGCGAGATTGAAGACGAAGTTGTCGGTGCCGAACGTGAATGAGCGCGCGACGAGTTGGATACGATCGGCCTGCTGAACGATCTCGAGATAAACCTTGCCGTCTCCGAAGCCGAAGATGCCCGTGGCATGATCAAACTTACCGGTGACGCTGCCAAAAGTGAGGATATCAAAGACTTCGCCAACCTCGGGTTTGAAATCGTTAGTAAACGTGACGGCCAAAGTTCCCGCCAGTGTAGCCGTGCCCGTGACGACAATCTGAGTATACGATCCCGTATCGGCCCCGCCGATGGAGATCGTAAGTGTATCGGTTGATGTTTGAGTGAGAGAGGGTAGCGACGCTGCGCTCGTTGCTGCAGTGGCCGGAGGCGGCAGTGACGCATTCAGGGTTTCAACCAAGCGAGCAACCATCGGCTTGGCAGCCGTTGGACTCGGCGGTGTCGGGATGGAAATAGGCGCCGAAACCGTGGCTGCGCCAACCGGTGCTGGCAGTGAAACGGTCGGCACAACGACTTCTGCGGTCGTCTTTTGCTGGATGGAAACAGGCACCGCGGCAGGCTCCGCAGGAGCAGGGGCACTTTGCGTTTCAGGATTGAGCGTGGACAATGCCACATCTTGAAACAACCCGCCGCCGGTGGCAGGCGCGACCTCAGCGGCGTCGAGCACCGACCCAGCGTGGCCGGTTGTCGCCAGCAAGGCGACCTGAGCCAGATCCGTCGCAGCGATGTCAATCACGCCCGGCGCTACTGGTGTGGCAGAAAGCAAGAGCCGCGATTCCAGCGCTTCAACAGCAAAGGAACACACTGACAGAGACTGTTGTGAGCGCTGGGTCAATTTGGGTAAGCTAGACCGCGCATATTTTGCCAGGTGGATTCCAACACAAGACTTTTGTTTGCAATAAAGATCCCAAAAGCAAGCTCCGGGGTATTATACCCACGCGAATAATCCTCCCTCACGACCATTTCACACAGAGGGGTGAAGCGCGCAAAACCCATATAATAATCAGATCTGATCCAGCGCCTGCCCGGGAATCAGGGCCTCAGCCAGTTCATGATCCTGTTCCATCACGAGTCGTCGCCGGCGGAAAGCCGACGCCTCTGCGGAAGCCTGGGCCCGCCGAATGAGGGCTCCAACCCAGCGCTCGCCTCGCGCACTGCCCGTGCGGAGCAACCTAGCCGCCAGCCGGCGCATCACAACCGAGAGGAACCGCTCCGCCAGATCGTCTTCGAGGGAGGCGAAAGTGCGCGAGGAGCCAGGATCACCCTGGCGTCCGGCCCGGCCCTCAAGCTGCCGATCGATGCGCCCAGACTCGTGCAATTCGGTCAGAATCACGTGCAAGCCCCCTACGGCAGCGACGCCAACGCCCAAGCGGATATCAGTGCCGCGGCCCGCCATGTTGGTCGCAACGGTGATGGCTTTGGCATCACCCGCCAAGAGCACGATCGCCGCCTCTTGCTCATGACGGACGGCATTGAGCAGCGTGAAACTGAGATTGCGTTGGGTCAGCAAGCGGCCGAGGTGCTCGCTGGCGACAACACTGCGCGTGCCCACGAGCACCGGGCGCCCCAGTGCGTGCACGGCGCAGATCTCCGCCACCACCGCCTGCCATTTCTCATCGGCGGTTGCAAAATAGCGCGCCGGCCAGCGCTGACGGATATTCGGGCGGTTCGGCGGGACGCGTAAAAACGGTAATTCGTAGACCCGCCAGAACTCCGGCGCAGCCTCCTCCGCCGTGCCGGTAATGCCGCCCAACCGGCGGAACAGCCGGAAAAAGCGCTGAAAACTCAACCGCGCCATCGATTCGTTGGGCTGCGTGATATCGAGTCCTTCCTTCGCCTCCACGGCCTGATGCAGGCCGAGTTGCCAAGAGCGACCCGGCATCATGCGCCCCGTTGATTCGTCCACGATAATGATCTGGCCGTCCGAAATGATGTATTGCTTGTCGAGCAGGAAAAAGTGCCGGGCTTGCAAGGCCTGCATCACCAGTCCACTGACCCAAGCCGGCTTGTTGTAGATGGATCGGCCGTGTTGGGCGCACCACGCATCGATGTGCTGGCGGCCTGCATCGAGCAGCTTCGCCTCCTTGTGGCGCACATTCAACTCGTAGTGTTCCCCCGGGAGTAGCTCAGCCGCCAATTTATTGGCCTGACGGCACAGTTCGACCAACGCCTCGTTCGGCTGTGGCCGGCTGATGATAAGCGGCGTAACCGCTTCATCGATCAACTGGTTGTCTGCCTCATCAACGATTGCGGTATGCAGCCCGCGCAACACGATCGGCTCCTCTCCTGCCCCTCGGCGCACGAGCTTGGCGACCATCCGACGGCCCGGATCCGCCATCACCCCGAGCACCAGCCGGTCGCGCAGAAAATCTGCAACGATCTCCTTGCTAGTCGTATAGACGACATGGGCGCGATAGGCCTCCCGTCGATCTGACGCCTCCATCGGTCCCGTCACCGCAGCCACAGTAAGGCCGCAGCGCTCGTAAAACAGCCGCAGCATGCTGGCATCACGTTGAGCGAGATAATCGTTCGCCGTGACGACGTGCACCGGGCGTGACCGCCACCCTGAAGCCGCGGCCGCGAGCGCAATGGTCAGCGTCTTGCCCTCCCCCGTCGCCATTTCGACGAGGCGACCCTCCGCGATACCGAGCGCCCCCATCAGCTGCACAGGAAACGCGCGAAACCCCAGCGCGCGATGCGCCTGCTCAACGATGACCGGTAACGCCGCGGCGAAAGACTCCCGCCACGTGGCACCTGCGCGCCGCAACTCGTCGCGCCGCCGATGCATCTCGACCCTCAGGTCTGCGTCGCTAAGGACCGCCATCACGCCGGCCTGCGCGTGAAGCGCGAAGGCCTGTGCGCGGAATCCCTGCGTTAGCTTCCGGCGACTGTGCCAGGCGCCGTGCGCCCGGTGCACAACCGAATCGAGGCCGCTCGGCAGTTTTTCCGGGATGACGAGTTCCGTGCGGCGAACTTCGGTGAGCGGCGTGGGCATCAGCGTCAGATTTGGTAGCGCCGCTGCAACATCTGACGGAAATCCCGCCCCCAACGCACGCCGATGGGGGACCAAGGCAGGTCGAAGCGCATGAAACCCAACCGTCCCTGCCAGAGCACCTTGGTGCCGTCGCGCGGCACATCAGCCTCCGTCACGCGGCCCACCACCAGGAAGAAAGGTTCGGCTGCATGGACACCCGTGTTGTCGTCCACCCGCACTTTGACCGGGCCCTTGCCGCTCCAGCCCAATGCCGCGCTCGGCAAGACCTCCTGTCTACCCGGGACCAAGCGCCAGTCGCGAATGGACACAACTTGGCCGGCGGAACCCTGAAAGCGAAGTTCCGCGCCGGCCTTGGCCGCGCTGAATAAATCGCTGGCGTTTTCCTGCGAAACGACCGCGAAGAACTCCCAATCTGGACCGGCACCGACGATCTCACCCAGACGCACCCCGCGCGCCAGCCACAGGCCCTTCCAATTATCGGAGGTCGGCGCCACCCACTGGCCAGCGCCATTCGCGAGCAGATCGAGCTTGGCCCGATCGGACTCGAATTGAGCGAGGCGCCGCTCCGAGGCCTCGGTGCGGGCACGCATGGGTTCGATACCACCGGCAAAATCGGCCAGCATTTGCCGCGCGCGGCTGCGCGACGCCTCCAGATCGGCCCGCGCCGCAGCGAGAGTAAAATCCAGCTCGGGACTCTCGAGCCGCACCAATTCGCGGCCGGGATCCACCCGCTCGCCGCTGGTCAACGGCAGGCCCACCACCCAGCCGGCCACCTGGTTATAGACTTCTTGGGAGCCCGCCGCACGGACGACACCCGGGGCTTGAAAATGATGCGGCAGCGGCACCACCCCGATCAGGATGACCAACAGGGCCAGCGCGGCGCCAGACACGAGCCACGCACGTTTGCGCTCGCGCTCAATGCGCGGCTCCCTCGCCAGGTAGCGCACCATGCGCACCATCGGAATCGCGAACGCCCCGATGAAGGTGATCAGTCCGGCCAGCAGGCCGATGCCAAAATACCGGTCCGCCACCAGCAGGATGATGGTTACCGTGACCAGCATGCGATAGCACCAGCTGG
>JAGNQV010000188.1 GCA_017988885.1 Opitutaceae bacterium | reverse complement strand
CGTCTCCACCTACGGCAATCTCCGCCGCCTCATGTTTGAAGGGAAGATTCCCTTCAACCAGCACGAGCTCGACTACACCGAGATCGCGTTGAAGGCCTCCGGTGCCGTGCAGGCCGCGCGTCACGCCCCCACCAACGTGAAGACGCCGTGGTCCCCAGTCAAAGGCGCACCCGGCCTGGTGCCGTCCGGTTACATCTACTCCTTCAACGGCCCGCAGTCGCTGTTCTCCGACACCATTCGCTCCATGCGTTCGCTCGTCGTCGCGCACCAGCTCGGCCACGTGCTGATGGGCGAGGGCGACAAGCCCATCAATCTCCTCCACCGCGCCATTGAGCACGCCGCCACCACGGCGCGTTTCAATGTCTTCTTCGGCCAGGGCCGCGACAGCTACGACGTGCGCGGCCGCGTGGCCCACGAATCCATCTTCAATCGCAACGACGGCCAGTTCCGCTGCCCGAGCACGCAGCAGGGCTACTCGGCGTTTACCACGTGGACGCGCGGTGCCGCCTGGATCATCTGCGGCTACGCCGAACAGATCGAGTTCCTTGAAACTGTGAAGGGCTCCGACCTCGATGCCGTGGGTGGCCGCCGTGCCGTCACGAGCCTCTTCCTCGAAACCGCCCGCGCCGCCGCCGATTATTACATCGATGGTTACTCCGCGCTCGACGGCGTGCCTTACTGGGACAGTTGCGCGCTCAACACCCATAAGCAGGGCGATTTCACCAAGAAAAAGGCCGACCCCTTCAACGCCCACGAGCCCGTGGACAGTTCCGCCGCCGCCATCACCGCGCAGGGTCTCCTCCGCCTCGGCAACTACCTTTCCGCCAATGGGGACAAAGTCGGCGGCAAAAAATATTTCCAAGCCGGACTCACCATCGCCAACACGCTCTTTGCCGAGCCGTATCTTTCCACCGACAAAAAACACCAGGGCCTCCTGCTCCACAGCGTGTATCACCGGCCGAACGGCTGGGACCACATCCCGCAGGGTCAGAAGGTGCCCTGCGGCGAATCCTCCATGTGGGGTGATTACCACGCGATGGAACTCGCGTTGCTCATCTCGCGCCTCGCTGCCGGCCAGTATCACACGTTTTTCTAAACCCGCGCTCGTTCATTGTTATCGTTCTCCCGTTTCGCCTCACCGCGCAACGGGGACTCCGTAGGGCCGGCGCTCGTCGCCACGCCGTCACCCAATCACGCCCTAATCGCGAAAGGCCTGCCAACCGGCGGCCGCCTTACAAAACTCCACCTCGTGCCCGCACCTCTCCTCTACGAATCCCACAGCCACACGCCGCTCTGCAAGCATGCTTCCGGCTCACCGGCGGAATACGCAGCGGCGGCTGAGGCGAGGGGGCTGAAGGGCATCATCATCACCTGCCATTGTCCGCTGCCGGACGGATTTTCCGCCAATGTGCGGATGACGCCGGAACAGTATGAGGATTATGTCGCGCTCGTCGCCGCCGCGCGCGAAGAATTTTCCGGCCGCGTGGATGTGCGGCTGGGGTTGGAGAGCGATTACTATCCCGGCGTCGAGCCGTGGCTGGAAAAACTCCATGCCCGCCATCCGCTGCACCACGTGCTCGGCTCGGTGCACATGCAGGTGCCGGAATACAGGGCCCGGTTCTTTCGCGGCGACTGGTTCGACTACCAGCAGACCTATTTTCAGCACCTCGCCGACTCGGCCGAAACCGGACTCTATGACACGCTCGCCCATCCCGACCTCGTGAAAAACGAAGCCCCGGAGGAATGGGATTTTGCGCGCATCCGGCCGTTCATTGAACGCGCGCTCGACCGCATCGCCAAAACCGGTGTGGCGATGGAGCTCAACACCAGCGGCCTGCAAAAGGCGATTCCGGAGATCAATCCGAGCCCCACCATGCTGGGCCTGATGCGTGCACGCGGCATCCCCGTCGTGCTCGGCGCCGATGCCCATATCGCCCGCCGCGTGGGCGCCAACTACGCCGATGCCCTGCGCACCCTCCAGTCGGTCGGTTACTCCGAAATCAATTTCTTCCTCGATCGCAAACGCCAGACGGTGCCGATCACGGCCGCGCTGGCTTCGCTGAAGTAATTTTTCGGCGCTCGGTAGGTGGACACGCAGGTCCCTCTGCGCGTTATGCCCGCTTAGCCGGCAGCGGGACTTGCTCGCCCACCTCTAACCAGCTGTGCACTCGCTTCACGCGAGCGTCTGCTCGATGAAGGCCACCTCTTCCGCGCTCAGCCGGCGATCGGTGGCGGCGAGGTTGCAGGCCACCTGTCGCTCGTTGCGAAAACCCGGAATGACGCAGGCCACACTCAGGTGGTTGAGAATGTAACGCTGCGCCACTGCAGCCAGATCTTCGGTCGTCGCGCCCAAGCGCGCCTTTATATTGGCCAGCTTCGGCTTGAGCTCGTGCAGCTTGTCGGCCGTGAAGCGCCCGCTGTTGCGCCGGTGATCTCCCTCCTCGAACTGCGGCGGCTTGTTCGGGTTGAATTTGTCGAGCAACAAGCCCTGCGCGAGCGGACTGAACGCGACAAACGACATGCCGTGCTCCGCGAGCAGTTGCGGCACCACGCCGCCGGGCCGGATGAAATCGGGTGCGAGCGCATTCGCCCAGGACTGCAGCACCATCGGTTTCACCACCGGCACGGCACGGGCAAAGTGCGCGTCACTGTAGGCACTCTGGCCCTTCAGGCGGATTTTGCCCTCGCGCACCAGCGCATCCAGCGTGTCCGCCGCGCCCTGCAGCCATTCGTCGTTTGGACCGAAGTCGCCGTGATGCAGATAATAAAGATCGAGATAGTCGCGGCCGAGATTCTGGAGCGATTGCTCGCACTGGTGCCGGATGTGCAGCGGCTCGTAGGCGTGCGCCGCGGTGCCGGGAAAATGCCCGACCTTCGTCGCGATCACGAAGTCCGTGGACTTCAGCCCAAGCCGTTTGAACACCCGCGCCAGCATGAGCTCCGCCTTGCCGTTGCCGTAGACGTCGGCGTTGTCGAAATGATTAACCCCGGCATCCACCGCCCGTTTGATGGCCGCGGCGATTTCCTCCTCGTTGACGTTGGCCCAGCCGTTGGGGGTGCCGTTCACCCAGTTGAGTCCGCCCATGGTCCAGCACCCGAGGCTGATTTCCGAAACCTTGATGTCGCTGGTGCCGAGGGGACGGTATTGCATGCACTCAGGCAAAGAATCCCGCCGGCCAATCGCAATCTTTCATGGCGGTTGCCGCACGACCGGCCTGTTTTGTCATTCTGAGCAACGCGAAGAATGACAGCTGAAAAGGACCCAGCACCTCCGGCCTGATCCGTGACTCACCGTTAAATCCGTGGTCAACCGGCTCGGAAATTCAGTCGTGGAAAAAACCTGTCATTTCCCTGCGCAACGCCTATCTCCGCATTGTGCCTGTGCCGCCCATCCATCTCTACGATCTGACCCGCGAGGAACTCTCCGTGCTTTTTGCGCGCTGGGCGTTTAGTCCGGTGCATGTCGCGCGGCTGTGGAATTATCTTTATTGGGAATGCGCCGATTCGTTTGCCGCGATGCCGGAATTGCCCGCCAAAGTGCGCACACGCCTGACTGCCGAAACCCGGCTCGGCGTGCTGCCGACCGCCCTTGAAACCGATTCCAGCGACGGCTTCACCCGCAAATACCTGCTTACACTCGAAGATGACGAACGCATCGAGACGGTGCTCATGCGTTACACCGGCCGCGTCACCGCCTGCATCAGCTCGCAAGTGGGCTGCGCGATGGGCTGCGTGTTTTGCGCCACCGGCCAGATGGGTTATACGCGTCATCTCACTCCCGGTGAAATTGTCGCCCAGGCCGTGCACGTGCAGCGAGCGTTGAAGGGCACACAAACGGTCTCCGCTGGGCCACGGCGCGGCGCGGACGCCACGCCTTACCAAAAACCCATTACGCCCCGGCTCCGCAACGTCGTGCTGATGGGCATGGGCGAGCCACTGCATAACTACGACGCGGTAATGAAGGCCGTGGACATCCTGCGCGATCCCAACGGTCTTTCGCTCGGCGCCGAGCGCATCACGCTCAGCACCGTGGGCGTCGTGCCGGGTATCTTGCGGCTGGCGCAGGAAAAGCGCCCCGTGCACCTCGCCCTTTCGCTGCACTCCGCCACGCAGGCCGGCCGCCTCGCCCTCGTGCCCGCCGCGAAAAAATGGCCGCTCGATGAACTCATGGCGGCTTGCCTCACTTACAGTGAAACCACCGGCCGCCGGATTTTTTACGAGTGGACACTCATCGAGGGAAAAAATGATTCCGTGGAAGACGCCCGCGCGGTCGGGCGTTTGCTGCAAGGTTTGCCCGCCCAGGTGAACCTCATCCCGCTCAACCCCACCGCCGGTTACGCGGGCGCTCCCACGCATTCCGACGCCGCCCGGCGCTTTCAGAAAATCCTCAAGGAAGAATTCGCGCTGCCGAGCAGCGTGCGCCAGCGCCGCGGCATCGACATCGCCGCCGGCTGCGGCCAACTGGCCGTGGCGGAGAAAAGCTAACCGCCTTTGGGCGCGCGGGCGGACCGCCCGCTTCTTCAATCCCTGCGGGCCAGCGGCCCGCGCCCCCAGGGACTCACTTCGTCCGCCGCGCTTGCACAGCCTCGGCCAGCTGCGCAAAAAGCGGGAGCGTCTTTTCCCATGCGAGACAACCATCCGTGATGCTCCGGCCATAGACCAGCGGCTTGGCTTGAAAATCCTGCGCCCCGCCCAGCAGGTTGCTCTCCAGCATCACGGCGGCGATGGCCCTTTCGCCGGCCGCCATCTGCGCCGCCAGCGCCGCCACCACCTCGGACTGCCGCGCGGGATCCTTGCCGCTGTTAGCGTGGCTGCAATCCACCATCAGTTGCGGTTGCAGCTGGTTCTTCACCAACAGGGCAGACGCCGCGCGCACGTTTTCCGGGGAAAAATTTGGCCCGCGGGTGCCGCCGCGCAGCACAAGGTGTGTGTGCTCGTTGCCGGCCGTGCCCATGACCGCGGGCGCGCCTTCGCGCGTCAGTGAAGGAAACCAGTGCGGATGCCGGGCCGAGCGGATCGCATCCACCGCCACCTGCAGGTCGCCATCGGTCCGGTTTTTGAAACCCACCGGCATGGAAAGCCCCGAGGCCAGTTCGCGGTGCACCTGACTCTCGACCGTGCGCGCACCGATGGCGCCCCAGGAAACGAGGTCGGCGTAATACTGGCCGAGGGTGGTGTCGAGAAACTCGGTGCCCACCGGCAGGCCGAGACCCGTGACGTCGATCATCAGTTTGCGGGCCAGCTGCAGCCCGCGGTTGATTTCATAACTGCCGTCCAGATTGGGATCATTGATCAGTCCCTTCCAGCCCACCACGGTGCGTGGCTTTTCAAAATACACGCGCATCACGATCAGCAGGTCCGGTGCATAAAGCGGC
>JAGNQV010000041.1 GCA_017988885.1 Opitutaceae bacterium | reverse complement strand
TCGCGCCGGCCAGGCAGGAGGCGACCGGCAGCTCGCCGGCGGGTAGCGGCATGATGCTGCCGGCGGCGAGGGAGACGCAGCGGACGGTGCCTTGCGCCGCCGTGTGCAGGTAAAGCGCGCAGGCGCGGTTGGCGAGCATGTGCCGGGCATCGCGGGTGAGCGCATCGTATAACTCCTGCGGCTCAAGTTTGGCCACGAGCGACTGGCCGGTCGTGATGAGCGTTTCGAGTTGGCGCGCCTTGCCCTGCAACTGGTCGAGGAGCCATAAGCGCCGCAGCGTGTGCGCGGTCTCGTTGGTCAAGGCGGTCAAACGCTTGAGATCCGCCGGGGTGAATCCGCCGACTTGGTCATGATCCAATGCAATCACACCCAGCACCTGCTCGTCCGCCAGCAGGGGTGCCACCATCTGACAGCGGACTTCGGGCCGGACGGCGCGGTAGCGGGAATCGTGGGCGACTTGGGTGACGAGCAACGGTTGGGCATGCAGCGCAACCCAGCCCGGCAACCCCTGCCCAAGCTCAAAGGTGAGCATGTCGTCCCCCACGGGCAGACCTTGCTGGGCCTCCAGTTCGAGTCGACCGGTGTCCGGGTTGCGCAACAGGAAGCAACCGCTGGATGCGGCCAAGGCTTTGAAGATGGTATCGAAGGCCGTGCGCGCCGCACCGTTGGCGTTAGCCGCCTGCCCAGTGAGGGAGGCGATGGCATAGAGAGCCGGTTGCGCGCTGTTTTCCACGCTCGCAGTTACTCTCTGGTTTCCGGTATCGGCAATCCGGTATTTCTTACGCGGTGGCGGCTTCGGCCGGCTTGATGATTTCGGTCAGGGTGTCGCGCAAGGCCAGCAACCGCGCTTTATCGGCGGGCCGGGCGGGATCAGAGCTCTCGATGTAGAAAGTATCAATGGCCACGCCGTGCTCGGTGCTGACGCGGGCAAAGGTGATGTCGAAGCCGTGATCGGAAATGGTCTTGGCGAGCCGGTAGAGCAGGCCGATCAGGTCGCGGGCTTGGATTTCCACGATGGTCCGTTCCAAGGTGAGCTCGTGATAAACCTCGACGGTGGGCGGAAACGAAGTGTGCGGTCCCTCGGTGGTGTTGACCGCCGTATAGCGGCTCGCCTGCTTCTTGGCTTGGGCCAGAATTTCGGGGTAAAGGTCGTGGTTGGCCACGAGCGCGGCCTCGATGGTCTTGGCGAAGGTCTCCTGCGCGGTGGCGCTCTGCACCACGCCGCGACCGGGCTCGACGACATAGAAGGTGTCGATGGCGATGTGATCGGTGCGGGAAATGACCTTCGCGCCCAGAATGGAGAGACCGGCGACGCGGAAGGCGCCGGCGAGTTTATAGAAAAGGCCGGCGCGGTCCCAAGTGACGACATTCACAACGGTCAGGGAACGGTTGAGGTCATCCTGCCATTCAATGATGGGCCGGAGCGAGCCGACGGACTCGGCGGAGGAAATGGACTTCAACAGCCGGTTGATCATCTGGATGTGCAGGGCGATCTCGCTTGCGTCGGTGTGCACGAAGTAGCGCTCGGGCAGCAGACCGAAGTGCGCGACGATTTCATCGCTGCTGACGCCGGGGATTTTCTGGGCAATGAGTTCCTGTTGAATCATGAGTTTTCTTTCCTGATAGCTGGCGAGGACCGCCTCGCCAAGTTTCAAGCGTTCCAAGGTCGTGCGGTAAAGGCTGGTGTGAAGGGTGTCCTTGTAGCTGTTCCAGAGGCTGGCGGCCGTGCCGCGGGCATCGCAAAAGGTGTGGACGTAGAGATAATGGAGCTGCTCGGCATCCTCGGCGAGTTCGGCAAAGGCGGCGGCGGTTTGGGGGTCATCAACATCATGCTTCTGCCAGAATCGTGCCATGATCAGGTGATTTTTGATGACAAATGAAACCACCTTTTGCATCTGCGGCGGGATGGCCAGACGGTCCATGATGGGTCCGGCGATGCGCACGCCGCTCTCGGCGTGGCCCCGGATGCCCTCGGCCTTGCCGATGTCGTGCAGCAGGAGGATGAGGTAGAGCAGGTCGGGGTCGGTCGTCTCGTGCAGCGCTGTCCGGTATTTCAGCGTAATGGGCTCGGCCTGCGTGAAAACCCGGTCCAACTCGCGGATGGTGTTAAGCACGTGCACGTCCGCCGTGTAGCGGTGGTAATATTCGTGCTGCACCATGCAGGTGAGCTTGTCGAATTCCGGAATGAACCGGCCGAGCACCCCGAGCTCGTGCATCAGATTAAGCGTGGGGAAAACGGCGCCGGGCTGGGAGAGAATGGCGCGGAAGCTGGCATTGGCGTCGGGGGAATTGACGATTTCGGCCGTGATCAGCGGCAGGCTCGCGCGGATCTGCTGGGCGAGCTGAAAATCCGGGGCACAATCCAGCTGCTGGCAATGGCGGAAGACGCGGATGAGCCGGGCGGGATTGGTGCTGAAAACATCGGGTTTTTCAGCGGCGAGCTCACGGCCGCGGAGGATGAAACCATCGATGCGCTTGGTGCGCTGGAAGCGCTGGGCGCGGAGCACCTCGCGAAAGGAAATGCGGCCGCTTTCGTCGCGGTCGAGTGACAAGGCGAGGCGGTTCTCCACGAGTTTCGAGAGGCGGTAAATGGCATTGGCCGCGCGGTAGTAATCCTCCATGAACCGCTCGATCCGCGCCAGCGCGTCGGATTGGGTGTAACCGAGATTTTGCGCGAGCCGGGGCTGGATCTCGAGGTCGAGCAGGTCGGTGGGCCGCTTGACCATGAAATGCAGCTCATTGCGCACCCGCAGGAGAAAATCATAGGCGCGGTTGAACTCGGCGACATCGGCGGCGGACAGGTAGTTTTGCGCCGCCAGTTCGTCCATCGCGGTGATGCCGAGTTTTACCCGCGCCATCCAGAGGGCGTTTTGGTAATCACGCAAACCGCCGACGCCGTTTTTGACATCGGGCTCCTGGAGAAAAACCGTGTCGCCATACTTGGCGCGGCGGGCGGCTTGGTCGACCAGCCGGGCGGCAATGTAGTCCTTGGGATTTTCCGTCGTGAAATAGCTGCGGTAGGCCGAGGCGAAGTTTTCGTAGAGCGTGCTGGAGCCGGCGATGAGACGGGATTCGAGCAGGGAGGTCTTGGTCTGGATATCCTTGCGCGCTTCGATGAAAACCTCGTCCACGTTGCGGGTGGAGTGCCCGACCTTCAGGTCGCAGTCCCAGAGCGGATAGAGGATTTCGTTGGAAAGATGCTCCTGGAGTGACTTGACCAGTGCCGGCTTGGTTTTGGCCGGAAACAGAAACATGACGTCAACATCGCTGTGCGGGCTGAGCTCGCCGCGGCCGTAGCCGCCCAGGGCGACCAAAGCGACCGGCCCGGGCAGGGCGCCCTGGGCGGCCTGATACTTTTGCAGGGCATGGTCGAATAACACCCGCAAGAGTTCATCCACCGTGACAGCCCGGGCTTGGGCGACAGTGAGCCCGGAACCGCCGGCGGCATGGGCGGCGCGCAGTTGGTCCGCGGCGGCTTGCAGGAACGTTTTGCACGCCGTCAGCCGCCCGGCGGCGGAAATGTTGCCGGGGAGTGAGAGTGGGTGGCGGGGACTGGGCTGGGCGACGGACATGAAGGAGCAGGAGTGAAGCCAGAAATGGCCGCGCGGCGAGGGGATTTAACCACTTGCCTCGTGCTGGGCGGGCCGGTTTTCTCGGCGGTTCACATTCCGCACCCACCCATGGCCGAGATCACCAAGAGTTACGAAGCACACGACATTGAGAAGAAATGGTATGCCGCCTGGCTGGCGGCCGGGGCGTTTGCGGGTCGGGTCAATCCGGCCAAACCGCCCTACACCATCATGATCCCGCCGCCGAATGTGACGGGTGTGCTCACGATGGGCCATGTGCTCAACAACACGATTCAGGATATTCTCATCCGGCGCGCGCGCCTGGAAGGCCGGGAGGCACTGTGGGTGCCGGGCACCGATCATGCCGGCATCGCCACGCAAACCGTGGTGGAGCGCGAGCTGCGGAAGGAAAAAAAACACCGGCGCGATCTCGGCCGCGACAAATTCCTGGAGAAAGTCTGGGCGTGGCGGGAAGAGAAGGGCGGCATCATCCTCAAGCAGCTACAGGCGCTCGGGGCCTCGTGTGACTGGAGCCGCACGCAGTTCACGATGGATCCGGCCTATTCGCAGGCAGTGTTGAACGTGTTCGTCGATCTTTACGCGAAGGGCCATATTTACCGCGGCAAACGCATGGTGAACTGGTGTCCGGCCTCACTCACGGCGCTCTCCGACGAGGAAGTCATCATGAAGCCGGTCAAGGGCTTCATCTATCAGGTGCGCTACGAAGTGGTCGGCCAGCCGGGCACTTTCATCGAGGTCAAGACGACGCGGCCCGAGACGATTCCCGGTGATGTGGCCATCGCGGTGCATCCCGATGATCCGCGCTATACTGCATTGCTGGGCAAAAAAGTGCGCCGCCCGCTCGGACCGGCGGCGGAGATCCCCATCATCGCCGACGCGGCGGTGGACAAGGAGTTCGGTTCCGGTGCGCTCAAGATCACGCCGGCGCACGACAAGGTGGATTTCGAAATCGGCCAGCGCCACCAGTTGCCGCCGATCGATGTGCTCACGGCCAATGGCACGCTCAACGAATTCGCCGGCCCCGAATTGGCGGGCATGGATCGCTTTGCCGGCCGCAAAAAGGCGGCCGAGCTGTTGAAGGCCTCGGGCGCGCTGGTGAAGGAGGAGCCCTACGAGAACAATGTCGGTTATTCCGAACGTGCCGATGTGCCGATCGAGCCGCGGCTGACCTGGCAGTGGTGGCTCAAATATCCGCGCGTCGAGGAAGCCAAGGCGGCGGTGCGCGACGGTCACATCAAGTTTCACCCCGAGCGCTGGTCGAAGGTTTACCTGCATTGGTTGGAAAACATCCAGGACTGGTGCATCAGCCGCCAGCTCTGGTGGGGCCACCGCATTCCGGTGTGGTATCGCACCGGTCTGGAGCGGGAAAAACTGACCGAGACCGATCTGCGCGATCCCAACAAGGTGCATGTTTCGCTCGAAGGACCGGCCGACAAAACCGGGTGGGAACAGGAGGAGGACGTGCTCGATACGTGGGCCTCGTCATGGCTCTGGCCGTTTGCCACCCTCGGCTGGCCGGACAAGGACGCGATGGCGAAGGCCGGCTATGATTATTTCTACCCGACGAGCACCCTGGTGACCGGGCCGGACATCATTTTCTTCTGGGTCGCGCGCATGATCATGGCCGGTCTCGAATATACGCATCCCGGCAAACCAATCGAACAGCGCGTGCCGTTCCGTGACGTGTATTTCACCGGCATCATCCGCGACCAGCAAGGGCGCAAGATGTCGAAGTCCCTCGGCAACTCGCCTGACCCGCTCGACCTCATCGCCGAATATGGGGCGGATGGCCTGAGGTTTGGTATCGTTTCCATCGCGCCGCAGGGGCAGGACATTCGCTTCCAGGAAGACCGCATCGAGAGTGGCAAGAATTTCTGCAACAAGCTCTGGAACGCGTGCCGTTTCCGCCAGATGAGCGGCGAGATGGCCGACAACACCTCGCTCTCAAAAATCCTCTCGCGGCTGGCGATGGCGAAGTTCGACGCCGACGATCACGCTATCCTCGACCGGCTGTTCTCCACGACGCGGACGGTGGACCAGGCGTTTGCCCATTTCGAATTCAGCGCGGCGGCTCAGGCGCTCTACGGCTTTTTCTGGAATGATTTCTGCGACTGGTATGTCGAGGTCTCGAAGGCGAAGCTCCAAGCGCCCGAGCTTAAGCCGAACTGCCTCGCGATCCAGGATCTTGTCCTGCGGCAAACCCTGCTGCTGCTGCACCCGTTCATTCCGTTCATCACCGAGGAGCTCTGGCACCAATTGGGCTATGCGGCGGAAGGAAAGTTCATCACGCATTCGCATCATGAAGACGCGTCCGCGCTCGCCAACGCCAGCGTGCTGCACGGCCTGAACATCAACTCGGACGCCGCGGCCGAGATCGAGCGCATCAAGCAGACGGTTTCGCAGCTGCGTGCGCTCAAGGCCGACAACGGCGAGGCGGCGAGGAAGGATTCGGAATTCGTGGTCGAGGCCGCCGACCGGCAATGGGCCACCATCGAGGCCAATCTGACCAAGCTGACGCGCATGATTGGTGCGGCCTCCATTACCCGTGGCAAGATGTCGCCCGATGCGCCGGTGAGCGTGACGGCGCATGGTTCATGGAATCTCATTCGCCAACTCAAGGGCGGCGATCCGGTGGCGGAGAAAGCCCGGCTCACGAAGGAACTCGAGGCGCTGGCCAAGCACATCGCCGGCACTCAGGCGCGGCTGGGCAACGAGGCATTCGTCAGCAAAGCCCCGCCAGCAGTGCTCGAAGGCGCCCGGAAGCAACTCGCCGACCAACAGGCCAAGCACGCTGAGCTGGGACGCTTGCTGAAGTCACTGGGTTGAGCTGGGCGCGCGGGCCGCTGGCCCGCTATCACGCCGAAATGCGGGCGAGCCGCCCGCGCTCCCAGGCCTTGCTGCGGCGAGAATCTTGTATTCGCTTAGGGCATGTCCACCACACCCCGTATTCTGGCCTTCTCCGGTAGCGCGCGTCGTGAATCACTGAACCGAAAATTTCTGGCCGTGACGATCGAGGCGACCCGCGCCGCGGGCGGCGAGGTGACGCTGGTGGACCTCAACGAGCTGGTCCTGCCGCTTTATCACGGCGACTTGGAAGAGGCGGAAGGCATGCCGCCGCAGGCGGTGAAACTGCTCGAACTTGTCACTGCGCATCAGGGGCTGCTCATCGCCTCGCCGGAATATAATTCCTTCATCACTCCGCTGCTTAAGAACACGCTCGATTGGCTCAGCCGGGCGGACGACAACCCTTTTACCGGCAAGGTCGCGGCGGTGGTGTCGGCCTCGCCGGGCATGCTCGGCGGGGTCCGTTCGATGCAACATGCGCGGCACCTGTTGCTGCACCTTGGCTGCCATGTGGTGCCGGCGCAATGCATGTTGCCGAAGGCCCATGAAGCGTTTGACGAGGCGGGCAAACTGAAGGACCCGCGCAGCCAGAAATCGGTGCAGGCGCTGGCGCAGCAATTGGTGGATCTGACCCGGCGGTTGGGCTGAATTTTCAGGGCTTGTCGGAGCCGGCGGCATTTGGCTGAGTGGTTCCTTCATGAAGAAAGCGCTTATCACCGGCATCACCGGGCAGGACGGCTCCTATCTTGCCGAGCTGCTGCTCGCCAAGGGTTACGAAGTGCACGGGGTCATCCGCCGCGCCTCGACCTTCAACACGAGCCGCATCGACCACCTTTATCGCGACCCGCACATCAATGGCGTGAAGCTTTTCCTGCACTATGGCGACCTCGCCGATTCCGTGCAGATGGTGAAACTGCTTTACGAGCTGCAGCCGGATGAAATCTACAACCTCGCGGCGCAGTCGCATGTCCGCGTGTCGTTCGACATCCCGGAATACACCGGCGACGTGGTCGGTGTGGGCGCAGTGCGCATCCTTGAGGCCATCCGCGAAGCCGGCCTTGTTAAAAAATGCCGCTACTATCAGGCTTCCTCCTCTGAAATGTTCGGCAAGGTGCAACAGGTGCCGCAGACCGAGACCACGCCTTTCTGGCCCCGCTCGCCCTATGGCTGCGCCAAGATGTATGCCCACTGGCTGACGGTGAACTACCGCGAGAGCTATAATCTCCACGCCTCGAGCGGCATCCTCTTCAACCATGAGAGCCCGCGTCGCGGTGAAACTTTCGTCACGCGCAAGATCACCCGCGCGGCCACCCGCATCAAGCTGGGTCTGCAGGACGCGCTCTACATGGGCAACCTCGACGCCAAGCGCGACTGGGGCTACGCCAAGGAATACGTCGAAATGATGTGGGTCATGCTCCAGCAGGACCAGCCCGACGACTACGTGGTCGCCACCAACGAAGCCCACAGTGTGCAGGAATTTATTGCCGAAACCTTCGGCTTGCTCGGTCTCGACTGGCGGCAACACGTCAAACACGACGCCCGTTACGAGCGTCCCGCCGAGGTCGAGTTGCTCATCGGTGATCCGGCCAAGGCCAAGCGCCAGCTGGGTTGGGAGCCTAAGGTGAAGTTTAAGGAACTCGTCCGAATCATGACCGAGGCAGACCTCGAACTCGCCAAGCGCGAAGCCCAGATCGCGAAATTGCCCGAACCGTCGAAGGTGCCGTTCGCATGAGATTGTTCATCGCAGGCCACAATGGCATGGTGGGTGGGTCACTCGTGCGGCGCTTTGCCAACGAGACCGGCGTCGAACTCGTATTACGGACACGCAGCGAACTCGATCTGACGGACCAAACCGCAGTCGGAAAATTTTATGCGACGGAGCGACCCGACGTGGTGATCATCGCCGCGGCCAAGGTGGGCGGCATCCATGCCAACAACACTTACCCGGCGGAGTTTATCTACGCGAATCTCGTCATGGCCGCCAACTGCATCCATGGCGCTCATCAGGCGGGAGTGCGCCGGCTGCTTTTTCTCGGCAGCTCGTGCATCTATCCGACACACGCACCGCAACCGATGCCGGAAGACTGTCTGCTGACCGGTCCATTGGAGCCGACCAATGAAGCCTACGCCATCGCCAAGATTGCCGGTCTCAAGCTCTGCCAATACTACCGCCAGCAGTATGGCGTGACCTATCACTCGGCGATGCCGACGAATCTTTACGGCCCGGGTGACAATTATCACCTGCAGAATTCCCATGTGCTGCCGGCGCTTCTCCGCAAGTTTCACGAGGCCAAGGAAGCCGGCCGCCCCGAGGTCACGGCTTGGGGCAGCGGCACGCCGAAGCGGGAATTTTTGCACGTGGAGGACTTGGCTGATGCCTGTGCATTTTTACTGAAGCTCGAAAATCCGCCCGACTGGATCAACGTCGGCACTGGCACCGATGTGACCATCCGCGAGCTGACGGAGACGGTGGCAGCGGTGACGGGTTTCCATGGCCGCATCAGTTGGGATGCGTCAAAACCCGATGGGACGCCCCGCAAGCTGATGGATGTTTTCCGGCTGAAAGCGCTGGGCTGGCAGGCGCAAACCGGCCTGCGTGCTGGCATCGAAAAAACCTACGCATCATTTCTGGCGGAGAAATCCGCAGGAACGCTTCGGGCCTGAGCCGTTCTGCCATGGCATCGGCGGCAAATTTAATCCTGTTATTGCTGCGGCTGGCGGTCCTTCCGTTCTTCATTCTCGCGGTCGTCTATTGCGCTTGAAACTGGATCAAGGGTGATAAACGCTGGATCCCGGCAGCGTTCGCAGGTGGCGGAGTCGCATTACTGACGCTGCTGGCGATAGTCCTGGCAGCGATTCCATTCGGCGACAAAATTTCAGTGGCGAAGCTCATCATCACGCTTCCCGGAGCGCCATTGCTGGGCGGACTCGTTGGCGTGGTTTGTTGTGCCGGCATTTTGATGGCGCAGCAAAACGGGGTTGGTTATTGGGTTAAAACTACAGGGAAAACCGGCCCCGGCATGAGTCTATTCCTGTGCGTGGTGGTGGCATTCATTACATTGCCTGTGAGCTTTGGGGTCTGCCGTTGGTATTCCATTTCAGTAAACGCATTCTCACCAGTTTCCATGGCCCAATGGGGGGAGTATTTTTCTCGCACACTGATTTATTCCTTTGGCGAGGAGGTCTTCTACCGCGGATGGGTCCAGGCATACTTGGGTAACCGACTGGCTAAATTCCGTGGTGGGAAGGTCATGGCTATTTTTGCCGTGGCAATACTTTTTGCCGTTCAGCACGTAGGGGGATTGCCAGTAATGATCATTGCATTGGTGGGTGGCTTAATTTTTGGCGCGATTTTCGAGAAACAGGGGCTGCTTGCCGCAGCCGCAGGGCATTGCCTGGCCAATTTACTGCAAGCGATGGTGCTGCCGCTTTTGGTTAATTGAAGCGTGGCGGCTGGTGGGCTGTGCAGGCGGTTCCAGAATGCGCTTGCGGCCAGCGGCAGGGTGCCAAGCTTAGTGCCTTTATCATGATAGCTCCAGAGACATTCGACCATATCGAGAACATCAAAAAGCGCGCCGGGCACTTATGGAGGTTTCTTTGACGTCGACCAAAAGCAGCGGGAAATCGAGGCGATGGACGCCCAGCAGGGCACGCCCGATTTCTGGAATAACAACGAGCGTGCCCAAAAGCACATCGGCAAACTGAATGCGTTGAAGCGCGCCGTCCTGCCGGTGGTCGCCTTTCAGAAAAAGGCGGAGGACATCGGGGTTATGGTGGAGCTGGTCGAAGCCGCGACGGCGGAGGAGCAGGACGCCTACACCCAGGAGCTCGAGACCACGGTGGTGGCCTTGCAGACCGAGCTCGACGAACTCGAGATTGCCTCCTTCCTGACTGGCCAGTTTGACCGCAACAACGCCATCCTTTCGATCCAGGCAGGCGCGGGCGGCACCGAAGCCAATGACTGGGCCGACATCCTTTTCCGCATGTATAACCGCTGGGCGGAGCGGCGCGGCTACACGGTTGAGTTGCAGGATGTGCAACCCGGCGACACCGCCGGCATCAGCAAGGCCACGGTCCTCATCAAGGGCGAAAACGCCTACGGCTACTGCAAGGCCGAGCGCGGCGTGCACCGCCTAGTGCGCATCAGCCCGTTTGATTCCAACGCCCGCCGGCATACCTCATTCAGCGCGATCGACGTGATCGCCGAAATCACCGACGAGATCAAAATCGACATCCCCGAGGATGAGATCCGGGTGGATGTTTATCGCTCCTCCGGCAAGGGCGGGCAGGGCGTCAACACCACGGATTCCGCGGTGCGACTCACGCACATGCCGACGAACATCGTGGTCGTGTGTCAGAACGAACGCTCGCAGATCAAAAACAAGGCCGCGGCCATGAACGTGCTCAAGGCGCGAATTTTCGAAAGACGGCAGGATGAAAAACGCGCGGAGATGGACAAGTTTTACGGCGAAAAAGGCGAAATCGGCTTCGGCGCCCAAATCCGCAGCTACGTCTTGCAGCCCTACCAGATGGTGAAGGATCTGCGCACCGGTGTGAGCACCAGCGACACGCAGGGCGTGCTCGACGGCGACATCGACCGCTTTATCAACGCCTGGCTGCGCGCGGGTTGCCCGCGGCATCGCAACAAGGATATCCAGATGGATGAATAAGGAAGGACTGAAGGGCTGAATGACTGGAGGGCTGAAAGATTCCCTCAGTCGAAAGACAATCAGACGCTCGCAAATTCAGTCTTTCAGCTTTTCAGTTCTTCAGCCCTTCCTCCGCATGTCCGATCTCGCCTACGCCACCATTGAGTCCGCCTTGGCGGGGCAGTCGCTGTTTGAGGCGAAGACCTGGCAGTTGTCACCCGATGCCTGGGCGATCTCGCCGGAGCAGGCGCAGGAATTGGAAGGGATTGGCGCGGCCTGCCTCGAGTTCCATCAGGCGCTGGAAACACTCTACTTGCGCTCGGCCGCCGGCAAAAACCTGCTGCGGAACAAGCCGCTGCTCGCGCCCTGGGTCGCCGACTACCTCGACCGCGGCAAGCCCGCCGCGCTCATTGCCCACGCCCGCGATGCGCGCAACCGGGGCGTTTTCCCGACGGTGCTCCGGCCTGATCTGCTCCTGACGGACGAGGGCTTTGCGCTGACCGAACTCGATTCCGTGCCCGGCGGCATCGGCCTCACGGCGTTTTTGAACCGGCTTTATGCCGGCAACGGCGCAGTGCTGGGCGCGGGTGATGGGATGATCACACAATTTTATGCCTCCCTGGCGGCGCTGCGGCCTGGCGTGCGCAATCCCCTGATCGCCTTGGTCGTGAGCGAGGAGGCGGCGACCTACCGACCTGAGATGGAATGGCTGGCGCACCAACTGCAATTGCAGGGCAAGCGGATGTTTTGCGTGCGGCCCGAGGATCTTTTCCCGCTCGAAAACTCGCTGTTCTTCGACCACGACGGCAATCCCGAGAAGATCGACATCATCTACCGGTTTTTCGAGCTGTTCGATCTGGCGAACATCGCGACGCAAAAATTCATCTTCGAAACCTGGGCGGCAGGCGAGGTGGCCATTGCGCCGCCGATGCGGCCGTTTCAGGAGGAAAAAATCGGCCTGGCCCTGTTTCATCACCATCTGCTGCAGGATTTTTGGGCCGAACATGTGAGCGGGCGGGCGCTCAAGATTTTGCGCGCGCTGATTCCGCCGTCATGGATCATGGATCCCGCGCCGCTGCCGCCGGGGGCCGTGCTCGATGGCCCCAAGGTCGGCGGGCGCTCGCTCCACGACTGGCGTGAGCTCAGCGGGGCTTCGCAAAAGGAACGCGATCTCATCATCAAGATCAGCGGTTATCACGAGACCGCATGGGGCGCCCGCAGCGTGGTGCTCGGAAGCGATTGCTCGCGGGAGGAGTGGCAGGAGGGCGTCGAACAGGCCCTCGCGCTGGCTCCGACCAATCTGCACGTCCTGCAGGAATACAAGAAACCGAAGCGCCTGACGCACTCCTTGTATGAGCAACCCAAGGATGGCCGGCCCGCCGTAGCCTTGGCGAAGGCGGGGCGACTGCGGCTGTGTCCCTACTATTTTGTGAGCGAAGGCGTGGTCCGGCTCGGTGGCGCGTTGGCGACATTCTGTCCGCCCGACAAAAAAATCATCCACGGAATGCAAGATGCCGCCTTGCTCCCTACTAGGGTTTTCTCCTTAAACGAGGCCCGTGCTTAATACTGCCAAGTCTCCCCAGGGCTTCTTCCTTTCCCAAAAGCAGCGTGCGCTGCTGCTGGCGGCGTTGGTTTCCCTCGGCGGCGGAGTGCTGCCGATGCGCGCCCAGATGGATGTCAGTGCGATTCGCAGCCGCGCGGATGCGGGGGATGCCGATGCCCTGAACACGCTCGGCAACATGTATGCCAACGGGCAGGGGGTGCCGCAGAACGATGTCGAGGCCCTGCAGGCTTACGCGCGGGCGGCGGAGCGCGGGCATGCACCGGCGAGTTTCAACCTCGGCATGATGACGGAGCTCGGCCGTGGCGCGCCGAAGGATTTGAAGGCGGCGTTTGCGCACTACCTGAAGGCGGCCGAGGCCGGCTTTGCGCCGGCGCAGTTCAATGTCGGCAACATGTATGCCAACGGGATTGGGGTGGCGCAGGATTATTTCGAAGCCGCGATCTGGTTCCGCCAGGCGGCGGAGCGCAATATTCCCGAGGCGCAATACAATCTCGGCCTAGCCTATGAGTTGGGCCGCGGCTTGTCGAAAGACGAGACCCTGGCCCAGAAATGGTATCGCGCCGCCGCGGACCAAGGTTATGGCCGGGCCCGCTACAACCTCGCGTTGATGCTGGAGGAAGGCCGGGGTGCGGCCAAGGACGAGACCTCCGCCGCGCAACTTTACCGCGCCGCCGCCCTGCAGGGCTTTGGCCCTGCACAGAACAACTACGGCATCATGCTCGCGGAAGGCCGCGGCGGACTCGCCAGCAATTTTACCGAGGCTTATGCTTGGCTCGCGCTTGCGGCCGAAAACGGGGTCAATCCCGTGGGGCGCGATCTGGTGGCCCAGCGGTTGCAAGCTCCGCAGTTGGCCGAGGCCAAAGCGCGCGTGACGGCGCTCAAGCTGCAACTCGAAGGCAAACCGGCGGCGATCGCCGCGACGACGGTGCCGCCAGTGGCATTGCCGACTGCTACGGCCGCCAAGGGTGAGGTCGCGGGCCTGACGGCGCAGTTGAAGGCGGCGCAGGCCGACCTGGAAAAACTGCGGGCTGAAAACGTGCGGCTCGCCAGTGCGACTCAATCCATTCAAGGCGAAAAAACCCAGCTAGAGCAACGCCTCGCCCAGCTCGCGGCGGCACCGCAGAAGCCGGTGGCCGGCAGCGAGAAACTGCAGGCGACGAATGTCGCGCTGAACACGAAGTTGGCGGCCCTGCAGGCGGACTTGAAGGCCGCGCAGGCCGACACGGCGAAGTGGCAGGCGGAAAATGCCCGGCTGAGCCAAACCGCCAAAGTGGATCCGCGCATTGGAGAGTGGCGGGCACAGATGGAGCAATCGGCCCGTGAAGCTGAGAATTTGCGGGCGGAGAAGATCGCGCTGGTGGCCCAGAACCGCGACATCATCGGGCAACTGCAGGCAGCGAATGCGGACAATAAAAGACTCACCGAAGACAGTAGCCGTCTGACGGCGCAGGCGACATCCGATCCAGCCGATGCCGATGGGCGGATGCGGCAATTGCTGGGGGACAACCAACGGTTGAACGATGAGGTCAAGCGTGCGACCGCTGAACTGGGTTCGCTTAATCGTCGGTTGCGGATGGCCGAGGACAAGGCTGGCCCGAGCGGGTCCAATGCCAGTCAGCAGCCAACGGATGCGGCTAAGATTGCAGATTTGCGGCGCCAGTTGGAGACCGAACGGGCGTCAAGCCAGACGCTCGCTGATGAAAACGCCCGGTTGAGGTCTGCGACGACGAATGCGGCTGCACCAGTGGACGGCGGTCAGCTGCAGCAACAACTGGCCAGTGCGACCAAGACGCTCAGCGATTTGCAGACGGAAAACACGCGATTGCAGGCAGCCGGCAAGGATGCCGCGGTGAACCTCCAGGCCGTGCGCGACCAAATTGCCCAAGCTGCGCAGGATCTGGCGGCGGCCAACCAGGCCCGCGCAGCCCTGCTGGCGGAGAAAACCGCGCTGGAACAGCGGCTCGCAGGTGCAGGTGGGGCCGGGGCCAAGAGCACGGCGGAGGCGGCGCAGTTGCGCAGCCAGTTGCAGGAGCAGGCCGCTGATTTGGCCAAGTCCCGCAGCGCCCTTGCGGTGGCAGAACTAAAGCTCGCAGAGGCTGCCAAGGCGCAGGCCGGCAACGCGGAGGATGCCAAGCTGGCGGCCGATCTCGGCAAGGTGCGGGACGAGCTGGCCGAAACCCAATATATGCTGGTCACGGCGCGCCGGGAGACCGAGGAACTGCGCGTGCAGATGCAGGCGGTGCAGGGCGAAGTGGCGTTGCAAATCGGCAAGACGAAGGCGCAGCTCGCCGATGCCGAAAAGGCCGCGGCGACGGCGACCGGGGAACGCGGCAAACTGGCCGAGCTCAATGTGGCGCTCACGGCCCGGATCAATCAATTGCAGGTGCAAAATCAAACCCTGCAGGCGGCGCAAAAGAATACGAATGGTGACACCAATGCGCGCGTGAGCTCGCTGCAGGCAGCGTTGACCGCGGCCCAGGTCGCGACCGAGCAGAGCAATAAACAGGCGGCAGATCTTGCGCGCGAAGTGGCGGCGGTCCGCCAGACCGGCGCAGAAGCGGAGTCGGCCGTGAAGAATTTGCGCGCGACCAACCTCGGGTTGGCCCAACAAGTCGAACAACTGCAAAAAGAACATCAGGCGCTGGCGGCTGCGGCCCGGAACGAATCCGACCGGCTCAAGGCCGCACTCGTGGCGGCCCAGTCCACCAAGGGCGCCGGTGACCGACTCCAGAACGAAAACACCTCATTGCTGGGACAGGTGGCGGCATTGAAATCTGAGAATCAGACCTTGCGCGAGACGAAGAGCACGTTGGGCGAGGCCGAGGCCAAGGCGATGGCATTACAGACGGCCCTGACTGCGGCCCAGGATGCAAATGCACAGGTTCGGGGTCGACTCGATGCCGCCGAGCAGGAGCGGCAGAATCTGGCCGCGCAAATGCTCGAGAGCAAAACACTCACCGACAAATTTACGCAGTCCAACGCGCAGCTTGCGCTGCAGAACTCCGATTTGAAATCCGAGTTGCAACGGCTGACAGGGGAGAACCGCCGGCTCGCCGCCGCGCAAACGGCCCCGGTGGACCGGAGCACCGAGGAAAAGCTGAGCCATCAGCTCGACGAGGCGGCGCATACGCTGGACGAGAAAGAAAAAACAATCGCGCAGCTCGGCACCCAGATTGATTCATTGAGACAGGATTTGGAGGTTTCCAAGCAGGCGGCCGCGGCGGCGCTTGCAGCGCAGGCCAGCGCGGCACGGGCGGTGCCGGATGCCGACGCGATGAACCTGGAAATGCAGACGCTGCAGAGTCGGGTGCGCACCTTGGAGGCGCAGATTGAAACCGACCGGACAGGAGCAGCACAGGAGTTCTCGCAGCTCGCCAAGCAGCTCCAGTCCTCGCGCGATGCCAATCTGGCGTTGACCGAGGCCAACCGGGCGCTGCTCAACTCGAAACGCTCCGAAGATTCAACGGTGTCCGAAGGCTTGAAGGCAAAATTGGCCGAAACCGAGCGGCAGGTCGCATTGCTCAAGCAGTCCGGTGATGTCGCCCAGGCGCAGGCTCAGTCGGCCAAGGCTGCGGCGGATAAAGCCCAGGCGGACTTGGCGGCGTTGCAGTCCAGATTGGCGGAATCCGACAAGGCTTCTGAGCAGCAGGGCACCAGCGTCGCTGAGCTGACCGGGATCAACGACCGGCTCACGCGGGAAAAGACCGCGCTGCAGGCGCAACTGGCCCAGCTTAAGAGGCAGTCGGAACAGAATCAGACGGATGCGGCTGATCTGCGCACGCGTCTCGCGGCCAGTGATCACCAAGCGGAAGTTCAGGCGGCCAGCGTCAGTGATTTGTCCGCGGCGAATGCCAAACTGCAGGGCCAGCTCCAGGATTTGGCCGCGCAGGTCGCGGCATTGAAGTCGGAAAACGTCCGGCTCGCGCGCACGGGTGGCAACCTGCAGACCTTGCAGACGGAACTGGAAGAAGTGAAAGACCGCTTGGCGACCGCCGACAAGGCGGCCGATCAGCACGCGGCCAGCGTGGCCGAGCTCACGGGCAGCAACCAAAAACTGACCGCCGACAACGTCGCGCTGCAAAAGCAACTGGATGACGTCGGCACGCAGGTCGCGGCGTTGCGGGCGGAAAATTCGCGTCTCGCCGATGCAGATCAAGGCCGTCTCGCGGCTGAGTCACGGGCGGCCAGCCTCTCCACCATTTCTACCCAGCTTGCCGCCGCGCAGCGCGATATCGCCAGTTTGCGCACGGAGAATGCGCGCTTGAACGCTGCCGCCCAAGCCACGGAACGCGACCGCACGGGCCGCATCACGGCCTTGCAGCAGGAAAACGCGGCGATCACCGCCCGGCTGCGGCAGGCCCAGGGCACGCTGGACCAGATTGCCTCGGCGGCCCGCCTGATCAATTCGGGCACATCCGTGAACAGCACGGTCCTGCCCTTGTCGTCGCAGACGGCTCCCGCCGCGACCACTCCGGCCCGCACGCACATCGTGGCCGAGGGCGATTCACTTTCGCGCATCAGCCTGCGCTACTACGGCACGCCAAATCGCTGGCAGGATATCTACGATGCAAATCGGGATTCGCTCGCGGGGGTCAACGTGCTGAAGCCCGGCCAGAGCCTGCGGATTCCCTGAGTGAATCGAAACAGGCGGGATTTGGAAATCCCGCCCGCACTATTTTGCGCAACGTAAAGTTGCGCGCTGCAGCGCTGGTCGGTGGTCAGCTCTTGAAAATAATATTCCGCGACGCAGCCCTCGAGGTCGGCGCGGGAGAGTGTGCTCTGCAAGCCGGTGGCGCGGCCATCGGCCAGAATATAGGCCCAACGCTCGGGTGCCCCGGGCTCGGGGTTGAGCACGATGATGTGACCGGTGGCGGTCGTGGCGTCGTCGATAAAGAGATCAACGAGCAAACGGGCCGGGGTCACGGCAGGGCCTGCGCTGCCGGTGGACCGGAAGCGCAAGGTGCGGCTGGCGGCGTTCATGCCGCAGCGACCTTGCCGGTGCTGGCCGCCTTCGTCGCCTCGCTGGCGAGGTGATTGAAGAAGCTGTCACGCCGCTCGCGGGCGATCTTGACGTCCTTGGTGCCGAGAGAGCGGCGGATGCGCTCCTTGGTGAAGGGCGTGGGATGGACCGTATAATGCAGGAACCACGTGCCGTGGTTGTTCCACAGGTGGTGGTTGGCGTTTTCCGTGCGGACGCGGATACCGGGGAGTTTGGTGATGTTTGGCATGATGCGTGATTTTTCTTTGTGGGATTTATCGCGCATCAGGGTTGAAAACAAAAAACCGATCTGGGCATCAGATCGGTTTCGTCTTCGGGAGCGTTCTTGGTTCGCCCCCCTTGCGGGTGACGCACATCCGGGGTTTCCCCCGATCCACCGTGGCCGCTCCCGGCCCGGTTGGCGGAACCGGCTTTTGAGGGCCGGTTCGTTCCTGATGCGATGCGAAACATGCCAAACGAGTGGCGTCAGTCCAGAACTTTTTTAGAATTTCACAAAAAAACCGGTCGCAATAATACAACCGGTTGATGCAGAGGCTGGCAGAGCGTTTAACTCAGCGAAACGCCCTTGGCTTTGGCGGCGCGGAGGAGGGCGTCGGCCATGTCGGAAGGCGTCGCGGCGACTTCGATGCCGCATTCCTTGAAGACGGCGATCTTGGCGGCGGCGGTATCCTCGGCGCCGCCGACGATGGCGCCGGCGTGGCCCATGCGGCGCCCGGCGGGGGCGGTGGCACCGGCGATGAAACCGGCGACGGGCTTTTTGACGTTGGCTTTGATCCAACGCGCGGCTTCGACCTCGGCGTTGCCGCCGATCTCGCCAATGAGGATGATGGCGTGGGTGTCGGGGTCGGCGTTGAAGAGTTTGATGACGTCGAGGTGTGAAGTGCCGTTGACCGGATCGCCGCCGATGCCGACCGAGGTGGACTGGCCGAGACCCTTGGAGGTGATTTGGAAGACGGCTTCGTAGGTGAGAGTGCCGGAGCGCGAGACGATGCCGACGTGGCCTTTGCGGTGGATATAGCCGGGGGCGATGCCGATGCGGCAGCCGCCCTTGGAGCCTTCGCCGGTGCCGGGGGTGACGAGGCCGGGGCAGTTGGGCCCGATGAGACGGGTGGGTTTGCCGGCAATGGCGCGTTTCACGCGGATCATGTCTTTGATCGGAATGCCCTCGGTGATGCACACGGCGAGGTCGAGTCCGGCTGCAACGCACTCCAAGATGGCATCACCGGCGAACGGCGGGGGCACGAAGATGACGGAGACGGTGGCGCCGGTGGCCTGGGCGGCTGCGGCGACGGAGTTAAAAATCGGCACCTTGTGACCGGCATGCTCGAAGACTTGGCCGCCCTTGCCGGGCGTGACGCCGGCGACGACTTGCGTGCCGTAGTCGAGGGAGAGTTGGGCGTGCTTGCCGCCGAAGGCACCGGTGATGCCTTGGACCATGATTTTGGTTTCAGGAGAGATGAGAATGCTCATTTGCTTTAATAGATTTTTAGAAGCGCGAAGTTGCGAAGACGCGAAGGTCGAAAAGAAGGCGATGAATGGCAGGGTCCTTGGGTCGAACTTAAGGTCTTTGCGCCGTTGCGCTTAATTTGCTCAGGCGACGAGCTTCACGATTTTCTGGGCGGCGTCGGCCATGGTGTCGCCGGAGACAAGCGCGAGGCCGGAGTTGGCGAGAGTGGCTTTGCCGGCGGCGACGTTGTTGCCTTCGAGGCGGACGACGAGGGGCAGCTTAAGACCGACTTCCTTGACGGCGTCCACGATGCCTTCGGCGATCACGTTGCAGTCCATGATACCGCCGAAGATGTTGACGAAAATACCCTGCACGTTGGCGTCGCCGAGGATGATCTTGAAGGCGGCAACGACTTTTTCCTTCGAGGCGCCGCCGCCGACGTCGAGGAAGTTGGCCGGGCTGCCGCCGTAGTGCTTGATGATATCCATGGTGGACATCGCGAGGCCCGCACCGTTGACGAGGCAGGCGATGTTCCCGTCGAGGGCGATGTAGGCGAGGTCGAACTTGGAGGCTTCGATCTCCTTCGGATCTTCCTCGTTCAGGTCGCGCAAGGCCACGATCTCGGGATGACGGAAGAGGGCGTTGGAGTCGAAGGTGACCTTGGCGTCGAGGGCGAGGACCTCGCCGGCCGGCGTGGTGATGAGCGGGTTGACCTCGACCATGGCGGCGTCGGTGGCCCAGAACATCGTGTAGAGATTGCGGATGAGCTTGGCGGCGTTCTTGGCTTCGGCGCCGCTGAGCGCGAGGCCGGTGAGGAGTTCGCGCACTTGAAAGTCCGCGAGGCCATAGGCGGGATCGACGAGGACCTTGAAAATCTTCTCCGGCGTCTCGTGGGCCACCTTCTCGATTTCGACGCCGCCCTCCGTGGAAGCGACGATGACGGGCTGCGAGGAGGCGCGGTCGAGCAGGATGGCGAGGTAGTATTCTTTTTTGATCTCGCTCGCGACGGTGAAGTAGACGGTCTGCACCTTGCGGCCGGCGGGGCCGGTCTGGATGGTGACGAGGGTGTGGCCGAGCATTTTGCCGGCGATTTCCTGGGCGTCGGCCTTGGTCTTGCAGAACTTGACGCCGCCCTTGTAGCCGTCGGTGAAGGTGCCTTTGCCGCGCCCGCCGGCATGGATCTGGGATTTCACCATGGTGGGTCCTTCCGGCAGGGTGGCGAGGGCCGCGGCGAACTCGCCGGCGGATTTGGCGGCGGCGCCCTTGGGCGCGGGGACGCCGTATTTTTCAAAG
>JAGNQV010000186.1 GCA_017988885.1 Opitutaceae bacterium | reverse complement strand
GAAGGTGCGGCGGCGGGCGATTTCCTGGGCGGGGGACATTAAAGTGGTATGCGGGCGAAATGCGAATGGTGGCGGGTGTTGAGACGAGCCGGTCAGGAAACGTGGCAGAGCCACAAAGGTGAAGCCTGAATTTGGACGAACCCGGTCGGCCTAAGGCGGGCGATTTTCGGCTAGGTAAAATGGGCCTTATTGTAACTTTCGGCCTGCGTAGTGTGTTGTGCTGCATCATGAAAAAAGTTCTAAAGTTCATTGGCTGGGGTGTGCTCAGCTTGGTCGCCGTTCTCGCCGTGGGCATGGCGATCATCTATTGGCAGTCGGGCAAACGCTTGAAGCGCACCTACGTTGTCAGGGTGAATCCGGTGGCGGTGCCAATGGATGCAGCGGCGATCGAGCGCGGGCGGCATCTGGCGGCGACCCGTGGATGCGTGGATTGCCATGGGGCCGACCTCGGAGGAGCCAAGGTGGTGGATGACCCCGCGATGGGCCGGTTGTATGGCCCGAATCTTACGCGAGGCCGGGGCGGGTTGCGTGCGGGTTATGGTGATGCGGACTATGAACGCGCCATCCGGCATGGGGTGGGCGGGGATGGCCGCGGACTTTTTCTGATGCCGTCGACGGATTATGTGCAGTTTTCCACGCAGGACATGGGAGACCTCATCGCCTACCTGAAATCCGTCGCACCGGTGGATCGCGATACGGTGCCGCTAAAGGTTGGACCGGTGGCGCGGGCATTGATGCTGGCAGGAAAAATCCAGCTCTCCGCCGCGGTGATCAATCACAGCGCGGTGAAACCAGCCGAGGTGATTCCCGGAGTGACCGTGGACTATGGACGTTATATGGCTGCCGGTTGCACGGGATGCCATGGCGCAAATTTTTCCGGTGGTAGGATAGATATCGGTCCCCCGGACTGGCCGCCCGCCGCCAATCTCACGCCCCATGCCAGCGGAAGGCTGGCAAAATGGGATGAAGCGGACTTTATCCGCGCGCTTCGTGAATCGCGCCGACCGGATGGCAGCGAGCTGAATCCCGTGATGCCACGGGCGTTTGCGAATCTCAACGACACCGAGCTCAAGGCATTGTGGGCCTATCTGCGAACCATTCCAGCCGCTGCGGCAGGCGTGCGTTGATTTAGGGTTTGGCGAAGCGGGCTGGCCTCGGTCAAGGTGGCGGTATGCCTGTTCCCACGCTCAACCTCAAAGCCAATGCCAAGCCACGCGTGCTGGCCGGACATCCCTGGGTGTTCGCCAACGAGGTCGAAGCATTGTTGCCGGCGGAGCACGATGGCGAGGTGGTGGAATGCCGGGATCGGGCGGATCGATTCCTTGGGAGCGGGATCTACAATTCAAAGTCGCAGATTGTGTGGCGACGGTTCAGCCGGGAGCGGGCGGCCTTGAACGCGGCTTACTTGCGCGGGGCGTTGGAGAAAGCGATTGGCCGGCGCGCCGCGGGTGAAAACCGGCGGCTGGTGTGGTCGGAATCGGATGAACTGCCCGGGCTCGTGGTGGACCAATTTGGCGCTACGCTGGTGGTGCAGATCCAAACCGCGGCGATGGAAAAAAAGTCGGCCTTGGTGGGTGATCTGCTCGCCGAGTTGCTGAAACCGGCCGAGGTTGTTTTTCGGAATGATGCGAGCATTCGCCGGCTGGAAGGCCTGGCGCTGGAGACGCACACGCGGTCGGGTGCGGTGTCGGAGCCACGCTGGCAGCGAATTGACGGCTTTGACTATTGGCTGGATCTGCAGAACGGCCAAAAAACGGGTTTTTACCTCGATCAGCGGACGCAGCATGCGGTGATGGCGAAATATGCATCCGGGAAACGCGTGTTGGATGCTTTCTGTAACCAAGGCCCCTTTGCCTTGCACGCGGCCCGCGCGGGTGCCGCGGAAGTGTTGGGCTTGGACAGTGCGGAGGATGCGATCGCGCAGGCCCGGCTGAATGCCGAACGCAATGGCGTGCAGGCGCGGTTCGAGGTCGCCAACGTTTTTGACTGGTTCAATGACCCCGTGCGGGCCGGGGAGGCGAAATGGGATGTGATTGTCCTGGATCCACCGCCTTTTGCCAAATCGAAGAGTGCGCTCGAAGGCGCGTTGCGGGGCTACAAAGAAATCAACCTGCGTGCGATGCAGCGGCTCAATCCCGGCGGTGTGCTGGCCACGTATACCTGTTCGCACCACATGCAGGACGCAGAGCTGCGCAGCGTGCTGGCAGGGGCGGCGGCCGATGCCAAGCGCAAGGTGCAGGTGCTGGAGTTTTGCCACCAACCACCGGACCATCCGGTTTTGATAACGATGATGGAAAGCGAATACCTGCGGGGCTATATTCTGCGGGTGGAGTGACCGCCGCGCGGCGGCGGCCAGGCCGGGGGCGAATCAGCGCAGCGCCTGATCCAGATCGCGGCGCATGGCCTTCAAGTCATCGACTTTCTTTTGCAAGAGGTCCACTTCCGCCTTGGTGCGGGCGGTCTTCATCGCTTCGAGCAGGTCGCGCTCGCCTTCCATCAGGCTGACGCGCTCGGCCGCCACGGATTCGCGCTGCTCGGTGGATTTGCCGCCAAAGAGAGAGAATGACTTGGTGAGCGCGGGATCGTTGAGCGATTTATCGAGATCGGAGGATTTGGTCTTCTTTTTTTCCCGCGCGATTTCTTTCTCCAGCTTGCGAATCTTGATATCGATCTCGGTGATGCGGGTGCCGCGAACTTCAATGCCGGGCAAGGTGGTGATGGCTCCTGCTACAGGAGGACTGGGCGGAGTATCCGTGGCGGCGGTTGGAGTTCCCTCCTTGGCGGGGGCCGGTGTATCCGCCACCGATTTGGTAGCATTCGCGCGTGCGTGCTCGGCCAGGCGGGCCTTGACCTTCTCTTCGCGGGCTTCCTTTTCGGCGGCCGTTTCCGCAGCGATGACCGTGGCCGTCAACAGGCAGGTAAAAAGTAGCAACGCGGCAGGGCGGAAGATTTTCATGGTGTGAGAATGAATCAGGAAACGAGTGAGTCGAGGACGTATGGACGTGTGGCGCGAGCGGGAGTTCCCCGGGCATGAAAAAGGCCGGAGGTGAGTCCGGCCTGGTTAAGACTGAGGTCGCTCCTAGGAGTGGCAATCAGAGCTTGCCGCCGTAGATGGCGCTGGCGCCGAGTTCTTCCTCGATCCGGAGGAGCTGATTGTATTTTGCGACGCGGTCGGTGCGGCAGAGCGAGCCGGTCTTGATCTGGCCGGCATTGGTCGCCACGGCGATATCGGCGATGGTGACATCCTCGGTTTCGCCGGAGCGGTGCGAGATGACGGCGGTGTAGTTGGCCTCCTTGGCCATTTCGACGGCGTCAAAGGTTTCGGTGAGCGTGCCGATCTGGTTCACCTTCACGAGAATCGAGTTGGCGGTGCCGGTCTCGATACCCTTCCGGAGGAACGCGGTGTTGGTGACGAAGAGATCGTCGCCGACGAGTTGGGTCGTGCCGCCGATGGCGTCGGTGAGTTTTTTCCAGGTGACCCAGTCGCCCTCGGCGCAGCCATCCTCGATGGAGATAATGGGATACTTCGCGGTCAGTTTCTTGTAGAACTCAACCATCTCGTCGCCCGACAGGACCTGGCCGGTGGATTTCTTGAGGACGTAGGCTTTCTTTTCCTTCACATAGAATTCGGAGGCGGCGACATCGAGGGCGAGGTTGATGTCTTTGCCGAGCTTGTAGCCCGCGTTTTTCACGGCGGTGGCAATGACGTCGAGCGCGGCCTCGGCGGAAGCAAGTTTCGGAGCGAAGCCGCCTTCGTCGCCGACCGCGGTGGCGAGGCCCTTGTCCTTGAGGACTTTTTTCAACGAGTGAAACACTTCGCAACCCATGCGGAGGGCCTCGGAGAAGGACTTCGCGCCGGTGGGCATGATCATGAATTCCTGGAAATCGATGGGGGCGTCGGAGTGCGCGCCGCCGTTCATGATGTTCATCATGGGCACGGGCAGGACCTTGGCGTTGGGGCCGCCGAGGTATTTGTAGAGGGGCTGGTTGAGCGCCGCCGCGGCGGCCTTGGCCGTGGCCATGGAAACGCCGAGGATGGCGTTGGCA
Source organism: Opitutaceae bacterium (assembly GCA_017988885.1). Lineage (GTDB taxonomy): Bacteria > Verrucomicrobiota > Verrucomicrobiia > Opitutales > Opitutaceae > UBA2377. The sequence goes on along the minus strand of JAGNQV010000186.1, from coordinate 1,506 downwards.
CCGAGCTTCGACTTCGTCGCGGTGCCATCGAGTTTGATCATCGCGCGGTCCACGCCGGTCTGGTCGCAGGCGTCAAAACCGATGAGGGCGGGAGCGATCTTGGCTTTCACGTTGCCGACGGCCTTTTGCGTGCCCTTGCCGCCGTAGCGGGTCTTGTCGCCGTCGCGAAGTTCAATGGCCTCGTGTTCGCCGGTCGAGGCCCCGGAGGGCACAGCGGCGCGACCGAGATGGCCGGAGGCGAGCTTGACGTCGACTTCGACCGTGGGATTGCCGCGGGAATCAATGATTTCGCGGGCGCTGATGGCAGTGATGGTGGTGTTCATTTTGGAAAGAGAGGCTGGCAAAGGACAGAGATTGAGCTTCCAGCAAAGATGCCACGGCCTTCGAGGGAAAGACGAAAGTGTGGGCAAGGAGCCAAGAAGCTATGACACGAAATAGCGATGGGCCGAAATAGCGGCGGCTCGTGCCAATGCGGTGGCCGAGCGTCCAACCCATTGCAAAACGGCGGGCAGGCTGCCGCCGTCCCTATTGCTTCGCTCAGGCGAAGGGCGGGCGCGTGATCCCGGTTTTTTGGAGAAGCCGGGCGATGGGGCCGGGTTCCTTGGGTCGGAGCGCGTCTGGGATTTGGCGGGTAAAGCCGCGGTTCAGGGCGATGCGACCGACGGTGACACCGTTATAATTACGGAAATTGAGCAATTCGGCGGTGAAAAGATGGCGCGGAATCTGGTCGAGATGGCCCTCGTAGGCAGCGGCATGGAGAGGGGTGTCGCCGTTGTCGTTGCGGGTGAGCAACAGATCCGCGGTGAGTTGGGCGGGAGGGATTTTGGCGAGTTGACCGGTCTCGGCCGCGGCGTGGATGGCGGTGAAGCCCGATTTGCTGGCGACGACGAGATTGTCGTGCACGAGGACCGTGGCGGGAATCTGCTCAAGATGACCGGCGATGGCGGCGGCGTGAAAGACCGTGTCGCCGGAGTTGGTCTCGGCGAGCAGGGCGGGCGCCGTGAGCAGGGCGGGCGCCAATTGGTCGAGGTGGCCGTTGAGCGCGGCGACGTGGAGGACGGTTTCTCCTCCGATATTTTTCTGGGCAAGATTTTCGGCGGTGATGAATTGCGCCGGCAGACGGTCGAGCGTGCCGTTTTCGGCCGCTTCGTGGAGGAGGGTGTTCCCGAGGTCGGTCTTGCGCAGCACGCTGTCGTTGGTGAGCAGGCTGGCGGGCAGCTGGTTCAGGTGGCCATGGGCGGCGGCATCGTGAAAGACCGTATAGCCGGAATTGCTGCGCTGGCCGAGATTTTCAGCGTTGAGCAGTGCCGCCGGGATTTGGTCAAGATGGCCGCCAATCGCGGCGTGGTGAAAAACCGTGTAGCCCAGGTCGTTTTTGATGGAGAGCGCGGCCGCGGTCAGCACGGTCGGCGGGAGCGCACCCAAGGTGCCGTATTTTGCGGCGGCATGCAGCGGAGTGTTGCCGGCGGCGTTGCGTGTAGTCAGGCTCTCCAGCGTAAGCAACGC
>JAGNQV010000040.1 GCA_017988885.1 Opitutaceae bacterium | reverse complement strand
GATCATCGGTCGTGCCAGCCACGGCGGGAATCGCCTTGGAAAATTTCTGGAGGCGGAACTGCTGGTTCACGAAGGTGCCGCTCTTTTCAAAAACCGTGAGCGTCGGGAGCACCACTTTCGCCGCCGCACTCGTGGCGTTGGCATGCGTGCCGAGATAGATGACAGAAACTTTCGCGAGTTGCGCGGCTGAGAGGCCGGCCATGGCGAGGTCTTCGCCCACGGAGACGACGGTCTTGATTTTTCCGGCGTCGATGGCGGTGGCAAGTTCCGTAAGGCCACCGCTAACAACGTCTGGGAGCGCGGGCCGCTGGCCCGCATCCGAGGCCGCGGGCGAGCCGCCCGCGCTCCCGGGCTTCGGCAACTCGGAAATCAAGCCCACAACGAGCGCGCCGCGGACATTCGGGTTGCGATCGGCGGAGACGAGCAGCTTGTCGCCCTCCCCCACCCGGCTGGCAAGATGCGTCGAGGCCTTGAGCGCGGTGGCGAGCTGTTTCGTAAGCCACTGCTCCTCGACGCTGCTGCGGCCCGAGCCGACCACGGCAATGCCGCCGGCGGAAGCCTTGAAGAGTTCGTTCGCGGCGTTGACGGCGATGTCGAGCGCGCTGTCAGTGCCGTTAACTTTGACGGACGTGAGGCGGTCGGCGGCTTGGACTTGCTTGTAGAGGATGCGGCCGGAATCGGGCATCCATGTGTCGTTCACCTCGTCGTTGCGGCGCGGCGTAATGCGGTAGATGACGCCTTCGCGCGACCAGACGACCGTGTTGGCGCCGACCGAGGTCTCGGTGTCGATGCTGTTGGTCTGCTTGAGAAACCAGACGCGCATCTTGAAGCGGAAATCCGTGCTGGTGAGCGCGCCGACGGGGCAGATGTCCACCGTGTTGAGCGAGTAATTGTTCTTCAGCTCCTTGCCGGGATAGCAGGTGAGCGTGCTGTAGCTGCCGCGGTCGATGAAGCCAAGGACGTCGTCCTTCGCGATTTCTTTGCTGAAGCGGATGCAACGCGAGCAGAGGATGCAGCGTTCGTCATCGAGCATGACGCGCGGGCCGAGCACAGTGCGTTTCGGCTTCACATTCTTTTGTTCGATGAAGCGCGAGTAACCACGGCCGTAGCCGGTGGCCTGCTCCTGCAACTTGCATTCGCCGGCCTGGTCGCAAATCGGGCAGTCCAGCGGATGGTTGATGAGGAGAAATTCCATCACGCCCTCACGGGCGTCCTTCACCATCGGGGAGGTGGTCTTGACGTGCAGGCCGGGCGAAACGTTCGTGCCGCAGCCGATCTGCGGGCGCGGGATCCAGTTGATCTTCTGCTTGCCGGTGGCCGGGTCCATGATCGGCGCCTTGGTGGCGGGATCGACGGCAGGCAGGCCCATTTCGATGAGGCACATGCGGCAGTTACCCACGACCGAAAGCTTCGGGTGGTAGCAATAGTGCGGCACATCCACGTTCACGAGGCGCGCGGCCTCGATGACGTTGGTGCCCTTGGGCACGGCGATCTCCTTGCCGTCAATGTTGACGGTTACGAGGTCGGGTTTGGCGGGAGCGATCATCGGAACGGAAATTTTATTTGAAGCGCAAAGATGCGAAGGTGCGAAGGTCGGAAATAAGAATTAAATGAATAGGGTCTTGGCGTCAGGGCTTTGGGTCTTGGCCGCTTTGCGCTTAAACCAGCGCCGCCGCCCCGGCCGGCTTGGCGATTTTCTTGGTCTCGGGATATGATTTAAATTCGTCGCCGAACTTCGCGAGGAAGCTCTGGGTCGGCCAGGAGCAGGCTTCGCCAAAGGCGCAGATGGTGCGGCCGGGGATCTGGTCGGCCACGCTCTTGAGCAGCGCGGCGTCCTCGGCGCGGGCCTCGCCATGCACCATGCGGGTGGAGATTTTTTTCATCCAGAGCGAGCCCTCGCGGCAGGGCGTGCACTGGCCGCAACTCTCATGGGAGTAGAACGCGTTGATGTTGGCCAAGGCCTCGACCATGTTGACGGAATCGTCCATCACGATGACGCCACCGGAACCGCCCATCGTGCCGATCATGCCGAGCGAATCGAAATCCATCGGCACATCCTCGACCCCCCAGTCGTAGTCAATCATGTCGGGTCCGACCTTGCGCTTGCCCTTGAAACGCTCGCCGAAACGGAGGATCTTCGCGGAGGAACCACCGGGAATCACGGCCTTGAACTGGCGGCCGGGCCGTGGTCCGCCGCAAACGTCGTTGAGCAACTGACCGAGCGTGATGGTGCCGGCGGGAAACTCATAGTAACCTGGGCGCTGCACGTGACCGGAGACACAAAAGATGCGCGTGCCGGTGTTGTTGGGCGTGCCGATCTTCGCAAACGCCTCGCCGCCATGCTCCGCGATATACTTCACGTGGCACAGCGTCTCCACGTTGTTCACGATGGTCGGGCACTGGTAGAGGCCGAGCACGGCGGGAAAATACGGTGGCTTGATGCGGGGGTAGGCGCGCTTGCCCTCCAGCGACTCGATGAGACCGGTCTCCTCGCCGCAAATGTAGGCGCCGGCGCCGCGATGAACGTAAATTTCGCAGCTGTAATTCGTGCCCAGAATATTCGGGCCGACCAGATTGGCCGCGCGCGCCTCGGCGATGGCTTTTTCCAGAATTCGCGCGCCGTGCGGAAATTCACCGCGGATGTAGATGTAGGCCTGCTTCACGTTGTTCGCGAAACAAGAGATCATCGTGCCCTCGATCAGTTGATGCGGATCCTGGTGGATGATGTAACGGTCCTTGAAAGTGCCCGGCTCGGACTCGTCGGCGTTGACGATGAGATAGATGGGCTTGCCGCTCTTGCGGTCCACGAGGCCCCACTTCACGCCGCAGGGGAAACCCGCGCCGCCGCGGCCACGCAGGCCGGATTTCTTGACCTCGTCGATCAGCTCCTGCGGCTGGCGGGTGACGGCCTTTTTCAGGACCTCGTAACCGCCGTGGCGCACATAGCAGCCGAGGTCGTTGGTGTAACCGGGCTCATCAATGTGAGCGAAAATGATGCGACGTTGTTCGGGAGCAGCCATGGGAATCAGCGTTTCTTCGCCTCCGCTTTGATTTGATCACTGATCTGCTTCGCCTTGGTCGCGCCCACGTTTTCGTGGAGGTCGTCGTCGATCAGGACAACCGGGGCGGTGCCGCAGCTGGCGAGACACTCGACGAACTCGATCGTCACCTCGCCGCCGGGCGAGACTTCGCCGCGGTGCGTGTTGAACTCCTGCTCGAACGTCTCGCAGGTTTTGTAGCCGCCCATGAGTGCGCAGGAAAGCGTGCGGCAGACCTTGATGTGGCGGCGGCCGATGGGCTGGCGGCGGAACATCGGGTAGAACGTCACCACTTCATAGACATTGATCGGCTCCAGCTCGAGCTTCGTGGCGATCCACGTGATGGCCTCCTCCGGAATGTGGCCGATGTCCTCCTGAATGAGGTGCAACAGCGGCAGCGTGGCGCTGCGCTTCACCGGGTAATGGGTGATTACCTCGTCGATTTGTTGGAGAGTGGCAGGTTTGAGATTCACGAACGGAAAAGAATTTAATTCCGAAGCCAAGAAGCCAGGAACCGGATGCTCCTGAAATTTCGTTTCATGGTTTCTGAATTCATGTTTTTGATCAGCGGTCGCACTCGCCCATGACGAAATCGAGCGAGCCAAGGATGGAGACGACGTCGGAGACCATGGTGCCGACGCAGACCTTTGGGAGGATGGAGAGATTGCAGAACGAGGGGGCACGGATCTTGAGACGCCACGGCACGCCGCCACCCTTGCTGACGACGTAGAAACCGAGCGCGCCCTTCGGATTTTCGGCCTCGAAATAGACCTCGCCGGCCGGCATCTGCGGACCCTCGGTCACGATCATGAAATTCTGAATCAGCTCCTCCATACTCGTGAGGATCTTGGCCTTCTGCGGGGCGTAGATCTTGCGTGCATCCTCGGCATACCATTTGCCGGCGGGAAACTTTGCGATGGCCTGCTTGATGATGCGGACCGACTGGCGCATCTCTTCGCCGCGCACCAGGTAGCGGTCGTAGCTGTCGCCCTTCGTGCCGACCGGCACGTCGAACTCATACTGGTCGTAACCCGAATAGGGCTGGTCCTTGCGCAGGTCGAGCGGGACACCGGAACCACGCAGATTGGGGCCGGTAAGACCGTAGGCAATCGCGTCCTCCTTTGAGATGACGCCGATCCCGACCGTGCGATCCATGAAAATCTTGTTCCGCGTGAGCAGCGCCAGGATGGTTTCGAGAATCGGCAGAAACTGATCGCAGAATGCGTTCACCCGGTCCGTCCAGCCCTCGGGCACATCGCGCGCCACACCGCCGATGCGGCTGTAACTCGTCGTGAAACGCGCCCCGGTCAGCTCCTCGAAAAGCTTATAGAGCTTTTCGCGCTCGGTGAACGAATACATGAACACCGTCCATGCGCCCGTATCGATGCCGAACGCACCGAGGCCGAGCAAGTGCGCCGAGATGCGCGCCATTTCCGCGCTGATCACGCGGATGGCCTGGCAGCGTGCGGGCACCTCGAGCTTGGCGAGCTTCTCGACCGCGATGGCGTAGGCCATGTTGTTGGCCAGCGGCGCGAGATAGTCCAACCGGTCCGTGTAGGGCACGAACTGGTTGTAAGTCATGTTCTCGGCGATCTTCTCGTCGCCGCGGTGCAGGTAACCCAGCACCGGGTCGCACTTCGTCACCACCTCGCCGTCGAGTTCGAGCTGGAGTCGGAGCACGCCGTGGGTGGACGGATGCGACGGGCCCATCGAGAGCGACATTTTCTCGGTCTGGAACTCCCCGCTCGCGTTTTTCGCGGCGGTGTCGGGAAAGGCAAATTCGGTGGCCATTACAGGGAAAGGCTGAAGGACGGAATGGCTGAAGGGCTGAATTCGGGTTGGGTGATCACGGGTGGGCGAATGCTTTGGGTTCAGGCTTTCAGCTTTTCAGTCCTTGGGTTTCTGCTCGCTCCAGCTCTCATCCTTGGCGCTCGGCTCGGCCTCGGTGAGGTTGATTTCTCCCGTGGAGGCGACGAATGGTCCGCCCATCATCGGTGCGGCGATCAGTTTCACGCCGGTTTCGGCCGCGATGGCCGCATCAGGCAGCGGCGTTTCGATGCCGGCCAGCGGGAAATCCTTGCGCAGCGGGTGATAGGGATATTCGTCCCACATCAGGATGCGGCGCAAATCGGGATGGCCGTCGAACTTGATGCCGAACATGTCGTAAACCTCACGCTCATGCCAGTTGGCCGCAGGCCAAAGGCTCACGACACTCGGCGCGGTGGGCTCAAGGTCATTCGCACAATCCGCTGCCACCCGCAGGTAAACGTGCCGCGTGGTCGAGAAAAGGTGATAAACCACCGTGAACCGCGGTGCAGTCCCCTCGGCCCAGTCGATCGCCGTCACATCCGACAACAGGTCAAAGGCAAACTCGGCGCGCAGGTAACCCAAGACCGCCGGCACCTCGGCCACCGGGACGTTAACCGCCTCGTGATCGCGACTGGCCCGCGCGGCAGCTTGCGGAAATTTTTCCTTGAGGGCGGTCGTGACGTCGATGGTGGCGGACATGCGCAGGAAAAGGATCGGCGAGAAAATTAGGCGCTGAGGAGATTCTTGGCGGAACGCTCGCGTTTGACCTTGTCCTGGAGCTTGATCAGGGCGTCGAGCAGCGCCTCGGGGCGGGGCGGACAGCCGCTCACGTAAACGTCCACCGGCAGGATGCGGTCCACGCCCTGCAACGTCGCGTAGCTGCGATACATGCCGCCCGAACTGGCGCAGGCGCCCATGGCGATGACCCATTTCGGGCCGGCCATCTGGTCATAGATGCGACGCACGGCGGAGGCCATCTTGTAGGTCACGGTGCCGGCCACGATCATGCAGTCGGCCTGACGCGGGGAAAAGCGCATGACCTCCGCGCCGAAGCGCGCGATATCAAACCGCGATGAGGCCGTGCCCATCAGCTCGATGGCGCAGCAAGCGAGCCCCATGGGCATCGGCCACATGGAGTTGGTGCGGATCCAATTGATGACCGCATCCGCCCGGGTGACGACGACCTCACCCTCAATCTTGCTGTTGTAGGCCAGTTCGGTGTTGGAGGAAACCATGGTGGGAAATGCAGTGCGAATAAGACAAAATCCATCCCAGCGTTAGGCCGCACCCTCGGCCGCGCAAGTGACATTTTCTGAAATTATCACAACCGTGCGCGTATGCAGGTTTTCCATTGACCAACCCGTGTCCCCCACCCTTTCTTTGCCCCTTAGTCGGATGACAAGGGTCGCTTGCGGCCCCCGTCCGGCACGACTCGGAGAGATGGCAGAGTGGTCGAATGCGCGCGCTTGGAAAGCGCGTGTAGGTGAAAGCCTACCGGGGGTTCGAATCCCTCTCTCTCCGCCATTTTCGTTTAGGTTCGAACCAATCACGACGGCGCTAAAATCGAGTCAACTCGTTGAGGGAGAACGTTCGCGGCAAGCTGCTCTTTTACGGGTCGCAGGATAAGTTCGGAAAATACCTTCGCGCGGAAGCGATTTTCGACCACGCGGAGAAGGCTTGGCGAAGCGACCTCTAAAATTCTGCGCGTGATTTTTCCGACGCCTGTGCGATACTTCCATCAGTCGGAAACGACTGGGTGAGGCCAATTGGATCGCCCTCCACATCAACCCTTGGAGGAGTCCAAAATGTCCGCGATCCAGTCCCTGCCTACCCATGTCCCGACCACCGTGCCGGTGGCGATCTACACCCGCGTCTCGACCGCCAATCAGGTCGGCGGGCGCTTCGATTCCTGCGAAAGCCAAGCCGTCATCTGTCGCGAGCACATCGCGAAGCACGCAGCCGAAGGCTGGTTCGAGGTCGCGTGTTTTTCCGATCCGGCCTACTCGGGCAGTTCGATGAACCGTCCCGGCATTCGAGCGCTCATGCGCCAGATCGAAGCCGGCGAAGTTAAGGTCGTGCTAATCTTCAAACTCGAGCGTGTCCTGCGCAGCACCGACGAATGGGGGCCATTCCGGTCGTTCCTCCAAAAGCACCGCTGCAAGCTCGTGAGCCCTACCGAGGACCTGACCGATGAGTCCCCTTCCGGCCGGCTGAAAAACAACCTCCTCATGAGTGTGGCGGAATACGAGCGCCTCAACACCGCCGAGAAAATCCGCATCAAGCTCAACGAACAGGCCAAACGAGGTTACTGGACCGGCGGCTTGGTGCCCTACGGCTACCGCTACGACGAGACACTCCAAGGCTTGAGCCCGGAGTCGGCGGAGGCCGCCGTCATCGTGCGCATCTTCGAAATGGCCGCCCGTCTGACGGGACTCGCGCAGATCGCGAACACGCTCAACGACGAGGGCATCCGGACGCGGGTTCGCTACTACCAACGGCGCACCGGGGAGCGCATGAACATCGGCCAGAAGCGGTTTCGCACCGACATCCTGCGCCGGCTGATCACGCGTCCGCTCTACGCCGGCAAGGTCCGGATGAACGGGCAGGAATTCCCCGGTCAGCATGCCGCGCTCGTCTCGCCAGAGCTTTGGGAGCAGGCGAACGCCGCGATCAACAAGCGCATCAACCCGCCCGCGCGGCGTTTTTCGTCCCGCGACAAACACTTCCATGTCCTCAAGGGACTTGCCCATTGCGGCTGCTGCGGTCGCGCGCTGATTCCCAATGCCAGCGGCAAGCTCGATCCGACTGGCAAGCCCTACCGCTACTACACCTGCGGGAAACTGCACAAGGAGCGCGGCGATGCGGCCTGCCCGGTGAAGCACGTCGCGGCAGGACCGCTGGAGCTGGCGGTGCTCGGCTTCCTCGGCGAATGCAGCCGCCACCCCGAGGTCATCGAAGCGACCGTGGAAAGCCTCCGCAGCCGCAGCCAACGGGATCGTGCCACGGTGCGGAATCAACTCACCGAAATCGAGCGAGGGCTCGCCGATAACAACACCCAGATTCGCAATTGCGCGCGAGCCATCGTCCAAGGCGGGGTTGCGGCTTTGACCGACGCCCTGCGGGAAGAAGCGGAGGGCCTGCAAGCCAATCGCCAGCGACTCATGGTCGACCGCGAGCGCGTCCAAGCCGAACTCGCTGAGTGTGGGCAAGGCGGCCACGACGCCGAGCGCATCCGGCAATCGCTGGCCCGCTTCGCGGAACTGTTCCCGCAGCTTTCCCAGGATCAACAGCGCGACTTGGTCACGCTCTTCCTGCTGCGCGTCGAGGTTCGCCCCGCTAAACCGGCACCCGGTCAGCCTCCAGGCACGCGAAGCTTGGAGTTGCGGCTCAAATTGCGCGTCGAGCGCCTCATCGAGGGCATGGAGGAGCGGCTTGTCATCGAGCAACGCGACACGGTGGCGCGCTCGCCACAGCGTCCGCTCTCGCTCGCGCTCGATGTCGCGCTCGGCTCGGCCGGCAGCGCGGTGCCGGTCCGGATTGTGACGCCCTTCCCCTGTGAACTCGGTGTGCGCCGTCGCCAACCCGCAGCCTCGATCAAGCCAGCGCAACACGCGATTCACCGGGCGCGCGCTTGGCAGCGCCGACTGGACAACGAACCGGGTCTGAAACGGCTCCAACTCGCCAAGGAAGAAAATCTGTCCCCGGCCTCGATCACCCAGCACCTCAAACTCCTGTTGCTCGCCGCCGAAATCCAGGCGCATCTGCTCAATCTCACGACGGAACGCGAAGTGCGGCGCTTCAGTCTCAACCGACTGTTGCCGTTCACCGATCTTTCCTTGGACGAGCAACGGCGCCGGTTCGATCTCCTCAAGGCGGGATGAGTCCAGGAAGCGAGACGGACTCAATTCCTGCTGAAATCGCTTCGCAGCCGATAGCAGGCATCCGACGTTCGCCCAATCCGCTCGCAGATGCCCTTGGCCCGAAGGCGGGTTAGCGCACGGGTGACGCTGACCGCCGGCCGCTCCAACTCGGACGCCAGCCGTCTCGCGGCGGTCGCTCCATAACGCGCCAAATAGGACGCAATCACCCGCTCCGTCGGGTCGGCAATAAGGTCCAGCGCAGCAAGGCTGGCCACCGGCTTCGGTGCCGCCAAGCGGCGGGGCACGTGCGCCCGCTCCACCAGCAAGGCCATGAGGCCGCCGATTCTGCGGAGCACCACCGATTCAGGGAGTTGGTCAAAGCGATTGGGATCGATCATCGTCATGATGAACCTCCGGTGATGGACGCTTGGGGTCCGGGGCGCATCGCGCCCTGGTTAGACGCGCCGGCGCTCGACGCCGGACGCGTCGTGGCAAAGCGGCGCAGGGAACGCCGCGCGGAGCTCCGGCGACTCCCTGCCACGTCCGACACCCCCACGCACCAGCCCCGTAACTGTGGTTTGAGGGATCGGATGGAACACCGCGCCGTCGCCATCACGGGCGATATCTCCCCGGACCAGCCCGTCCCCGGCTGCCTACTGGGTCTAGTCGGCGTCATCGGGGCAGCGGTCGATGCGGAACATCCGCATTGGACCACGCCCCGGGCCGGACAGGCGAATAGCCAAGACGCGCCGGGTTACGGCGGGACATGCGGGTAGTTCGCAGAGTGTCGTCATGGGCAGGTGATTCCGGGAACGATGACCGAGATCGCCCATTTTGCCAGCCGATAGGCTGTTCTTTCCTCACCGGCGGACTCGCCGGTCTCATCGGCCCCGGCAGCGCGCGGGCGACCAACGGGAGCCGGGGCGCTGCCGCCATGGCCGGCTCCCCCGCGGCCCGCAGTCGTGCCCGGCAACGGGAGGCGCAGGCCGGCGGCCGAAGCCGACGGTTCCGGGCACGTCTGCGGCTGCCACGCGCCCGCAGCCATTGCTCATCCCGTCCCGATCCTGACCGTGGTGGTGGTCGAGTGGTGATGGAGTGGTAGCGTGGTGGTGGTGCCCGGCCTCAGAACCTAAGTTACCTTAGGGGTGGCGTGTCACGCATTCCAGAGGTAATAGGGGCAAGGCGGATGCTCATTTTGCACGCACAGCGATTAATTACGCTGAGATTGGGACTAAGATATTCTACGTAGTCCACGCTGGCACTTATGCGTTCGCGCGAATCTGAAAACGGGAATTGCCTCGATTACTCCCTGCTCCATTCATAGCCGGAATCGTCCACAACAATGACCTCCGACGAACGCCTCAAAAAAGCTCGAGAGCTAAGAGCCGCGGGGAATCAGACGGAGGCTCTGTCGATAGCGATTGCTGTTTCAAATCTAGAGCCGGAGAACGCAGACGCTTGGTGGGTTACCGGACTCGCCTTACATTCGCTTGGTAAACTTGAAGAAGCCTTGGAGGCGCTCCGCAAGGTCGGGAAGCTGGCGCCCAAGTTTGCATCCGGATTTGCTCAATATGGCGTCGTGCTCGCGGAATCTGGCCAGCCGGAGCAGGCGAGGCGTGCCTTGGATCATGCACTCAGGCTCGATCCCGGTCATGCGTTCGCACTCCGACAAGCGGCAAAGCTCGCGGGCGACCAAAAGGATGAGGAATCCCGCATCAGGTATCTGGAAAGACTCAATGATAACGGCGATGCCGATGGCCATGATCTAAACCTACTTGGAATCGCCCATTGGCGCCGCAAGCATTTCTTCCGCGCAATCGAGTATTACAAGAGGTCTGCCCATGTTCAGCCAGGACCGGCCGCGCTGTTCAACTTGGGTCTGGTATACAATCATAACGAGGTATCCCAAGATGTGGATGCCATCGATTCGCTAAAGCGGGCGCTGCTGGCCCAATCAGACTACGAGCATGCGACGAAGAAGCTGGCGGAGATTACTCCGCGGCTTGAAGTGCTGGCACGATGCGTGGGTCGCTACGACGAAACCTTTGTCAAAGAGTCAGACTGGTTCGAGCACTACATCAACCCGTATGAACTGCTGCGGGTGGATCCCGATCTATCGCTGCCAGAAATCGACGCAAAGCTCCTGAAGCGGCTCAAGCGCGAGTTACTACAGGAAATCTCGCTCGAAGAGGGGCGTATTTCATGGATGGAAGGCCACGTTGTTGATCAATCGAAGGCCATAGGACTTTGCGAGGAACTGAATGACGAAAAACGACGTGCCCATCACTGGATCGTTTTTTCCAACAAACGACTTCTGCGTTTCCTTACCCGCGGCGAGCATCGGCTCTTCACCTATGAGCGGGACTATTTCCCGGAGGCAGTCCTTGATGCGCTTGAGAGTGATCCTGGTTTTCGCACATGGCTCAGTGCGCCGTTCTCGCGGCAATATGCTCGGGTGCTATCGGAGGCCTTCGACAACAGCGCGATTTATGCGATTGAGTCGCTGTTCGACGGTCGCCGCTGGGTGCTTCCAGAGCATGACGACGTCTGCTTCGAAAAGGCCCACGCTAAGATCAAATCACTCCTGTCTCCTCTAGCGCAGCTCGCGCTGGAATCGAAAGAGCGGGCACCTAGCGACGCGCAAGTCGAAATGGTCTTGGCGAAGAATAAACTGGTCGACGTGCTTAACCTCCTGCCGACTCATTTCCGAGAGCTACAAAGCGAGGCGGTCGGCTTGGTTCGAGGAATAGCGATCGATGCTTACAATAAGCACGGCGATGCCGACCAATCCCGTGCCATCTTGCATCTGTCTAAGCGTTTCAATTTCAAGAGCGCTGAGCTGACTGAGCGCCTCAAGGAGGACTTCGATAAGATCGAAGAACTGATTCGGGAGGAAAGAAAACACGAAGCTAAACTGACCAGCGGCAAGACCGCCTGGGAAGTCACCAAGAACGGAGTTCGCCAAGGGGACAAGGTGCTGTCGGCTGCAGCGGTCAGCTCGATCCGCTGGGGAATTATGATTTCGGGATACCAACATGCTCCTAAATATGAATTCTTGATGGCGTTTCGTGACGATCAACACAAAGAGGTGGTATTCTCTTGGAGCGCTTCAAATAATATCGAGAAGCAGCAGGAACATTTCAGCAGCCTGGTCCAGGCTGCACTTGCCTATATCGCACCTGTAATCATGAAAAAGATCGTGACCAAGCTCGACCAAGGCAAAGAGATCACGATCGGGAGCTGCATCTTGAAGAAAGATGGCGTGCATTTCAGCACCCAAGGATGGTTCTTCAGCAAGAATCATATCGTGCCCTGGGGCCAGGTGACTACAAAAATCCAAAACGGTCAGCTGTTCGTTATGAACCGAGCGGACCCGCGCACATCCACAAGTATGGCGCTCCGCGATACCGAGAACGCAATTGCCCTTCAATTCCTGTCACACGGCACCGACGAATAGCAATTCCCTGATGAATGCCCATCTACCCGAAGTTCCCAAGTGGTGCCTTACTCTGCTCAATCAGCTCTACGAAGTAGAACGAAAGCTCAAGCTTCACGGGGACCCTGCGAATGCGCTTAGGAACTTGGAGAAAATGAAGGACGCCCTTGAGGAGAATGGCCTCTACTATGAGGACCCGATGGGGCAGGCTTTCAAAGAAACTAGGACTGACCTTGAAGCATCGATCTCAGGTCGCGGAACTGAAAATTTGGTAGTTGTTGAAGTAATGAAACCGATTGTTCGCCTTGGGCCAAGGGCACTGTCGCGGATTGTTCAAAAAGGAATCGTTGTTGTTGAATCGAAAACCTAACCCAAGCCCCCATGAGCAATATGATAAATTTCGGCATCGATCTGGGAACGACAAATTCCCTGATAGCGAAGTTCACGCAAGGAACTGTCGAGGTCTTTAAGAATCCTAATGGATTCAAAGAGACGCTGCCGTCGATCGTCGGCTTCCGAAATGACCGTATCATGGTCGGCGAGCAGGCGAAGACCTTTGCCGAACGGGACCCCAAGAGCGTTGCCAGTCGGTTTAAACGAAAAATGGGGACTACCGAGGCGATAAAGATCAAGGCGCTCAATACTGCGAAGACGCCAGTGGAGCTGTCGGCATTTGTTTTGAAGGAGCTGAAGGGCTTCGTCCACACGGGCGAATCGCCGGAAGCAGTGGTCATCACCATACCGGCGTCCTTCGATACCGTTCAATCCAATGCCACGAAGGAAGCGGGGCACCTTGCTGGGTTTCGCCAAGTGATCCTTTTGCAAGAGCCGATCGCCGCCAGCCTAGCATATGCCAACAAGGGCAAGGGCGACGACCTGAAAAACAGCCAATGGATCGTCTACGATCTGGGTGGGGGAACCTTCGACGTAGCCTTAGTGAAGATCGTCGAGGGTGAGTTAACGGTGGTTGATCACGAGGGAGACAATTACCTGGGCGGTTCTGACTTCGATGCGATGATCGTGGAGAAGATCGTTGCGCCGGAACTTAACAGGCGCGGCAAATTCACTGACCTGATGACGCAAATGAAAAGTGAATCAGGGAAATACAATCGGCTTTGGACCGTGTTGCTGCACAAGGCAGAGGAAGCTAAAATCGAGCTGTCGAACAAGGCCTCAGCCGAAATCGACCTAGGAAGCGTTCGGGACCTGCAGGACGATGATGGGAATGCCATCGATACCATTATCACGATCACGCGATCAGAGTTCGAGGCGGTGATCAAGGATGCCATCGACAGCACCGCGGAGATGATGAAGAAAATCCTCACTCGTAATTCGCTCCGCCCTGAGGATTTGAAATTCGTTCTCATGGTAGGCGGTTCCACCTATTCTCCCTACGTGAGAAAACGTATCGAAGAGGTGATGGGTATTCCCGTGAATACGGGCATCGATCCCACCAACGCTATCGCGGTAGGGGCCGCTTACTTTGCCGCAGTCAAAGAAATCATGCTCCCGGGTTCCGCGAACGAGAAGGCGCCCTCAGGCCCACTCAAAATAAAGGTCGTCTACAATCGGGCCTCACAGGAAAAGGACGAACTCTTCTCCGCGCGGGTAGAAGGTGAGACGGCCGGACTTTTCTATCGAATTACGCGGGCTGATGGTGCTTTCGATAGCGGCCTTAAGAAACTGACCGCACGAATTTCCGAAGACCTTCCGCTTCAAGAAAACGCCTACAATACATTTTCGTTCCGGATCTACGATTCGGCCAACAAGCCGCTGAATGCTGGAATCGATACGATCCAGATTGCTCAGGGAAAGTATAGTGTAGCCGGCCAGATGCTGCCGGAGGACCTCAGCCTGGTGAAGGACGACTTGGCAATGCGGGACACGAGACTTGCTCGCGTTTTTGCTAAAAACACCGTCCTGCCGAGCAAGACCAAGGCGACTGTCGAGGTAGGTAAAACAATCATCAAAGATTCCGAGGATGAGGTTCGAATCATCGTCGTTGAAGGTCCCTCTGAGAACCACTCCTCGGCAAACAAATCGATCGGTGTGTTGCTCATCACTGGTAAGCAACTGTCTCGTGACTTGCTAAAGGGCACGGAGATCGACTTGTCGTTCGAGATGTCGGAGTCGCGAGACCTTACCGTTTCCGCCTATCTGAATGGAACGGGGCAGCAATTCTCTCAGGTCTTCGACCCGAAGCCGCGGGCAGTGCCCGTCAAGACACTGGCTACTGAGATTCAGATGCTCGAGGAAAGAATGGACACGGAGGAGCAGGAGGCTGAAGAGAACGAGCAGTTTGAAACTATCGAAGGCATCAAGAAGCTGAAGTCGGAAGTTCAGGAACTCGTCGGGGAGGCTGCTCTACTCAGCATCGATGACGTTACAGACGACCGTTTCAAGCTGGAGGACCGGAAGCGGAAGCTAGCCCAGTCCTTGAACCTACTAACGGCCGGAAAGAGGTTGGATAAGGCACGAGCTGAATATGCGAAGGCAAAGCAGGAGGTTTCCCAGCTCGTAAATGCGGATGGGAACGACAAGGAGCGGCATCAGCTCGCTGAGCTACTCGCACGCGAGCATACGTTCATCAGTTCCAATAATCCCGAGCGCCTAAATGTGGCTATTGGGGCGTTGGAACGCCTGCGTCTTCAGATCTATCTTCGCACTCCCGACTTCTTGATCGCCATGTTCGAAAATCTCGTGGAGCGGCGGACATCGATGAACGACCAGTTGCAGGCGAAGAACCTAATCGAGAGCGGTAAGCGGTATCAGAATGAGCAAGACTGGGACAATCTTCGACAGGTGAACGGCCGGCTCTGGGATCTCCTCCCCCAGCGAGAGCAGCAGTCCGAAGAGATGCGACATTTCACGGGAATCGTGTAATCCGCTATCTATTTTGAACTGAAGGCTCAGATGGTATTAGGCAGTCTTCAGTTCGCCCTAAAATCGCGTCTGCTCCGCCAACCTTCGCCCAGCCTACGGTTGGCAGGCCAGCCGCCAGCATACTTGGAGGCAACTTCCCCAGTGGGTGCGAAGGTTGCCCACCATAGGCTCGGCGGCGGTGGGCCATCCCCCCGTGATCCGGTTGGCAGGGCCTGTTACCTCAAACCAACAAGCATACGCACTTGGCGACGTTGGGCCCACCGACTATACTTCAAGGATGCACTATACTTACCTGTTGAGCAGCCAGCGTAATCCCCAGTGCCACTACGTCGGGTTCACCAGTAATCTAAAAACCCGGCTGGCCAGCCACAATGCCGGCCAGAATCCCTCCACTGCAACCAACCGTCCGTGGACTATCGCGGCGTATTTCGCGTTCCCGGATGAACGGAAGGCCCGCGCCTTTGAGAAATATCTGAAGAGCGGCTCGGGTAAGACGTTTGCCAAGCGTCATTTTTACTGAGCGCCTCAAAACCTACCTCGGGTTTTACATTATGCTAGTGGCGTTCGTTTTCGTGCGCCATGACGGCTACCGGCCACTTGCTCATTCCCCCTCCACCAGTTGTTTAAATTCCGGATCAAGCATCGACTTCAGCATGAGCTGCAATTCCGGGTCCATCACCTCGAACTCATCCGGGATATCCAGAACATCAATTCGCGGGAGTTCGAGGCCCTCAAATTGCGTCGTGATCCAGAGTTTGTGCTCCCGCTCCATCACAAACACGACATCCGCCCATTTTAAGTCTGCCTCCGCTACGCGCCGATGGGCGGCCGACCTTACGCCGGCCGACCGCACTTCAAGCCGGGCATCGTTGCGATACAAGCGCTCCGCGGTGACGCTGCGCTGCTTGTTCATCGCACATACGAACAGAATTTTTAGTCTGGGATTCATGCTCCGCTGTTTTTTAACCAACCATCCGCCATCCGCGCCTTCCGAGCTATTGCGACGCGGGTGACGCCATAAGTCGAGCGGACAACCGCACTCGGCACCGACCCCGCGCTACTGCTTGACCCAGATAATCGCCTCGAACAGGTCCGTGGCAGGAAAGGTCTTGAGTTCGCCGTCCATGAGACCTGCGGCGACCTTGGTGCCCCATTCCACCCACTTGGGCGCGCCGACGACGGCAATCCGCTTGAAGTTGCTGCGGTGTTGCACCCCAAACTTGGCATCGTCCCACATCGCCCCGGCCTCCCAGCCGGTGAAGGTCTCATCAAACTGGAGCACCAGCCGGATCTGCCCGTAGTGCTTGATGAGCTTTTCGAGGATGGGGATGAAAACCGTCTCGTAGCTTTCGGCGGTCAGCTTGCCGCTCGCCTTCACCACCAGGGTATAGCCGGTCGTTTCGGGAAGAATCGTGATCATGATTGGAGGAGGTTGAGGTTGCGGCGCGGGTGATTCCACCGCCGCCGGACCGCTCGCGGAGCAGACCCGATCCACCCTGCCACAAATTGCGCGCAAGGCAAAGTGCGGGCGGTAGTTTTACCGCCCGCAATACCGCTGCGCGGAAATCACCCCACCCGCTGCTACCGCTCAATCGTTGGTCTCAAAAACCGTTTCGAAACCACCACCCTGATTTCGTTGCACCCGGATGAGCGGGCGATCCGCGGGCGGCTGACCGGTAAGCACGCATTCCACCCGGTCGGTGCCCCAAGCGCCGGTAACCGTGTAGCTCACCCCATCCGTGGTCAGGGTCTTGGTCACCTGCGGCTCGGACAACGCCGCGCCCAGCGGATACGGCACGAGCAACGCCGCGAGGGTCATGGCCGGGACCGGCTCCGCCTGCGTCAGCACGAGGTTGTGCGTGAGCACGGCGCCATCCGCGGCGTAGCGGCCCTCGGCCGCCACCAGCGGGCGCAGACTGCCGACCGCCATGGTCATGCCCGCCTTCTCGCCGCGCAGCCGGATGAAGCCGGCGCCAGCGTCGATCCGCTCAATCGGTGCACAGGAGTGATAATTCCATTCCAGGCCGGGTTCCGTCGCCGCCACGTCGTCGAGCACCAGAAAATAATGCGGCCGGACAAACAGCAACCGGCGCCGGTATTTTGTGAACGCCTTGTAGGAGTTGCGCAGATCGGCGGAAACATAGTCGCACGCGCCGCCGCAGGCGACGCGGTCCAGCACCACGGCGTGTTGTGGATCGCGGTAGTCTTGGTTGCGGCTCTTGAGTGTGACGAGGTTGTGGTAGGGCGTGCCCTTGTAAAAAAGATGCGCCGGATCCTGATAGCGAATGACACCCGGATCCGCGGCAAAACGCTCGCCGTAAGCCTCAATGATAAACTGGCCTTTGTCGTCGTGCGTGTGGTCGAAGGTCTGCGGTCCGCCCTCGAAAAGGCAAAGGATGTCGCCGTAATTGCAGCCGGTGCGCAGGACGATGCGGTCGCACACTTCGAAGTGTTTGTGCGGCGGCAGTTGTGGCGTGCCGGGTGCGCCTTCCACAAACAACAGAAAATCCATGAGCCCGGACAGCGAGCAGGCCCCGGCCATGCGCTTGCCAAAGAACGGAGCGCCCGGAGCATTGGGCCGGCGCCCAAAGTATTCGTGCCACAGCCAGAGCGCATTCGGATCGTTGTAATACTTCGCAAAAAACATGAACGAGCTGTTCATGAAGTTGTAACCGATGGACTCGATGTTGTCGCCCATGGGCAGAAACGAGAGTCGGTCCCGCGCCAAGGAGCGGGTGTGCATGATGTAGTCCATGGTCCGGCCCAGATGCGCCGGAGCGTAATCCTGCACGCGCCAGCCTTTGTGCCGGCTGATGGCGATGAGGGCGGTGACGGCATATTGCGTCGTATATTCCCAGTAGCCCGGCCCTTCATTCGAGGCCCCAGTGACCTTGTAATAATTGTTCATCATCCGTGGGAACCATTGGATGCCGCGTTCGAGAATCGCATCCACATCGGGATGGCTGCGGCGCGCCACCAAGGCTGCGCACACGAGCCCAGCCGTGTAGACCGCACCCTGGTTGCTGTTGAGCAGATAACCCTCCCCATTCAGCCGCAGATACATGTCGATCCACGGCAGCGCTTTTTCATAAAGGGCATCCTCCACCTCCCGCCGTTCCGCCTCCGCCAGCAGCGGATAAATGAAATCATAGCAGGCGGCGATGGCCTCGGCCACGGCCGTTTCGATGAAGGGCGCACGGTAGCCGGGCTGTCCGGCCGGAATGCGGCTGGCAAAACCCGCCTGCCAGGTCGTGCAGCGCACCGCGGTAAACAACGCCCGGCGCGCCGTCTGTGCATGGCTCATATCACCGGTCAATGCATAGGCCATCGCCCCGTAGACCATACAGCTGTTGAGATGATACATCTGGTCGGCCGGCGAAACGCGGCGCTCGCAACCTTGGTTGCCAAGATCCACCGGCAGGTAGCGGCCGGCATACTGCTCCGGCTGGTATTCGAGATGCGCCACCGCTTCCGCGATGATTTCATCCGCCATCTTTTTCAACGGCCCGGGCACCTGCGCCGCCGTCCGCAGCCGCAGGAACTCGTCGCGACCGACAAAGAGGCCGATCGGCAGCAGGCCTGTATCCGGATTTTCCACCGGGGCCGGCAGCAACACGGCGGGAATCCCTGACGCCTGCCCGACCAGCAAAGGATCCGTGCCCTTCTTTTCCAGTAGAATCCAACGGATGGAGGAGGCGACTTGGACATCAATCACCTCGCAGATTTCGTCTTCCGCCTGTTCCAGTTCGATCGTCAGTGCAGTCAACCGCCGGCCGAAAATCAGCGCACGCATTTCATCGCCGCCCCCCAGACCGCGCCGGCGGTCAATGACGCGGACCGACACGCCGTCGATTTCCAGCACGAGGCTGAAGTTGGCGCGCAGATCCGTCGCGGTGAAAAGCGTGATCGCTTGATAGGCGGCGAGGTCCACCGCCATGCGTCGCGTGTAGGCGGTCTGGTGCCGGCGACCCGGCTTCTGCACATAGCGCAGATTCGCATACATCCAGGCCACGTCCAGTGCTCGATCTTCCGGCGGAAGACCGGCCGATCCAGTATGCGTCCAGTCCTCCCGGCTCCACATGCGCTCACTTAGAAAATTCACCACCATGTCCTCGTAAGGCGTGACCGGGATCAGCGGCGCGTCCGCCTCCCAGGACAGGGCGCCGAGGCCCAGCACCGTGTCCGCAAAGGTCGCACTGCCGGCCTCAAACCGCACCCGGCGCACCGCGTGCAAGCCGGCCGGTTCACCAATTTTTTTCAGCGAGGAGACCGCGAAATACATCGTGTTCCAGCCCGCCCACTCAACCACAAAGCTCGTGCGGTAGCCCGCCGCGACCGGTTGGTCGGGCGACTCGCCACAATCCAGCACCACGTCCACGAACAGCATGGTTTGCCGGCTGGCGTGCACCGGCAGCGCAAAGGCCCAGACCGGCTCGTCGCGTGCCGGGGGCACGACGGCCAGGGCAGTTTGCGCCAGTAAACCCGTGCTCCACGTCTGCTGGACCCGTTCTAAGGCCGGGCCGGCGCGATGAGCAAAGCTGGTGAAGGTTGGACCGGAGCAGGGGTTTGCGTTCATGATTTTTATTGAGCCAAAATAGTCGGTCAGGCCGGGTCGCCGCCGACAGCGGGCGGACGGTAGTTTTTATCACCGCCTATCCGTTTCCATTGCAGATAAAGGGTGATACAAGCAATGAAAGCACAGAGATTGCCCAAACCGGAAAACAGGAAAACGTAGCGATAGTTGCGCAGTTCACTCAGCAGCCAGCCGACGAGGGGTGGCGCGAATATCAGGCTGCTGATGCCAAAGATGACATTGGCGCTGACAAACTGTCCATAGCGTCCCAGCGGCAGAATGCGCGGACCGAGCGCCATCGCCGCCCCCAAATAAATCGCAATCGATCCCTGGTTCAGGCACATCCAGAAAAGCAGCGTGCGTTCATCATGGATGAACCAGAAGCAGCCCAAAAAGCTGAGCCACGTGAACAGCATCCCCACCACGGCGACCCGCACCGGGTGAAACCGATCCACAAAATAGCCCACGATCAGGAACACCGGAATCTGGACCAGAAAAGTCCACCCCTTGATCTCGCCAAACTGCTGCAGCGAGAGCCCCAGGGTGTCCGCATAGCCCGGCTTCCCCGCCTGCGTCGCAAAGAAAACCATGAACCCCATCGGTGCCAGCGCGCCCCAGCTGAAAAAAGTGATGGTATAAAAATTGAGGTAAAGCGGATGGGCAAAACACTGCTTCAGGTAGCCCTTGATGGCTCCGATCCGCCCGCCCGCGGCCTTCGGCGGGGGCGGCGGGTAAGTGCCCTCCTTGACCCGCCAGACCAACAAGGTGAAGGCCGTCGCATAAATGAGCCCGATCAAGGCGTAGACATGAAAAGTATGTCCCTCGACCCAGCCGAAAATCCAGCGATTGAACGCCAGGCTGCCCAGTGCGCCCACGGCCCGATAAAATCCCGCGAATTTGCCGAGCACTTCCGGCGGGATGACATCCGCCACCAAACAAGCGTAGACCTGCACCACGTAGGCGTTAAACAGCAGGAAAATCAGCAGGCAGGCGAAGACCCACGCGATTGTGCAGCCCGCCAGCGTGATCCGTGAACCCAGCCCAAACCCGGCGAGAATCTCGACCACTTGCGCGCCGGCCGGTTTCGCCAAACCAAGCAACAGCAGGCTAAGCACCACCGGAGGAATGCACCACAGCAGGAACGGCCGCCGCCGGCCGAGCCGCCCGCGATGCCGGTCGCTCTGGGCGCCCACGATGGGATACCACAGAAAGGCGATGAGCGATGACACGCTGCCGTTGAACCCGATCAAGGTGTCGCCCGCCCCCTCCCAACGCAATTGCAGCGGGACCACGGCCGCCGGCAAAGATTCCAAAAGTTGAA
>JAGNQV010000185.1 GCA_017988885.1 Opitutaceae bacterium | reverse complement strand
CGTGCGCAGCACCGCGGGATGCGTCGGCTCATAGAGGTGTGCGATGCGATCGTTCACCCGGTCGACGGCCAGCAGGTATTGGATGAGATCGTTCGTGCCGATGCTGAAAAAATCGCACTGCTTGGCCAGAATGTCGGCCGTCATGGCCGCGCTCGGAATCTCGATCATCGTGCCGGCCGCGATTTTTTCATCGAAGGCCGTCCCGCGCGCCCGCAACTCGGCCTTGCATTCCTCCAGCACCGCATTGGCCCGGTTCAGCTCCTCCGCGCCACTGATCATCGGATACATGATCTCCACCTTGCCGTGCGCACTCGCCATCAGGATGGCCCGCAGTTGGTCTTTGAAGATTTCCTGATTTTCCAGACAGAACCGGATCGCGCGGAACCCCATGAAGGGATTGTTTTCCTTCGGGAATAAATCGGGGTTTCCCGCCATCGGCTTGTCGCCGCCCAAGTCCAGCGTGCGGATCACCACCGGATGCGGCGCGAGTGATTCCGCCACGGTGCGATAGGCCACCGCTTGCTCCGCCTCGGAAGGGATGCGGGCGTTGTTGAGGTAAAGATACTCGGTGCGGAAAAGCCCCACGCCCGCAGCATTGTAGTCCTTCACCAGTTGCACTTCGTCCACTTTTTCGATGTTCGCCATCAGCGAAACCGCCACCCCGTCGAGCGTGACGGCCGGTTCGCGGTTGGCCACCATGAGGCGCGCCTCGAAGGATTGCTTCTGCTCGCGGATTTTCCCGTAGCGGAACAGCGTGCTCTCCGTCGGGTTCAGGATGACGATGCCGTCGTAGCCATCCACGATGACCCAGTCGCCATCCCGCGCCCGCCTGGTGAAATCATGCACGCCCACGACCGCCGGCACCTTCATGGAGCGCGCCACAATCACCGCATGACTGGTCTTGCTGCCGGTGTCGGTGACAATGCCCAGCGCAGCGCTGCGGTCGATGCTGGCGGAATCGGAGGGCGAGATGTCGTTGGCCACCACGACCCGTTTGTCCGCCAGCCGGCTCAGGCTGTTCTCCGCCTGCCCCAAGAGATTCTGCAACACCCGCTGCGCCACATCCCGGATATCGCTGGCCCGTTCGCGCAGGTATTCGTCGTCGATCTCGGAAAACGCCTTGATGTAGCGCGACGAGATTTTGTTGAAGCAGGTCTCGATGTTGCGCGCCGTCGTCTCGAACTCCCGGATGGTCTCGGCGATCAGCGCCTGATCCTCCAAAACCATCAAGTGGGCATCAAAGATGAGCGCTTCCTCCGGCCCGATGTTCCGCTCCACCTCGTGCTTGATCTTCGTGATCTGCTGCCGGGTGATCAGCAGGGCCTTTTCAAACCGCGCGATTTCCTCGCCCTGCTTTTCCGGGGCCACCTCGTAATTGGCCACCTCCACATCGCTCTGGATGTAAAGAAACACCTGGCCAAAGGCGATGCCCTGCGAGGCGGCGATGCCTTGCACGATCTGTTCGGGGCCGGTGGCGCGGGTTTCCGTTGGCATGGGAACCACCTGCGGAGTGACAGGCGGCGCCGGACGATAACGCGGTCCCCATGGCAGGGGTCAATGCGGATTTACGTCAGTGTGGTCTCGACCGCCACACTCCCCGGGCCCCACGCCTCGCGCACCGCCGCCTTGATCGCCGCCACCGGCGCTCCATCCGGCAGCAAAGCGAAACAAGCGCTACCGCTGCCACTCATCCGCGGCGCGAGGCCAAAGCGTTCGCGCAAATCTGCCAACAACGCCGGCAATGCGGGAAATTTCCTGAACGCCACCGCTTCCATATTGTTGCCCAAAAGTTCCGCCAACGGCTTTCCCGGCTGCTGCCGCCACGCCTGCAGCTGCGCCTCCGCCTCCTCTGCCGGCAGATAACTGCCCGGCCGAGCGGCCATTTTTTGATAAGCCCACGCCGTCGCCACGCCAAACGCCGGTTTGAACACCAGCACCCGCCGCCCTCGCAACCGGCCGCACTCGGCCTCCGACAATGGTTCGATCCGCTCGCCCCGGCCCCGCATGATCACCGGACCGCCATGCACAAACAGCGCGCAGTCCGACCCCAGCGTCGCCGCGAGCGTGCCCAGCGCGACTTTGTCCAGCGGCTGCCCCGCCAGCTCGTTGAGCGCCCGCAAAGCCGCCACCGCATTACTGCTGCCGCCGCCAAGTCCGGCTCCGAGCGGAATGCGTTTCGTCAGCACAAAATGCGCAGCCCCTCGCCACCCTGTGGTCGCAACAAACGCCCCGGCCGCCTTCAGCACCAGATTCGTCTCATCCACCGGCACCGTCGTGTCGTTGCACGCGAGGGTAAACCGGCCCGCCCTGCCCGGCTCCTGCCGCCGCGCCTCCAGTTGGTCGCCCCAAGCGAGCGGCGCCACGACCGACACCAGTTCATGAAAGCCGTCGCTGCGCCGGCCGGTGATAGCGAGAAACAGATTCAGCTTGGCTGGGGAAAATACGGTGACGTGGCTCACGGTGTGGGAATCCTGCCATGCACGCTCATTTCCCAAATGCGGGCCAGCCTGATTTAGGCTTTTGATTACTGCCCGTTAGTATCCAATGGGCGCACCTTACGATGCCTTGCGAACTCATTCTGGCCCTCGATGTCCCCACCCGTGAAGCCGCCGCACCCATGTTGCGCCAGTTGCGCGGCTCCCTCCGCTGGGTAAAAATCGGCCTCCAAATGTTCACCGCCCACGGCCCCGACTATGTGCGCGCCGTCGCCGACGAGGGGTTTAATATCTTTCTCGATCTCAAGCTGCACGACATCCCCAACACCGTCGCCAAGGCCGTGGAATCGCTGGCGGTTCTGCCCATCGGGATGCTCACCCTGCATGCGGCGGGCGGCCGTGAGATGCTGCGCTACGCCCTGCAAGCCCAGCAGCAGTCGAAACCCGACCTGCTCCTGCTCGGCGTCACCGTGCTCACTTCCATGGACGCCACCGGCCTCGGCGAAATCGGCGTCGGCGGTGCCGCCGAGGCCCAGGTCACCCGGCTCGGCCGGCTCGCGATTGCCGCCGGCCTGAACGGTCTCGTGTGCTCCCCCCTCGAAGTCCCGCTCCTGCGCACCCAGCTGCCTGCCTCAGTCAAACTCGTCACCCCCGGCATCCGTCCGGCCGGTGAATCCGGCGGCGACGATCAAAAGCGCGTCATGACCCCCGCCGAAGCGGCCCGCGCCGGTTCCAGTTACATCGTCGTCGGTCGGCCCATCCTCAAGGCTCCCGATCCCGCCGCCGCCGCTCGTGTCATCCTCGCCGAGCTTTCCAGCTCCTGACTTCATGCTCCCCGCTCCTTGCTTCACCCCATGAGCCGCACCGCCGCCATTCTTCTCGCCGCCGGCAGCGGCCAGCGCATGCGCGGTGCCGTGGCCGACAAAGTCCTCGCGCCGCTAGCCGGCCGGCCGGTCTTTGCCCATTCCGCCGCCGCCTTCATCACCAGCGGCATCGCCGATTACTACGTGGTCGTTTACCGCGACCAGCGCCAGTTGACCGAACTTTCCGCCTACACGCCCACTCCGTCCATCCTCGTGCGCGGCGGCCGCGAGCGGCAGGACTCCGTCATGCACGCCCTTGCCGTCCTGCCCGACGACATCGAGCACGTCTTCATCCACGACTGCGCGCGCCCTCTCGTTCGCCCCGAGCAGCTCGTCGCCCTGCATAAGATCGTGCGCCGCGAGGCCGCCGTCGTTCTCGCCCATCGCGTGACCGATACCATCAAGGAACACCGCGGCGAGGGCCGCCTGCGTTCGCTCGATCGCTCCCGCTTGTGGGCGATGGAAACCCCGCAGGTCTTTCAACGCGCCCTCATTGTCCGCGCCTACACCTTGGTCGCCACCCGCGGGCGGCGCATCACCGATGATGCCGCCGCCGTCGAACTGCTCCGCCATCCCGTCGCCCTGCTAGAAAACCCGCACCCCAATCCCAAGCTCACGACGCCGGCGGATCTCGCCTACTTGGAATTCCTGTTCGCCCAACTCAACGCCTGAGATTTTCCGCTATGGCTACCCTACGCATCGGCCACGGTTATGATATCCACCGCTTTGCCTCGGGCCGGCCGCTCGTGCTCGGCGGGGTCAAGTTCGACACCGATTACGGCCTCGACGGTCACTCGGATGCGGACGTCATCACCCACGCCATCTGCGATGCCTTGCTCGGCGCGGCC
Organism: Opitutaceae bacterium; assembly: GCA_017988885.1. Lineage (GTDB taxonomy): Bacteria > Verrucomicrobiota > Verrucomicrobiia > Opitutales > Opitutaceae > UBA2377. Next base: position 1,430 of record JAGNQV010000185.1, on the reverse strand, counting down.
GGCCTGCCGGACATCGGGCATTTCTTTCCCAACACCGACGCCGCTTTTCATAATATCGACTCCCAAGTGCTGCTCCGCCGCGTCGTCGAGCAACTGCGCGAGCGCGGCTACACCATCGTCAACCTCGATGTCTCCGTCATCGCCGAAAAACCGCGCCTCTATGGCCATATTGCTGAGATGAAAACCGCCTTGGCCCATTCGGCGGGCATTTCCTCCGAAGCCATTGGGCTCAAGGCGACCACCAACGAGGGCATCGATGACATCGGCAGCGGTCTGGCGCTCGCCGCGCACGCCGTGGCGCTGATTGAAAAGCTGTAGGAGCGGCTTTATGCCGCGACTCCCGATGCGCCGTCTCATCCTTTCGCCCGCCCTCCTCGGCCTCCTTGCCCTTGCCGGTTGCTGGTCGCGCGAAACACCCGTCGAGCGCGGCGTCCGCGAACAGGTCTTGCATCGCGGGCTCGGTGCCGACGTCGCCGATCTTGACCCCCACGTCGTCACCGGCCTGCCGGAGATCAACGTCGTCACCGCCCTTTTCGAGGGCCTTGTCGCGGAGGATGCGACCGATCTTCATCCCGTGCCGGGAGTCGCGGAGCGCTGGGACGTCTCACTCGATAACCTGACCTACACCTTCCATCTCCGGGCGGATGCCCGCTGGTCCAACGGCGCTCCGCTCGTCGCCCAGGATTTTCTCAATTCCTTCCGGCGCGTGCTCACCCGCTCTCTCGGCGCCGACTATGCCACGATGCTCTACGTCGTGCAGAACGCCGAGGCCTATCACAAGGGCCAGTTGCTCGATTTCACGCAGGTCGGTTTCGCTGCGCCCGATGTGCATACGCTCATCATCCGCCTCGAGCATCCCTCGCCCTATTTTCTCTCCCTGTTGACGAATCCGGTCTGGTTCCCGGTTTGTCTGCCCGCGCTGGAAAAAGCCGGTTCACCCTACACCCGCGGCGGCCCTTGGACGCGGCCGGAAAACTTCGTCGGCAACGGCCCGTTCGTCCTCAAATCCTGGCAACCCGGCCGCACCATCATCGTCGAGAAATCACCCACCTACTGGGACGCCACGCAGGTGCGGCTTCACGCGATTCACTTCCATCCCACCGACAGCGTGGACGCCGAGGAACGCGCCTTCCGCGCCGGCCAATTGCACATCACCGAATCGCTGCCGGTCAGCAAAGTCGATGCCTACCGCCGCGACCAGCCGGACGTGCTCCGCATCAGCCCGTTCCTTGATACGTATTTTTATCGGCTCAATGTCACGCGTCCCCTGCTCAATATTCCCAAGATCCGCCACGCCCTCGCTCTGGCGGTGGACCGCACCGCCATCGTGGAAAAAATCCTGCGCGGCGGCCAGCAGCCCGCGCACAGCTTCACCCCCCCCGGCACCGCCGGCTACCAGCCGCCCGCCCTCCTCACGACCGATTTCTCCG
>JAGNQV010000184.1 GCA_017988885.1 Opitutaceae bacterium | reverse complement strand
GTTCTCACTACTACCGGCTGCCGGGACAAAATTCGCGGTCATGATGCGGCAATAATGGGCGCCGCTTTGCAAGCGCCGGAGAAAGTCAAACACCTGTGGATAAGTGCCCTGCACCGACAAGTTAAACACGACCGGCAGGTAGGTTGGTTTTTCTTTCCCTGTCCGGGACGCTCCGGCGACCTGCCGCAAGTCGAGCAGCTTGACGCCGGTATCCGCCTCCAACTTGTAGAAATACTGCAGGTTGCTCGCGAGTGCGCCTACCCGCACCAATCGCGTGTCAATTTCCTTGTTGGCAGCGGTGACCGCCACCAACTGGTCACCCAACTGGGCGGCATTTTTGATGTTGGCCGCCAAGCGCTGACCCTCGGCGGATTTTTGCTGCAGCGTAGCCGTAGCCTCTGGAATCAGGTCCATCCGGAAATAAATCCCAGCGGCGAGCACGAGGCACAACACCACGGAACCCGCGATGACAGGGTTCTTCTTCAGCAACGCGACGGCTTGGTCGTTTGAAAGCGCCATGGTTATTTCTTCGCCTCCTTGGCGGCGACCGGAGCCTTCAGCTTCACCGCAATCTCGATTGCCAGCCGACCAGTGGAGGCGACACGGTTCAGATTGGTCAGTTCAACCGATTCAAACTGGGCGCCGAATTCGGGATCGTTGCGCAACTGGTCGACGTAGGCCGTGGCGTAACCTGTGGCCAAATCCGCGGCTCCGCGGACGGTGCAACGCAGCACCAACAGCGAATCCCGCAATTCAAAGACATCCACGGCCACATTCTTGGGCAGGGTCTGGCCGACGCGCAGGATCAAATCCGAGACGGTCGGGCGCGAGACGAGGAATTTTTCCACTTCCTGCAGCTTGGCCTCTTCCGCCTGGAACTTCTTGAACTGCGTCACAGCCAAATCACTGCTGCGCTTGTCCCGGCTGACCTGCGCATCCCACTCATTGATCTGCGTATTGAGCGAGTGCAACTGCAGCTCTTGCACGCCGAAATAGGTCAGCAGCACCAAGGCGACGAAAATCGCCGCGCCATTGACGAAGAAGGCCGTGCGCACGACCTTGGTATCCGGCAACCGCTCGAAATTGCGGAAGTTCGGATGCCAAGCCGGCAACTGGTTCGCGGCGACGTCAGTCTTTTTTTTCAGCAGCGACAGCATTGGCCACAGGGGTTGCGGTATCGTAACGTGCCATGAGACTGAGGAGCCCCAACCAGCGGGCATCCACCACACTCTTGGCGGCATCGGTAAAAGTGATTTGGCGGGACTCGAGCCACGGCAGCAGCTCAAGTTGCAGGGTGCCCACACCGAGCGCTGAAGCGATCGCACCATCCAGCCAAGCCAGTTTCGGCGGCAACATGGTGGAAATCAACAACCCGACGGATTGGCCGGTCTGCACTTCATAAAAACCGATGGAGGATTGCAGTTCCTTGAGCAATTTCTTGATCAGCAGCGGTCCCATGCCAGTAAAATCAAAGGTATTGGAGAAGAACAACTTCCGAGCCGATTCTTCATCTTTCAGGCCCAATTCTTTTTGCACGACAGGAATCATCGATTCCAAGCCCTGCGGAATGGGTCGAGTCGCTTCCAACCCCATGCTGCTCACAATAAAGGAATGAGTCGCTTCGGCCCCAATCTCCAAAATCATCGTCGGGGTCTTCGATTTGGTAAAGGTAAGATAATCAACAACTCCACCAAGCATCGCAATCGAACCCAGCTCAATCCGCTCCGGATAGATACCACTGGCGAGCAGGGCATCTTGGGCGGCGACAATTTCATCTGTAGGCATGCCCCCAAAAACCGCCTCTTTTTGCGTCGATACCTTACTGACATCGTAATCGGTGCCATCAGGAGCGTTGAGCACCATCGTCACGTATTTGTCGGGTTCGATACGAAATTGCTGCGTGAGCAATTCGGCGAAATAAGTAGGCTCCTTGATCCGCTTTACCTCCAGGGTAGCGCGCCGCACATACCGTTTCGGCGTATAGATCCCGCAACTGGCATGCAGATAACCGCTGGGAGACTTCTTCGGCTGGATCTTTTTTATCGCTTCAGCCAGCCCGGCTGCATCGCCCACCGGGCATTCCGCCAGCTCCTCAATCACCATCGGTCCCACGGGTGACGAAGTCCGAGCCAGCATAACCGCGTGGTCATTCTGTTCGACGAAATACCCTTTCGGCTTTGCTGAAAAAAGCATGCGTCAGTGAGCTGCGAGCAGTCGGTTTGTTGGTTGGTGGACCATCGCCACACCGGGGTCAGTCCGGAGCGGGCAGTGATTGAAGTAAGGGGAGACGGTTGGGGAAGCTGCAGAATGACTGCCCGCATGACAAGACTAAATGCCGCCCTTAAACCCTCGGGCGTCGCCATTTACCTTTTGTTTAATTTCAACCCTGCGCGGAAAATCCCCGCCGGACAAAAAAAACCCGCCGCAAATCGCGGCGGGTTGCATAGGGTTTACCCACGGGGTGGCGGCTGGGCCGCGCGGCTTATTTCTGCCACGTGCGCTTCTTATGCCGATTGGCCTTAAGGCGCTTGCGGCGCTTGTGCTTCGACATTTTCAGACGACGTTTCTTTTTCAGATTGCCCATGGTGTAGAGAGTTGGTGAGCGGGCAACGTGCTGGGCCGTCCCGTGCCTGTAAAGCCCGAATTTACCAACCTGCTGCGACCGGAATTACCGCCCGCCGCCGCAGACGGGTGAGCACGAGTTCGCAAACCACCTGCTCTGGATCAAGCCCGGTGAGCACGGCAGCAACTTGCCGATAGAGATTAAGCTGCCTCGCGTGCCGGGCCATGGCCGTCACCACATCAGCTTCCGTTTCAACGCAATCTGTCTTAAAATCCCATACGGTCACTGCGGTCGCCCGCCCCGTCGTATCACGCACCACCCCCACCCGGTCAAATACGCCCGTAATCCAGGCTCCTTCGAGCACCACCTCAAAGGCCCGCTCCCGCCACACTTCGGCCGTATCGGCGGCGGGTCGTGCCCACACCGCCGTCAATGCAGGCGCCTCGACGCACGCCCGCACCACCGCCACCGCCTCGGCACTTGCACCCGTCTTCGCCGCCACTGCCGCCCAGCCACCCGCCGGTGCGTTGCCCGCCCATTCCACTAAAGAGAATACCTCATGCACCATCGTCCCAAACGATGCCGCTTGGCCAGCCCCGGCCGCGAACAACGCCGCCGCCGGCAGCAGCCCCGCCTTCCCGTCCGACGGTCGGCGCGCTGCGAGACGAGGCGAGCGCCTGACTGCTGCCGGATCGAGCGGCGGCAAAAGCGCCGGCGCCGCCCCCCCCGCTTTTGTCCCGTCCCCCGTTTCCGCCGTCGGTGCGATTCGGGTAGCCCAATCGCTATCGCCCACGGCGTAGGCTCCGGCCAGTTCCAACCGCCCCACCCGCACCGGCTCCGGCGTTTCCCCCAGGGTTTCGCCGAGCAACTTCGTGAAGTTGCGCGAGGTCGATTTGCCCGACGGCTTGATCACGACATACATTGCCCGCTTGGCTCGCGTCATCGCCACATAAAGCAGCGACAATTTTTCGTAGCACGCCGCGGCCTCCGCCTCGCGGAGATGCGCCGCGAGCACCGGATCGCTGGTCGCAATCTCTTTCGCTGGCAGGTCCAGCACCCACTCCACCTCACGTGTCGCCGCACGATGCACCGCGAGTCCGTCCCGCGCCTGCTCCAGTTTCTGCCCTTCGAGATCGGGTAAAATCACCAGATCGAAGCCGAGGCCTTTCGCCTTGTGCACCGTCATCACGCGCACCACGGCCGCCGCCTCTGTATCCCTCACCGTGTGCCGCGCCATGAACTCGATAAACTCCGCGACCTCGCGGCTTCCCGTCGCATCAAACAACCCCGCCGCCGCCATAAACTGGCGCGCCCGTTGCCGGGTAAACGCATCCGCCGGATCCAGCATCGGCTCCAACCTCCGCCACCACGCGTCCAGCGTAGGTTCAAACCCCACCGCGTGAATCTGCCCGAGCAACGCGCGCGTCAGCGCCTCGGGTGTTTCCACTCCCGCCGCCCGCAACACCGCGCCGAGCGGCGTCATGTTCACCTGCGCCGCCGCCAGCGTGTCGTCGGGATGCGCCGCCGCCTTCATTAGCGCGAGCAACGCCGCGCCGCACGGATTGTCCGTGCAAACGTGCAAGTCTGCTTCCGCCACCGCCGGTAATCCGCCCTCGCGGCGCAGGAAATCCGCCAACGCCGCCGCCGTGGCATTTTTTTGCACCAGCACCGCCACCGTCAGCCCGCGCTCCAGCGGCGCAATCTCGTGTAACAATTGCAGCGTCACCGCAAACCGCGCCGCCTCGTCTTCCGCGTGCAACAGCGCCACCTGCCCGCCAAGCTCCGGCCGCGCCGTGGTGTGGTCGCGCCACTCGCGGTTCCACGCCGCCGCCGCTTCGCCCGGAAACAGCTCCGTCAACACCGGTGCCGCCTTCGCCCCCAACACTGCGTTCACCATGCCGATGATCGGCGGGCCCGAGCGATACGACGCCACGAGATGCCGCTCCGCGATGAGCCCCGGTTGCGCCGCGTTGTAGTGGTTGAAAATTTCGCGAAACAGCCGCGGGTCGCCCTCGCGCCACGCGTAAATCGCCTGCTTCACATCGCCGACGTAGAAGAAACTCCGCGCGCCCGTCGGATCCTGCACCGCTTCGTCGATCAGGTTTTTCAACACCGACCACTGCCCGAAACTCGTGTCTTGAAACTCGTCGAGCAGCCAGTGGTCGGTCGCCCCATCGAGGCGGAAGTCGATGAAGAGCCGATGGCCGTCCGCACTGTCGCCCGACAACTCCCGGCCACCCGCCGCGTCAGGCAACAGCAGACGCTGCACATCCGCGAAGGTCAGTTTCCCCGCGCGGCGCACCAAACTGTGATAAATCGCCTCATACGCCGCGAGCACCGCATGAATGCCGCGCGTCGTCTCCAACTGCCGCGCCAACTCCGCTCCGATCACCGCCGCGACGATCGTGCGCAACGCTTCGCCCGCGGCCGGCGTGAGCGGCTGTTTTTTCCGCTCTACCACGATCACCTCGAAACTTGGCGCAGCCTTGAGCGCGTTGCCCAAAAGATACGTCAGCCCCTTCCCCATCGGCGCGCCCGGCGCCCACGTTTCCAAATCGGCAAAAAACGCCGCCCACCGCCCGCGCTGCGCGTCACCCAGCTCCGCCTGCGCGATCTCTGCCTGCAACGCCCGCACCGCCGCGTCGCGCCGCGGCATCGCCGCAAACCACGCATTGCCCTCCGGCCAGATCAGCTGCGGATTGCCCCAGCGCTCGCCGTCCGGTGCCGCCAGGAAAACCTCCTGATGCTCGTCGATGAACTGATCGAGCCGCGCGCCGAGTCGCTTTTCGTCGGTGCCAAACGTTGCGCGCTTGAAGGCCTCGATAAACTCCTTCTGCGCATCCGAAAGTTTTCCCGTGCGCTCAAACATCCGGCGCAACACACGTCCGCGCTCTACCCGCGCCGCGTAGTCCTGCAGCACTTCAAACTCACCCGTCAACCCGAGTTCGAGCGGGAAGTTCCGCGCGACGCGGGCAAAAAAACCGTCGAACGTCCCGAGATGCAACCGGTGCATGC
>JAGNQV010000039.1 GCA_017988885.1 Opitutaceae bacterium | reverse complement strand
CGCTCCAATTCACGCAGGCAGAGCTGGGTGTTGTGGGCCTGATGGGGGCAGACCCGGTGCACGTTGAGCTGGGTGATCGAGTAGCCGATGGCCACCGTGGAAAAATGCGCCCACTCGAGATCGGGCATCGGACCGGGCGCCGGCAGGCGGGGCGCAAGGATCAGGCCTTGGATGTTCCGGGCGCGCAGGAGTTGGTTCAGGCGCGGCACGGTCATGCCGGGGGCGTTGAGCTGGAAAGACTCCAGGGTGAAGCCGTGGTCCTTGGCGTAGGCGGTGGCGGCCGCGACCGTCGCGCGCTCGCGATGGTTGGTCGGCAGGGTCTCCGCTGGATTGTAGGTGACGATATAGGCGATCACGCCGGCGAAACGCGGGCGCCGCTGATGGCGGTAGTTCGAAAGCGACGCGAGCACGGCGTCCTTGGTGTAGCCCAGTTTGAGCGCCAGGGCTTGAACCTTGGCCGCGGTCGCGGGCTTGATGCGCGGGTCGTGGCGCAGCGCGAGGCCCACCGTCGTGAAGTGCACGCCGGCGGCCTTGGCGATGTCGCGCAGGGTGACGCGGGGTTCCACGGGGAGTTCAGGCGGGCAGCGGCCGCACGGAGGGCCGCTCGACCCAGCGGCCCTGCACGAGCACATAGCGCGGCGAGGCCGGCAGCCCGCGCTCGTTGTGCTGGATCAGCGAGACGGCGAAATTGGCCGCGGCTTCACCAAAAAGCTCGGGGCGCTCGTCGATGCCCGCGATGGCGTCGTTCGTGCCCCACCGGCTGATCAGCGCAATGCCGATTTGTTCCGGCACGCGGTAGCCCAGCTCGACGATCCAGTCGCGAATTTCCATCGGGCGGTCGGTCAGGATGACGCCGTCGATTTGCTGGCTGCGCATCCAGTCGCGCAAGGCGGCCTGGGTGACCTGTTCGACAAACAGCGGGGCCACCCGCTCGGCCGCGGGATGCAGGTATTGCTCGGCCAGGTAGGAACCCAGCACGATACCCAGGTTGCGCTCATAAATGTTGTGCTGCAGCACCAGCCCGATGCGCCGGTAGCCGCGGCGGCGGAGTTCCTGCAGGCAAAGCCGCATGTTGCTCGCATGGTGCGGACAGGTCCGGTGAACCGCGAGATTGGTGATGGAATAGCCGATGGCGACGGTGGAGAACTGCGACCAATCCAGCTCGGGCATCGCGCCGGGTTCCGGCATGCGGGTGGCGAGAATCAGGCCTTGGATATTCCGCGCCTGCAGAATCTGGTTCATCCGGGCGGCGGTCATGCCGGGGGCGTTGATCTGAAATAGCTCGATGGAGAAGCCCTGCGATTTGGCGTATTGGGTGGCCGCATCCACCACGATGCGGTCGGTGAAGAACGGGCGATTCAGCGCTTCCGGCGGATAGGTCACGATGAAGCCGATGGCGCCCGCGAATTTGCGCCCGCTGGCATGCCGATAAGTAGACAGGGCGGAAAGCATCGCGTCCTGGGTGTAGCCCAGTTGGTGCGCGGCGCGGCGCACCTTGGCGGCGGTCGAGGCCTTGACGCGGGGGTTGTTGCGCAACACCAAGCCCACCGTCGTGAAGTGCAGGCCGGTGGCCTTGGCAATATCCCGCAAGGTGACGCGCTTTTCCATAAGGACGTGGGTGTGACGCGAGGGACTTCAGCCGAGCAGGTTCTGCAGCGCGGCGAGGTATTTTTCCTGCGTGCGGCGGATGACGTCGGCGGGGAGATGCGGCGCCGGCGGTTTTTGGTCCCACTTGAGCGCAAGCAAATGGTCGCGGACAAACTGCTTGTCGTAGCTCGGCGGTGAGCAGTCCGTGCGGTAGCCGTCGGCCGGCCAGTAACGCGAGGAATCGGGCGTGAGCGCCTCGTCGATGAGGAACAACTGACCCGCCGCATCGGTGCCGAACTCAAACTTCGTGTCGGCGAGAATCATGCCGGCCTGCTGGGCGCGGTCGTGGCCGAACTGGTAGAGCGCGAGGCTCATGGCCTTCACCTTGGCATAAAGTTCCGCGCCCACGGCGGCGGCGCCCTGCGCATCGTTGATGGGTTCGTCATGCTGGCCCTTTGGCGCTTTGGTGGTCGGGGTGAAAATGGGCGTGGCCAGGCGTTCGGCGGGACGGAGACCGGCCGGGAGTTTGATGCCGCAGACTTCGCCGGTCTTTTGGTAGGAGCTCCAGCTGCTGCTATTGCCGACGAGATAACCGCGGGCGACGCACTCGATGGTGAGCGGCCGGAGTTTTCTTACGATCATGCTGCGCAACTGCAGGTCGCGGTCATGGAGTCCGCGGCGCGCGAATTCACCGCCCTGATCGGGGAGGAGGTGATTTTGGATGAGGTGCTCGGTCTGGGCAAACCACCACAGGCTCATCTGCGTGAGGATGATGCCCTTGCCGGGAATGCCGTCGGGCAGGATGACGTCGAAGGCGGAGAGGCGGTCGCTCGCGACCAGCAGCAGGGCGTCGCCGAGATCGAAGATTTCGCGGACCTTGCCCGAGGCGAGGAGCGGGAACGGCAGGCCGGTGAATGAGGTGCGGGCTTGCGTGGGGAGGGCGGCGGCGATCGCGGGGAAATGCATCTCCGCTGGTTTGCACGCAATCGGGCGGCGGGCGAAGCCAATTTTCACGGCGAAAACCGGGTGGAAAATTTACCTTGCGCGAGGCGGGTGGAAACGTAGCTTCCGGCGTTCCGCGGTTAGTCCCCATCGTCTAGCCCGGTTAGGACACTACCCTTTCACGGTAAGAACCGGGGTTCGAATCCCCGTGGGGACGCCAATTTAAAACCCGTAACTCGCAAGAGTTGCGGGTTTTGTATTTTGGCGCCGCGCTGAGCGCGGTTCGAACCCCGGAGGGGTTTGACGGAAGGAGCGTAGCGACTGGAGAAGGGCACGCCGCAGGCGTGGGGCGAAGCCCCGAGCGCAGCGAGTCAATCCCCGTGGGGATGTGAACCCCTTGGATGTCAAACTTCTCGCTTTGCTCGTGAACGACGACCGGAGCAAAGCGGAGGGAGAAGGGGCGCGACCATGCCGCGAGTGCGCAGCACCGGTCCCGGTTTGGCGGGACCGCCAATCCCCGGAGATGAGAACCTTGGGTTCGGCGGAGCGTAGCGGAGAAGGACACGCCGCAGGCGTGGGGCGAAGCCCTGAGGCCGTCCGGCCGAATCAATCCCCGTGGGGACGCCAACTTTAAACCCGTAACTCGCAAGCTTGCGGGTTTTGTATTTTGGTGCCGCGCCCAGCGCGGTTCGAACTCCGGCTTGTCCGCCATAGCCTTGGCGACGGCGGAATGGGGTTTGACGGAAGGAGCGAAGCGACTGGAGAAGGACACGCCGCAGGTGCAGGGCATGGCCCCGGGCACAGCGAGTTCATTTAACGGCGGGTTGCTCGAGGATGGGCTGCCGTCTTTTCCGGCACCAAGCGCGCAGGCTCTTCCAGAATATCGAGAATGGCATGGGCGCAATATACCCGGTCGCGTTTACTATCGCCCACTTTCGCCACGACGTTACGGGCTTCCAATGCCGCGATGGCGCGCATCACGGTGTTGTAGGCAACCTTCAACCGGCGTTCGGTCTCGCGCGGACTCAGGAAGGGATTGGCCCCGAGGAGATCGATGAGTTGCAGCGGCACCTTTGAGCCGCCACCGGCAAAATCGTTGCGCCAATCGGCGAGTTGCCGGTTGATCCGTTCCGCGCGACTCAAGGCGTCTTCGGATTGGCGGGCCACTCCGTTGAGAAAATACTCAATCCAGCCCGCCCAGTCTCCCTGCTCGGTGACGGCGCGCAGACTGCCATAGTAATCGGTCCGGGTTGCCTCAAAAAACGCCGACAAATACAAGAGTGGCTCGGGCAGCACGCCGCGCGCGCACAAACAAAGCGTGATGAGCAATCGTCCGACCCGGCCATTGCCGTCGAGGAACGGATGGATGGCCTCGAACTGGTAGTGCATCAGCGCGGCATGCACGAGTGGCGGGATGGTCTCATCATGCAGGAAATCCTCCCATTGGCCAAGGTGGGCCAGAAGAGTGTCCGGCGGGGGCGGCACATACGAAGCATCGGCCAGCGTGCAGCCTGGACGGCCAATCCAGTTCTGCGTTCGGCGGAACTCTCCGGGTGTGGCATGGTCGCCTCGGACCCCAGTCATAAGTTTCTGGTGAAGTTCGCGAACCAGACGGAGCGAAAGCGGCAGCGTTTTCAGTCGTTTCAGGCCGTGCTCCAAAGCCGCCACGTAGTTACCGACCTCGCGCAAGTCCTCGGGATTGCGTGCGGGGATCATACCGGCTTCGGCGGCCAGCAGTTCACCCAAGGTCGCCTGAGTGCCCTCGATCCGGCTGGAGTAGACGGCTTCACGGCGGATGAAGGGCCGGATGAGCACATGGGGGTTGGGCAGTTGCCGCCCTTCACCGGCCAAGCGCCCCAACAGGCGGTCCGCTTGCGAAAGGATGCGGACCAACCGCGGCGTCCAGACGAGCTCGGGCGGGAGAGGATTGGGCCGGAAGGCTTGGTATCCTTCCAAGGTTTTAATCCATCGGCCCGCTGAATCGGCCTGCTGGTTCGTTTTCACGGATGGAAACAAGCAGGAGGCTTATTTCCATTAAAGCCAAAAATGAAAACAAGCACGGCCGCTATTTCCGCCGATGGCACTGGGGCAAGTGCGGCCGCCTCGGGCTTTGGGGTAATCGATTGCAAGCGTAAGCGGATTACGTTTTTTGGTGATGGCACAGGTATAGGGCTGGCAACCGATGGCCAAAGGAAGCGTGGCTTCATGCTACAATACTAAAACCCGGCTTGTATATTCCTTGAAAGGAATATACCAGTTGCGGCATGAATATCAGCACGCTCAAGACCAAGCTCCTCCAACACCCCGACAAGCACGTGCGTTTCGTGCTGCCGGATGGCGACGCGATTCCGGCCGCGTTTCATGTCACGGAGGTCGGCCACGTCGTTAAAAACTTCATCGACTGTGGCGGCACCCGTCGCTCGCAGGAGTCCTGCCTGCTCCAGACCTGGGTGGCGGCAGACGACCACACGCACCGCCTGACCGCGGGCAAGCTGGCCAAAATCCTCGAGCTTTCCGCCGCGGTCGTTCCGTCCGATGAACTCGACGTTGAGGTCGAATACGACTCCGGCGTGGTGGCGCAATACACCCTCGAGACCGCGGCGGTGCAGGCTGCGGAACTTCGTTTCACCTTGGGCAACAAGCAGACCGACTGTCTCGCCCGCGAATCCTGCGGCGTCAGCCCGGAGACGGCGGGTTGTGGTTGCGGCGAACCCTCCGGCAAGTGCTGCTAACCCCCATGAGCCTGATCAACATCTACGAGTGTCTTTGCGATGTCACGCGGCTGCGGATCCTGAATCTGCTGCACGAGGGCGAGCTGTGCGTCTGCCATTTTCAGGAAATCCTGGGCGAGCCGCAGGTAAAAATCTCCAAGCATCTCGCCTACCTGCGCTCGCGCGGGCTGGTTGAATCCCGGAAAGAGGCCAACTGGGTCATCTGCAGTCTTCCCCCCAAGCCTTCCCGCGAACTGTCGGCCAATCTGGCCTGCCTGCAGGATTGCGTCAGCGAGAACCCGGTATTCCGGCGCGACGTCGAGAAGCGCCGCAAACTGGCCGGCGACATCGCCGAAAACAGCCCTGCCTGCTGCGCCCCCAAGGCCAAGAAACCCAAGTCAACCCGCGCCACCGCATGAACCGTCCGGCCTGCATAGTCCTTTTCCTCTGCACCGGTAATTCAGCTCGCTGCATCCTGGCCGAAAACCTCCGGCGCATGCGCGGCCACGGTGGGCTCACGGCCGGTTCGCTGATCTGATTCAGCCGCACGCGATCACTGCAGTTTTTCCCCATAAAAATGAAAAAGGTTCGCATCGGCATCAATGGTTTCGGCCGCATTGGCCGCCTCACTTTCCGCGCGGCGTGGAACTGGCCCGGGTTTGAATGGGTGCTCATCAACGACCCCAAGGGCGGCGCGGCATGCGCGGCGCATTTGCTCACGTTTGATTCCGTGCAGGGGCGCTGGGCGCAGGAAGCCGTGGCGGAGGACCGGAATGCCATTCGCATCGGCGGGCAGCGCATCGCCTTCACCGAACACGCCCAGCCCGGCGAAGTGGACTGGGCGGCGCACGGCGTGGACCTCGTGCTGGAGTGCAGTGGCAAGTTTCGCACGCCGGATCAGCTCGCCCTGTTCTTTGCGCGCGGCGTCAAAAAGGTCATCGTGGCCGCCCCGGTCAAGGGCGGCGAGGCGCTCAACATCGTGATGGGCGTCAACGATCACCTTTATGATGCGGCGCGGCACCGCCTGCTGACCAACGCCTCCTGCACGACCAACTGCCTCGCGCCCATCGTGAAGGTCATGCACGAAGGCCTCGGCATCGAGCACGGCGCCATCACCACTGTGCACGACGCGACGAACACGCAGACGATCGTTGATGCACCGCACAAGGACCTGCGGCGCGCCCGCGCCGCCGGCCTCTCGCTCATTCCGACGACCACCGGCAGCGCCACCGCCATCGGCCTCATTTATCCGGAATTGCTCGGGAAGCTCAACGGGCATGCCATCCGCGTGCCCCTGCTGACCGGCTCGCTCACGGACTGTGTTTTCCAGGTGAAGCGCGACACGACGGTCGGGGAAGTGAACGCCCTGCTCAAGGCCGCGAGCGAAACCGCTCCGCTCAAGGGCATCATGGACTACGAGACGCGCCCGCTGGTCTCCATCGACTTCAAGGGCAACCCGGCCTCCGCGACCATCGACGCGCTTTCCACGATGGTCGTGAACCAGCGGATGGTGAAGATCTACGCATGGTATGACAATGAATGGGGCTACGCCAACCGCATGGCCGAACTGGCGCGCAAGGTGGGCCATTCGCTCTGATTTCGTCCGCGTGAACGTCCGCCACTACATCCTCGTCACCGGCGCCTACTGGGGTTTCACGCTTACGGATGGCGCGCTGCGGATGTTGGTGCTGCTGCACTTCTTCAACCTCGGCTACCCGCCGGTCACGCTGGCGTTCCTGTTCCTGCTCTATGAGTTCTTCGGCATCGTCACCAATCTGCTCGGCGGCTGGCTCGCGTCGCGCATGGGGTTGCGCGTCACGCTGGTGGCTGGACTCGCCCTGCAGGTCTGGGCGCTGGGCATGCTGGCCCTCCTGAATCCGGGTTGGTCGGAATTTGCCTCGGTCGCCTGGGTGATGGTGTCGCAGGCCTTGTCGGGCATTGCGAAGGACCTCACGAAGATGAGTTCGAAGAGCGCGATCAAGGTGCTCGTGCCACCCGGCGCCAAGGGCACGCTCTTCAAGTGGGTGGCCCTCCTCACCGGCTCGAAAAACGCGCTCAAGGGCGCGGGCTTCTTCGTGGGCAGCTTTCTGCTCGCGACCGCCGGGTTTGCGGGCGCGTTGTGGATCATGGCGGGAGCGCTCGCGGTGATCTGGCTGGGCTCCTGGGTTTCGTTGCCGCGGGACATGGGCAAGTCAAAGGTGAAGGCGGGTTGGAGTGACCTGCTTTCGAAAAGCCGGGAGATCAACATCCTCTGCCTGGCGCGCTTTTTCCTCTTTGGTGCGCGCGACATCTGGTTCGTCGTCGGGGTGCCGGTGTTTCTGCGCGGCGTGCTCGGCTGGAGCTTTTCGCAGGTCGGCGCCTTCATGGCGTTTTGGGTGATTGGCTACGGCATCATTCAAGGGGCGGCCCCGGCCATTCTGCGCGGGCGCGCTCCGGCGGGCGGCACGGCCTCTGCCATCGCATTCGTGCTCGCGATCGTGGCGGCGGCCATCCCGCTCGGGTTGGCGGCCGGCCTGCCTGCGAGCGTCGTGATCGTGGGTGGACTGGCGGTGTTCGGGGCCGTGTTCGCGCTCAACTCGGCGGTTCATTCCTACCTGATTCTCGACTACACCGATGGCGACAAAGTCGCGCTCAACGTCGGCTTCTATTACATGGCGAATGCCGGTGGCCGGCTCGTCGGGTGCCTGCTGTCGGGGGTGCTTTACCAAGTCGCCGGATTGGCGGGCTGCCTGTGGGGCGCATTCGCCTTTGCGGCGGGGGCGGCGGTCGTGGCCTTGAAACTTCCGCGCGAGGCCCTGCATGCCGGGAAACTGGCGATGGCCTCGGTGCAGGCCGATGGCGAGTGAACGCAACGACCCCGGGTGTTCAGTTACTTCGCCGACTGGGGTGACACGGTCTTCACGACCAACGGTCACGGCTGGTTTACGGTCTATATCGTCGCGCCCATCTGTGGTGCCATTGCCAGTGGCGGAATTTATCGCTGGGGACTCGTGCCGCACTACGCCGCCAATCGGCAACCCTCCTCGTGACCTGATTTGCCAGGCTGGTTGCGGTGTTTCCTAGAACAAATATAATAGTGACAGGTTAATTCTATAGGTTTGGCCCACGTTCAACGTAAGCCTCGAGCAAGAGCGTAACTAGAAATAGGCACTGCGTTCCAAACGAATTTTGACCGCCTGCCACGTCGGGAATACCTCGCTCAGTAGGCGGAAGAAGGCGCGATCGTGCTGGGGGTGCTTGAGGTGGCAGACCTCGTGGACGATCACATAGTCCACGCAGATCGCCGGCGCTTTCACCAACTCGGGATTAAGGAGGATCCGGCCGGTGCGGTGTGCACTGCCCCACCTTTTCGGCATTCTGAGCAGCCGGACCGAGGGTGTCGGCAGCTTCCTCGCTTCACACCATGGTTTCCATTTCTCCAAGCGCGTGGAGAACTGGACAATGGCACGATCGCGGAGCCAGCCATCGAGCAATGTCTTCACCTGCGCCGACCGCTTGCTGGGACTGGCAATGTGGATGTAGGCGCCTTTCAAACGCACGCTGGCCTTCGATGCCTCGGTCACCTTTAGCCGATACTGCCGGCCCAAATAGGTGTGCGTGGATCCGGACTCGTAGCGCAATGGAACCCGGTCGCGTTGCATGTCCCGGAATCTGATTCGCTGGCGAACGATCCAGCGCAGGCGAGTCTTCACCTTGGCTTGGATGGACGGCACCGTCGCAGCTTTAGGCGCCCTTAGTTCCACCGTTCCGTCAGGGCGGACGCTGACCGCGAGCGTGGTTCGATCGCTGCGTAGGAGGAGGGCGCGGCCAGCAGCCGTCGCGATCGAAAGCCGGTCAGACATCGGAACGATTTCTGGCGATACGCAAAATGGACTCAATGATGCTGTCCATCTGGGCATAGCTCAGCTTCGCGCCTTGTTTGCTTTGCAGCGTAAAGAGCAGGTCATCGAGGTCGTTCCTCATCCGGTTCTGGGCGTCCGCATTCTCGCGCCACCGCACGACGGCATGACGTCTGATGATGGCCTCGATCTCGCAGGCCAGCGCACCAAGCAACGCAGCGATCTTCACCTCGGCGTTATCCGGCTTGTCCTTGCCGCCGTAGGAGCCGGCTTCCTCTTCAATCTTGCCGCCTGAGGCGCCAAGGCCGGAAACCTGCTCCTTTAGCGCACCGTAGAAAGCCTTGGCGAGGTCGCTGTCTCGCACGTTGGCGGGGGTGTCGTCGTGGCTGCCGTCACGGACTCGCTCCATGATATCGGTGACCTTCTTCAGCAGCTCGGCCTCGCTGATCCGCTGGGCCTTGTAAGCTTCAATGGCCTCTTGCAGCAGGAGAGAGAACTTCCGGTAGAAGAAGGGATCCTCCTCCATCTTCTCGGTGATCGTTCGCTTGGTCCGGTTGGCGATCACCTCGGCCTTGCCGCGGGTGCTAGTGACGCGATCCACCTCGGCTTTGAACGCCTCGCGCTCGAAGATGTTCACCGGCTCGACCACCTGGATGACCTCCTCGGCCGGCACATAGGTCGCCAGCATCTTCTGGATCTGCTTCTCGTAGTCCTTGTAGTCGATCTCCTCGGCGTAGCGGATCTTGACCGAGGCGCGAATCTTCTGGAACAGCACGGCGTCGCGCTTGTAACGCTCAACCTTGGCGGCGGGGGTGGTCTGGATCCATGAGAGACTCGACAGGCCGAGCTTGAGGAGCCGTGAGAACCGGGAAACGCGGTTGTAGAACTCCTCGCGCTTCAGTTCATCGGCCAAGGCCAGGACGTAGGCCTCATCATCCTGCTTGTTGGGCAGGTCCCGGAACATCTCCCACACGGCATCGTGCGCTGCGGGCAATTGCTTGAGTTCCTCCCGGACATCGGTGAGGGCGCCTTCAAGATCCTTCGGATCAAACAGCTGGCCCGCGAGTTTGCTGTAGAGTTCGAGTGCATCGTGCAGCTCGCCGATCACGCCGTGGTAATCGATGATGTAGCCATAGTCCTTGCCGGGATGCAGACGGTTCACGCGGGCGATCGCCTGGAGAAGGGTATGCTCCTTGAGGCTGCGGGCGATATAGAGGACCACGTTGCGCGGTGCATCGAAGCCCGTCAGGAGCTTGTCCACGACGATGATGATTTCCAATTCGTCACCCTTTTTGAAAGCGTCGATGACATTGCGGTTATAGTCCTTTTCGTTGCCGTGCTTCGCCATCTGCCTCTTCCAGAAGCGCAGCACATTTTCGTCGGTCGCGGTATCGCCTTCGCCTTCCCGGTCATCAGGAGCGGAAATGAGCACCTCGGAGTTAACCTTCCCCATTTGATCGAGGTAGCTCTTGATCAACAGCGCCTCGCGCTTGCCGGAGGCAGTGAGTTGGCCTTTGAACCCGGTTCCCTTCCAGGCCTTCTCGAAGTGTCGCGAAACATCCCACGCGATCAGATAAAGCCTGCTTTCGATGCGCGTTAGTTCATCCCGTGACGCGAATTTGCGCTTCAAGTCCGCCTTCTGGTCGCCGTTCAAGCCCTCGCACAACTCCTCGAACATCCGGTCCACCGCCTTCTGATTCACATCCTGGAGAATGTGTCGCCCTTCATAGAGGAGCGGCACGACGGCTTTGTCCTCGACCGCATCGCGGATCGTGTAAGGTGGCTCGATGATGCCACCGAACTTCTGCGCGGTGTTCTTTTCCTTCTTCATGAGCGGCGTGCCCGTGAAACCGACGAAGCAAGCATTGGCCAGCGCCTTGAGCATGCGGAGGTTGGCCTCGCCGTATTGCGAGCGGTGGCTCTCGTCCACCAGCACAAAGAGGTCGGGGTCGTCGTTGTGAAACGAGTCGTTCGCCTTGGCCGCCGCCCCGAACTTATCGAGCACCGTGGTGATGACCGGCACATGTTTGTCCCCGATCAGTTCGATCAGATGACGGCCGGTCTTGGCCTGCTGGGGATCCTTGCCGCACTGGTGGAACGTCTTCCAGATTTGCTCGTCGAGATCGATGCGGTCAGTGACGAGAATGATGCGCGGATTAGGAATGCTGGTTTCCAGAGCGAGCGCCTTCGCCAGCATGACCATGGTCAAAGACTTGCCCGACCCTTGGGTGTGCCAGATGACGCCACCGCGCCGGCGGCCGTCCTGATCGCGGACCCGAAGCCGCTCCATGGTCTTCCTGACCGCGAAGTATTGCTGGTAGCGGGCGATCTTGCGCACGGTGCCACCCTCATCGAACAGGGTGAATTGGCGGGCGATCTCAACCAGGCGATCCGGCCGGCAAACGGAGAATAGCAGGCGGTCCTGCCCCGTCACTTCACGTGGACCGGCGGCCGCGAGACTCTCGAAGTAGTTGCGGGCGTAAGCGAATTCGCCGGTGAACAGCTTTTCATGCTCTTCACGGCGAGGCAGGCTGCCGATGGCCGTGCGCACTTCGGAGTCGGAGTAATATAGCTCCTTCCAGGCCGCCCAGAACTTTAGGGGAGTTCCAGTGGTTCCGTAGCGTCCGGCGTCCTTGTTCAGGGCAAGCAACACCGGGGCGTAGGTGTAGAGCTGGGGAATCTCGGCGTCCTCCTGGTTGCGCAGGTGCTGCTTGATCGCGGCCAACAATGAGTCTTTCTCGTCGCGTCTCTTGCACTCGATCACGATGAAGGGGATGCCGTTGACGAAGCACACGATATCCGGCCGGCGCTTCTCGCGGCTGCCGATGCGCTCGACGCGAAACTCGGCCGTGACGTGGAAGGAATTGTTGTGCGGGTGTTCCCAGTCGATGAAGCGGAGACTGCGACCCTTCGTCTCGCCGTCGATTTCCTGGTCGATGGAGACACCCAGCGTGAGCAGATCGAAGATGGACTCGCTCGTGCGGCACAACCCGTCGAACGGCACAGTCCGCAGCTTTTCAATGGCTTGGGCGATTGCTTCCTCGGTGAACGGGATCTCCCGGCCCTTCGTCACTACGCGGTTGATCCTGCGGAGCTGGGTGGCGAGGACCTGTTCCAGCAGCACCCCGCCAAGCCGACCACGGCGCTCGACAGCTACCTCCTCAGGCAAAAGGTAGCTGTAGCCCAGTTGTTGCAGCAGCTGGATCGCCGGAATTTGGCTGACGTGCGACTCTAGGAAATTCGGCGCGTTCATAGTTTGACTACGCGGCATCGCGCTGCGGCTCTTTGGGTTCCTTTGGGTCGTGGGGAGCCTCAGGCCCTAGCCACTTGCCGTGTATTTTATACAGCTCGTAGAACACGAGCCACTCTGCGGTCCATGGAATAATAGTTTCGTGAAGATTGTAGCTCCCCTTCCACGGCGAGACACGCGGATCAAAGAGGCAAAGAGAGCCGTTGAGATACATGTGGATTTTCGTGGATGCCTCAATTTTTGGACGCGTAATCCGAACGCGAGGAACTCCACCTTTCTCATATCGAATTAGAACACGATAGGGTTCACAAAACTCGGAGGGCGAAATCTCTCCCTGGCACTCCAAGGTCGTTCTCTTGAATCCACACTTCAGAAATGGAAAGTGCTTCTCCACTAATGGTGCCTGGAGGGCAAAGTGAGCGTGCTCGGCGGCTTTGTTTGTTCGGAAATGCATCAGCCGAAAAATTTATGAGGCGGGTTAGCAACTCCAACGCTGCCAATCGTGCCGAAGGTTGTGGTTCTTGCTCCAGTGGCGATTAGTGCGGCCTTGGCCAAAAGACTGTTGTTCCGTGCAATGACCTTTGAGGCATCTTCGTTCAGATTTACTCTGAAGCTGTTCGCCGCCGCCTTTTGGATGCCGGCGGAATCTGATAGAGTTGTGATCTGGCCGAGGTCGCGCTCGACGGTGGCAAGCCACTCGGAGAAATGTTTTTCGAGCCCCAGGCGCTTGCCTTCTTCTGTATACCACCGATCAGCGAAATCCTCGTCTGGATTAACCGGATTCGGCACACGGGGAACGGTTGAGTTGATGAATTTTCTCATCCCGCCCACGATCGACGTCATTGCGGCTTCGAGATCTTCTTCTCCGTTATACGCTCTAGCCGCTAGAGTGGTAATGATAATGGAAATTGGCTTAGGGTCGGGATTCTTCTCAAACATCACGTCGCGGTGGCGTTTGAGTATTTGGACGCAAAATTGCAGTGGCGATTTACGCTGCCGTTCGGGAAGACGGTCAACTTGGGCGCGGGCCAACACCTCCATGAGCAGCTTCGCTTGCTTGATGCGGGATTCGAACCAGAGCGCGTATCCCTCCGAGTTACTGACGTGCCAGTCTAAGGAGATTCTGTCGTAGCTTGGTTTTCGGGTATCTGTAATGGCGCCGGATGGTGCGGCGACCGACGCAGACAGGTTCCTTTCCAGTCCTTTGCTGGCCATCGCCTCCAGCAAGAGCGTTCGTTTTTCGTTTGTTTGGGGTATGGACGGCACCACGTCCATGTGGAACGAAAGCTCGTCCTGATATTGCAGGCGCCAGCAGCGATTTTTCTCTTCCAGTTTCTGCTCGATTCTGCGGGCGATGCGATACGCTTCTAGCTCTGTGCGAACAAGGTCTTTCAACTGCCTTTGGGTATGGGTCGTCTGCCTGATGCCTTCACGTAGCCGGCACCCAACATCGAGATCGAAGTCCCCTTTCTCCGTCAAGGGTCGCACAACGGTGCCCAGCCTAAACGAGCCCTGGGGATAAATGTGAGGGCTGTGCTTCTTGCTGGCTGCATCAGCTCGATTAAACCATTCGCCGAGATCCTTGTAGCGACTCTCGGCCTTCACATAGGCGGAATCTGGAATCTGGATTGAAGCCAGCAGTGTCTCCAATGAACCCTGTGTAATTGTGCTCATGCTTAGTCCTCAAAAAATGCCTGAATCAGTTGGGCGTTGTGGGTGAAAATTAGATCAGCCTTCGACTGAAGGTCACAAATGCAGCTGACGTCATCCAGCGGCAGCTCATTGTCCGATTCGAAGTCGAGTCGGAGCAGTCGCTCCTTGCCCAGCATCAGCCCCATGGTGTTGTTGGTCGAATGGGCCTGTAGCGATAGTAGGAAATCGATGAACTTCTTACCCCCCCACCCATTCAACAGTCCCCAGTTCTCCCGAGACTTGGTTCCGTAAGCGACTTTGCTATGCCCGGTTCCCAGAGAGAGAATTCGGATATCGGTGGCCGGAATTTCTAGACGGTGCTGAGCGTCAACATACGCCACCAAAGTCGGGTTGTTGGCCCACAGGCCGCCGTCGGCCAGCAGATAAGGATCTAATTTCAGTGGATCGAAGTAGGTCGGAGCAGAACACGATGCCAGGATTGCATTGCGCACCAGGACCTCAGGGTCGCGGACGAAGGCCTTTGAATACGCAGACTTGAAGACATGAACACCGCCATTGCCAAGATCGGTAGACGGAATGATTAGCGGGCGAGTGACGTCCTTTAGCTTCGTCTCATGAAATACTTCCTCAAGGGCAGTGGCCAAGCCTTCCATTTCGTAGGCGCTGGTGAATCCCTGTTGTAGGCAATCAGGCCAAAGGGTCTTACGGCGGACAAAAATCTTCGGCCCGTGAGTCTTGTAAAGATCGATGACCCTTTCGCACGGGATGCCGCATGCAACCGCGGCTGCGATGATCGACCCCGTGCTAGTGCCAGCAATGAGGCCGAACCGCTCGCTGACGTTAATGCCTAGTCGCTTTGTGATTTGGTCCAGAATGTGGGCCGGGAACACCCCGCGGATGCCGCCGCCATCAATGCTTAGTATGCGGAATTTGCTCATGAGACGCGCACTTTGCCGGTCAGTAGTTGCTGCATTAGGCCGCGTTTTTGGTGGTCGAGGGCGGTTCGTTGCTGGCGCAGGAGGCGGAGTTCGGCATCGGCGGTGTCGAGGACGGCGGCGATCTTTGTTTGCAGCGCGAGGGGCGGGAGGAAGATGTCGATGTCCATGAACTCGTCCGCCGTGATGTTCAGCAGACCGTGGGCACGCGCACCCTCTTTGGCGACCGAGCGCAGGCCGGCGTTTAGGAATCCGCCATCGAGGTAATGAGCGAGGTAGTCGGATGAAACCTTTGCGGTGTCTTGGATGCGGAAACAGAGGTAGAGCGTGGACACCACACCGGCGCCGTAGCGATCCAGGCGTTTGATGGCACCATAAGGGAAGCCGATGGAGGAACTTCGGTTGTAGGCGAATTCGCCGCGACGAAGCAGGAAATAGCCGGAGAGGTCGGCACCGGCCACGTTGCGATTGAAGTATTCGCGCTGGTTGATGAGGCCGTCTTGGGCGGAAATGGTCAGGACGTTGTCGTTGGCGACCGTGTTCCTGCGGGTGACACGTTCGACGACTTCGCCGAGGCGGTGACGGGCGTGGCCGTGGCCAATTTTCTGTGCGGCAACTGCGAGGAGTTGCTGCATGAGGGCCTGTTTGCGGCGGGCTTTGGCGGCGATGAGGGCGTCGAGCTTTTCCTGCGCCTCGTCCCATGTGCCGAGGATGTCGGCGATCCTTTGCTGCTCGGGGAGCGGTGGGAGTGGTAGCTCTACGTTTCTCAGATCCTCTAGCGTTATCTCATGAAATGTGCTGCCCTTTGCGACGGATAGAATGTGTCGATGGACCTCGGTGTGACTCAGGGCATACCGGACAAAGGCCGCGCTATATTCACCGTTTATGCTGATACGTGCAGTTCCTTGGGTAAGATTGGCTCCGTCGAGGCTATCCGGCACGATGCTTGTTTCCCCAATGTTGCCGCGTAACGAGAATACTATATCACCGGGACTGACTCGTGATCGACCAAATCTCGCCGCAATTCCAGGAGAGGTTTTGAGCAAATTATTGGGTTCGATCCTGCCGCCAACATCGGTGCTGCGAATATAAGGCACACCGTTCGGCAAATGTTCGCCGGCCTGAACGATGCCGTAAACGATTGGACGATCGTGTGCGACGAGTTGAGCGAGTCTGAGCTTCTTGAACTTCGTGCTCATTTCCCGTCCTCCGTTTTCTTCCCTGTCTTCTTCTTCGGCTGGGCCAACTGCTTCGCCTTTTTGACGGCTTCGTCGAAATGCACCTCCACCGGTGAGGGTTGGGCGGCGAGGCTGTGGCGGTAGGTTTCGTAGTGGCGCTCGGCGTGGGCGCGGGCGGCCTCGGCGGTGATCTTGCCGGCGTGGGTGAGGATCTCGCGTTCGCTGAGTTGGATGAATTGGTCGAGCTTGGTGATCCAGTCGCGCATATACATGGGGCGCTGGTTGGTGGCCTGGAGGGCGGCGAAATCGAGGTAGGCGGCGACGATGAGATTGAGCTGATTCAGCTCCTCGGCGTTGAGGTAGTTTTTGGCGATGACGACATCGGCCTTGCGCGGGGCGACTTGTCCCTTGGGCCAAGCGGTGAGGCCCATGTGAGGTTTGGCGGAGTCGGCCCGCTCGGCGATCAGCTCGGCGGCGGTGTGGCGGTGGATGGCCCAGTGCATTTTGTTTTGCACGGTGGCGAAGAAGGCCTGCGAGGGGTCGGCGCGGGGATCGTAGTCGATGCTGGTGGCGTAGATTTCGAGGACCTTGCGCCAGAACTCCTTTTCCGATGACCGGATGTCGCGGATGCGGGCGAGGAGGAGGTCGAAGTAGTTGCTAGCTTTACCCTGCTTGAACTTCTCGTCGTTGAGGACGAAGCCCTTGACGAGGTAGTCGCGGAGTTGCTGGGTGGCCCAGACGCGGAACTGGACGCCGCGATGGGATTTTACCCGGTAGCCAACGGAGATGATGACATCGAGGGAGTAGTGCTCGACCTGATAGGTTTTGCCGTCGGCGGCAGTTGTTGCAAAAAGTGCAACAACTGCATCGGGCTTCAGTTCTCCCTCGTCGAAAACGTTTTGGATGTGGCGCGAGATGGTGGATTTATCGCGCTGGAAAAGGTCGGCAATCTGTCCGGCGGAGAGCCAGACGGTCTCGCCAACCAGGCGAACGTCGATGCGCGTCTGCCCGTCCTCGGTCTGGAAGAGGAGGAGTTCGCCAGGATCGTTCATAGCCCAAGCTCCTTGAGGTAGCCGTCCATCTTCTTGCGGACGACGACGAGTTCGCCTTCGAGGCGGGCGATTTCCTGCTTCACTGCGCCGAGGTCGATCTCCTTCTCCTCCTCGAAGGTGTCGACGTAGCGCGGGATGTTCAGGTTGAAGTCGTTGTCGGAGATCTCCTGCGCGGTGGCGCGGTAGGCATATTTCTCGACGGTCTGGAAGACCTCGTAAGTGGAGACGATCTTGTCGAGGTGCGCAGTGGTGAGCCGATTCTGGTTCTTGGCGTCCTCGTATTCCCGCGAGGCGTCGATGAAGAGCACGTCGCTGTGGGTCTTGCCCTTGTTGAAGATCAGGATCGCCGCGGGGATGCCGGTGCCGAAGAAGAGATTGGCGGGGAGGCCGATCACGGCTTCGAGGAGGTTTTCCTGGATGAGTTTTTCCCGGATGCGGCCCTCGGCGGCGCCGCGAAACAGGACGCCGTGCGGCACGACGACGCCCACGCGGCCGGTGCTCTCGCGGGCCGTCTCGACCATGTGCGTGATGAACGCCCAGTCGGCCTTGCCCTTCGGTGGCACGCCACGACGGTAGCGACGGAATGGGTCGGCTTCGGCCTCGTCGGCGCCCCACTGGTCGAGGGAGAACGGCGGGTTGGCGACGACGATGTCGAACTGCATCAGCTTGTCATCGGCGATGAGGCGCGGATTGCGCAGCGTGTCGCCCCACTCGATGCGGAAGTTGTCCATGCCGTGTAGGAACATGTTCATGCGGCAGAGCGCGTGCGTGGTGCCGTTGAGTTCTTGGCCGTAGAGGGCGAAGTCGCGGTTGTCGGCCTGGCGGCCGACTTTGATGAGCAAGGACCCGGAACCGCAAGTCGGGTCACAGATCATGTCGCCCTTCTTGGGCTTCAGCAGGCGGGCAAGAAGCGTCGAAACCTGGCCCGGGGTGTAGAACTCGCCGGCCTTTTTGCCGGCGTCGGAGGCGAAGCGCTCCAGGAGATACTCATAGACGTTGCCGATGACATCCTCGTCGCCGACAACGGAGGGCCGCAGGTCGAGCTTGGGGTCGGCGAAGACTTCGAGCAGACCCTTGATGCGAGTGTTGCGCTCGCGGGTCTGGCCGAGTTTGCCCTCGGAGTTGAAATCCACCTCGCGGAACACGCCTTCAAGCTTCGATTTGTTGGCTTCCTCGATGGCCTCGAGAGCGATGTTGATACGCTGGCCGATGTCGGCCTCGTTGCGCTGGAGATAGAGGCTGTCGAAATCTGCACCCTCGGGGAGGAGGAAGCGCTCACGGGCAAGGCGGCGCTCGACGCGAGTCTTGTCGCCATTGAACTCAGCCATGTAGGCGGCCCGATGGTCTTTGAGCACGTCAGAGACGTATTTCAAGAACAGCGATACGAGGATGTAGTTCTTGTAGTCGGAGGGATCCAGAGTGCCGCGAAACGTGTCGCAGGCCTTCCAGGCGATGTGGTTGATTTCAGATTGGTTAACCGAGGACATGTTCGGAGCGGGGGTTGAAATTGAGGCTGGTGATAGCGAGTTGCTCGACGAGCTGGCTGCGCTGGTGGGCGAGTTGCTCCATGAGGGCTTTTTCGTGAATGCGGAGATCGTTGATTGCGATAATGGCGTCCTGCTTGGCACCGTCAGGGACGGGCACTTGCAGCAGGGATAGGACGCTCGCGGGCAAGGAGCGGATGTAGGTGCCACGCATGCGTGCCGACAATTGTTCCTGGACGGCGGGCAAGTTGAGATACCAGGCCAAAAAGCCGGGGCGCAGCCCCAGCCACTGTGGCAGGATACGGATGATAATGAACTGGCTGCCGGCGACGGCGGGCTCATCGAGCTCGAAGACTGCCGCCTTGAGGCGGGATCCGCGAGCCGCAAGGAGGACGTTGCCAAGCTTCAGTTCGAATTTGCCGATATCCTTTTCCGGAACCTTTATGCGTGCCGTGGACTGACGGGAAATAACCCCCTCAGGACTGACATCTCCAATCCGGATCAACCGATGTGTAGCATCGGATGCTTTACGCGATGTATCCGGACCGCGCAGCGTGATGCCGGTCTGGATATCCGCCAGTTCCCTGAGGGGGTAGTAGTTCATCTCAATTATCCCGGTCAGCCGCGGGGCGGAAACCCGTCGTGGCCGGGCGGGATGGTGTCCTTGCGGTTAAACTTTCCGTCTCGGCCCTGCACGGTGATCTCACCGCCGCCTTGGTTCTTGAGGTTTGCCCGGGCGGCGTTGATGGCGTCGGCTTGGGTTTGGTGCACGCTCGATGCCTTGCCGGCATCGATGCGCTTGTTCGCCCAGCCGCCATCAGGCTGCTGGAATACGGTTCGGTCTTGAGGCTTGCTCATAGTAGTGACTGTCGAGGTTTGTTGGAGGGGCGGGCAGTTTCCCCTTGATGCCGGGCCTTAGTTGAACAGTCTTTAGCTTCTTGACGGCTTGGGGACTGCTTAACTGCGGCTCTCAAGTTGAGGCTCCGAGGCGTAAGCCCCGGAGCTTTTTCTTGAGCTGCTGGAAACTTATGATTCACACTTGCGCAGTGAATTCAATATAAATTAAGCACAAGTAGACATGTGTTTCAAAGCAGGCGCTGTTTATTTTGCCTTTTCGACTGAAAAGGCAAAACATAATACCCTGTTAAACAGAATCTAGCAAAACTGTTTGCGGACAAACCAATGGGATCTGGCCATCATTAGAATATTTTCTTTGAACTTTTGAGATTCCAGAGGTGCACGACGGCGTAGCTGCGCCAGGGACGCCAGGCTTGGGATAGTTCCTCGGCGCGGCGGGCGGTGACTCCGCCGAGACGTGGAAGCGGGTAATGGCATCAGGGTTTGGCGGCCGGGCGATTCTTGAAATAAGCGTCCAGGGCGGCGATCAGCGGTTCGATTTCCTGCTGGGTGACCGCCCAGACAATCTTGAAGTCCACGGCCCCGTAGTCGTGGGCAATCCGGTTGCGCATTCCCCGGAGACTCTTGAAGGGGACCGCCGGCAGAGCCGACTCCGTCGCTTTATCAATCTTGTGGGCCGACTCGCCCAAGATGGAAATCCGCAGTGCCACGGCATCCCGCTTCTCGCTGTTGTGCCAGAAGTCTTCAAACGTAACGCCGGCCATGTAGCCTTGAATCAGCCGCGCGGCCTCCAGCATATCATGCAGGTAGGCGTCAGGAGTTTTGGCTGACGCCTTAGCCGTAGATGACTTTGGCATCGGCCAAAATGGACTGACGGCGATAGGGATTGGACATCTGCTCGACGGCATCGCGAGTCAGCAGATGCACCGGCACGCCGAGAATCGCTGCCATCTCATCCTCCATGGTGAAGAAGCGCAGGCCCGGATTGGCGGCGAAGGTGGCAATGAGATCCACGTCGCTGCCGCGTTTGGCCTCTCCGCGCGCGGCGGAACCAAACGCTTCCAAACGCGTGATGCCTGCCTGCCGACAATAGTCCGCCAGCATCTGGGCGACAATTTCCGGCGAAGGGGGCACGCCCATCCGCCGGGGAGCCGCGCGCTCCCCGGTGCGCACCGCATGCCAATACGCCTTGGCCTTGGCGCGATTGGCCGCCGTCTTTGCCGGCGAACGCGCCTTGCCTCCCTTGCGGCTGAAGGTTGCGTGATTCATGCCGGAGAACCTAAGCGCTTAGGATAAGCTGTCGAGGCAATAGCCCACTTATACCAATCGCCTTTTGCTATTGCCACTTGGGTGGACAACGCAGGTCCCACTGCGCGTCGAACAGGCCACACCGGCACAGGGACGTGCCGATCCACCTCAAACCTTAAACCGCCAGCACGCATTCAAAGCTCCAACACTGCTGTCCAAAACAGGCTGAGAAAGGGGTGATTACGACGAGTCTTCCTTCTAGAGAGGGCCGAGAGCGGAAACATGGTTGGGGTGGAATCAGCCGGAGGCGGGGATGCTGTCCAACTCGAGGC
>JAGNQV010000038.1 GCA_017988885.1 Opitutaceae bacterium | reverse complement strand
CCGGCTCGAAATCGAAATCCTGCACGGAGCGGCGGATTTCGATGAGGCGGTTTCCCGCATTTGTTTCCCGACCCGAGGCTCGCGGTCGCCGGGGGCCTGAGCGTGTCATATTGCCTTGCCCGGCCCACGGTCCGTGGCGTTAGTTGGGCCCATGATCATTGATCCCCGTTTCCAGCAACTGGCCGAAGGCCTCACCGGATTCTCGACTGCCTTGAAAAAGGGCGAGCGCGTGCTGATCGATGCGTTTGACGTGCCTGATGCCATGGTCATAGCCTTGGTGCGCGCGACCCGGCAGCGCGGAGCGCATCCGTATGTGCAGATCCATCGCGCCCGGGTGACGCGCGAGCTCGCGCTTGGTGCCGAGGAGGCGCAGTTTGCGCCGCATGCGGCGGTCGAACTGGCCCGCATGCAGAAGATGGACGCCTACATCGCGCTGCGCGGTTCGGACAATATCTTTGAAGCGTCCGATGTGCCGGCGAGCCGCGTGCAGCTCATTTCGCGGATCATGAAACCGGTGCAGGACCACCGGGTGGGCAAGACGAAGTGGGTCGTGCTGCGCTGGCCCACCGCCGCGATGGCCCAGCAAGCAGCAATGAGCACGGAGGCGTTTGAGGATTTTTATTTCAAGGTCTGCACGCTCGACTACGCGCGGTTGACGCCCGGCATGAAAGCGCTGGGCGACCTCATGGCCAGGACCGACCGCGTGCACATCAAGGGCCCCGGCACCGATCTGCGGTTTTCGATCAAGGGTATCGGGGCCCAGCCCTGTGGCGGGTTGCGCAACATTCCCGATGGCGAGGTGTTTTCCTGTCCGGTGAAGGACTCCGTCGAGGGGCAGGTGCAATACAACGCGCCCACGGTTTACCTCGGCTCCTCTTTCGATAACATCCGCCTCGCTTTCAAGCAGGGCAAAATCGTTGAGGCGACCTCGAACAACACCAAGCGCTTGAACGAAATTCTCGATAGTGATGCCGGGGCGCGTTACATCGGCGAATTCGCCATCGGCTTCAATCCGCACATTCTCTCGCCGATGCGCGACATTCTCTTCGATGAGAAGATCGCAGGCTCGTTCCACTTTACGCCGGGCCAAGCTTATGAGGATGTCGGTAACGGCAATAAATCGCAGGTGCATTGGGACATGGTCTGCATCCAGCGTCCGGAATACGGCGGCGGTGAAATTTGGTTCGACGGCAAACTCATCCGCAAGGATGGGTTGTTCGTCCCGAAGGCGCTGCACAAGCTGAATCCGGCTTACCTGCTCGGCGCCTCCCGGAAGTGATCCGCGATTTCATTCAGGCACTACCGAAGACCGAGACCCATCTGCACGTCGAGGGGGCGTTGCCCTATGAGTTGTTGCGGGCGTGGCAGCCGGAGAAATATCCGGCCGATCCGGTGTTTCGCCACGCCGATTATCGCTATGCCACTTTCCCCGACTTCGAAAACATCCTGCTCGCCAATGCGCTGCCGTGGTTTGTGAGTGCGGAGCGCTACTACGAGGCGTGTCAGGTGATGTTTGCGCAACAAGCGGCGCAGAACGTGCGCTATGTGGAGACGAGTTTTCATCTGCCGGTCACGAAATTCATCAACGTCCCCGGTCCGGAAATCATCGCGGCGATTCGTGCCGCTGCGCCCGCCGGGATGGAAGTGCGCGTTTTCACCGGCATGTTGCGCAGTGATATCACTGGCGACCTGCGCCCGACCATCGATCAATTGCACACTTGGGAAGGGTTGGCGGGCGTGGATTTGCACGGTTTTGAACAAATGCCCACCGCGCCGGAAACCGCCGCCATCTGGGCGCGCGTCCGCGCCGCGGACAAGGTGACCAAATGCCATGCCGGCGAGTTCGACGGTCCGGCGCGCGTCCGCGAAGCCATCGACCTACTGGGCGTAACTCGCATTCAACATGGCGTGCGCGCCATTGAAGATGCCGCGGTCGTGCAACTGGCGGTTGAGCGCGGAGTGACGTTTGATGTGTGTCCGATCAGCAATGTGCGCCTGCGGGTCGTGCCCGACATGGCCGCGCATTCCCTGCGCCGTCTGATGCAAGCCGGGGTGCGCTGCACCGTGAGCACCGACGATCCGCTCTGTTTCGCCAATAGCCTGAACGACGAATATGCCGCGCTGGCCGCGGAGTTGAATTTTACGCGGGAGGAGTTGGCGCAACTGGCGCGCAACGGCTGGCAGGTGGCGGCGGTGACGCCCGGGGTGCGGCAGGGAATGATTGCAGAGATCGACCGCCTCGTCGCAGCGTAGACCTGCATGTCAGTCCAAACCTATCTCATCGCCCCCGGGGTGCACCGGATCCGAGCCGACAAGGCACTGGCGCACGCTTATCCCGAGCACAGCCGGGTGGCGTTGCAACGCGCCTTCGATGCCGGTTTGGTCAAACTCCGTGGCCAGGCCATCAAGCGCGATCATGCGGTGATGGGAGAGGATGAGATCACTTTTCAAATGCCGGACACCAAGCCGGCGGAGTTAAAGGCGGTGGCCATCCCTTTGGACGTGCTCTATGAGGACAAGCACCTGCTGGCGGTGAACAAGGCGGCCGGCATGATTGTCCATCCGGGAGCGGGCACAGGCGAGGACACGCTCGTGCATGCGTTGCTCGCGCACTGCGAAGGCAGCCTGAGCGGCATCGGCGGGGTGGAGCGCCCCGGCATTGTGCACCGGCTGGATCGTGAAACTTCGGGCATCATCCTCGTCGCCAAGAACGACAAGGCGCATCGCGGCCTCGCCACGCAATTCGCCGAGCGCTCGTTGCAGAAGGAGTATCTGGCGCTCGTGACCGGCGTGCCGGCGCTGATGAGCGGATCGCTGCAAAAACCCATCGGCCGCAACAAACAGCACCGGCACAAGATGGCCGTGCTCGAAACAGCGGAAGGCGGTCGCGATGCACGCACCGACTGGGAAGTGGTGCAGAAATTCGGAGATCTGGCGGCCTTGGTGCGTTGCGCGATCCATACCGGACGCACGCATCAAATCCGGGTCCACCTAAAGTCGCTCGGGCACATCCTGCTGGGCGACGAGGTCTATGGCTGGAAACCAGACCCGCGTCTGAAGCAGCAGCCGCCGCGCGTGTTGCTGCACGCCGCGCATCTGGTGTTTCAGCATCCGGTCACGGGCAAAACCATCGACCTGCAAGCGCCGCTGCCGCGGGACTTCGTTAAGATGATCGCGGTGCTGCGCAAAACCAAGGCGCCCAAACCTCTCCGTCATGCAAAATTTAAGACAAGCTACCACTGAGTTAATGTTGGACTGGGCTCACCTGCTGGCACCGCATTTCGGGCCGACCGGCAGTATGGACCTCGATCTGCGCGACTGGCCGTCGGCCCGTGGCCCGTCCTATTACAATCAGTTCAGCCATTATGCATTCCTGCAGCTGGCGACGGGGGCGGTGCCCGGTTGCCCTGCATCGGACCGCGAGCGTTATCGCGATCTCGCCCTGCGCAACATCGAGTATGCGCTGGCGATCACCGATGCGGAGTTTCACACCCCGCATTTCTCCCGCGGCCGAGAGTGGGGCCGCCATGTGGGCGAATGGCTAAACTATTACCTGCTGTGTTCGCTTGAGCTCATGGAACGGCACGGGCTCGGCACGCCGGAGCTGCGCGCGCGGCTGGCGGCGGCGGTCAGTGGCGCGGTGGACGTGCTGCACCGCCGTTTCGAGGAACGCTACCGGGTCGCGCCCAAGGAGTTTGTCGGCAACCACGACACCTGGCACGGGCTGCTCTTCTTTCGGGCCGGCCGGTTTTTCCACCGCGCGGACTGGATGGATTACGCCCGGGACTTTTTTGCGCGTTGCGTCCTGCCATTTCAGCACGCGGATGGCTATTGGCCTGAGGCGCAAGGAATCGTGGTGGGTTATTCGTTGGTGACGGCGCAAGCCGTGTCAGTTTACGGCGAGTTGTCCGGTGATGCCGCGGCGCGGTCCAGCATCGGGCGGTTTATGGGGTTCTTCGAGTTTTCCTGCCTGCCCGACGGCACCATGGCAGTGACGCTCGATGTGCGCATGCGGTATTATGCGATGCCATTTCTATTTTGTGCACCGGGTTTTATGGGCTCCGAGTCTGGTCGCAGGCTCGTCGGGCAAATGCTGCAGGCCGGGCGTAGCTACCTCAACACCCACGGGGTGCGCGACAATGGGGCGCAAGCCTGTGCTTTCTTCGCTTCGTTTGCGGAGTTTGCCTTCGTGCCTGAAATTCAACCGCCAGAAATTCAAGTGCAGGCGCCGGCAACGCTGCCGGCGGCACGCCTTGTAGATGGACCTTGGCGAGGCTATCTCGGTTGGCAGATCGTGCCGGAACATCCCAGTCGCTTTGTGCTGGATACGCAGAATTTCGTGGAGCTCTGGCATCGTGAAGCCGGATATCTCGCAGGGACAGGCGGCAGCAGGTTTATGCCGCGGTTTTCCACCGTGCGGCGCACGAATGGCGGCCGCGCCTACATTCCAGATCGCGCGCGTTGCCTGCGGGTCACGTCCACCCAAGCCGAAGTAGCGTATACTTTCGGTGAAGATGACGTAGCGGTGAAACTCGTCCTCGTAGGCGGCAAGTGCAACGTGTCGGCCCGGCTGGGTCGCGCCGTGGTGGGACACGCCTATGAGTTTGCTTTGCTCGTCGCCTTTAAAAACGGCGAGTTGGTGGGGTTTGATGAGGCGGAGGAAAAAATTGAGCCCACCGTGCTGGTGCATTGGCAGGGTTGTCCACGGCCTGTGCGGACGCTGCGTTGGCGCGGCTTAGTCTGGACACTGCCGGAAGGCACGCGCGTTGATTACCCGCTGGTGCCACATAATTCTTACACGCAGGACGGCCTGCCTGCAGCGGATGATTATGTCGGGCGGATTAGTTTCCCGCTGACGCAGGATGAGCAGACGCTGAGCATTAGCTGAGAGGCTGGAGTGGCCACCAGCAGAAATCACAGATTGTCCAGAGCGGCGGCGGCGAGGCCGTAGCGCAGATTATAGAAGGAATGGCGGAATGACGTGAGCTTTCCGGCCTCGGCCACGGCTAGCAAAGTCGCGAGGGCGGCGGGAAACACATCGGCGCGATCGGGCGACAAGCCGGGGAATTGCCGGCGTTTTTCGAGCGGCAGTGCGACCAGCTGAGACAGGAGATCGTGTAATTGACGCACGGTGATGAGCGAAGAGGACTTTTCCACCGACAGGCCACGGCGGGCCGCATGAATGGCACGCACTGTGGCCGCAGTCCCGCCGGTCGCGATGGCCGTGGCCAGTGGCAAATCGAAGCGAAAGCTGCTGAGTGCCAGCACGGATTTGACGTATGTCATGATCTGGTTGGTGCAATCCACAGGCAGTGGCGCGGTCGGATCCGGGGCGAATTTCTCGGTCAGGCGCACGCAGCCGAGCTGGAGACTGAAGGTCTGAACGATACGACGGTCTTCGAAAGCGAGGCACTCCAGACTGCCGCCGCCGAGATCGAAGACGTAGAAATTCTGGAAATCAGTGAGCGCAGGATCACAGGTCAACCCCAGCCCGATCGCATTGGCTTCCTCCTTGCCGGTGAGGATGCGTAATTCACAGCCGGTTTCGCGGCGGACCAAATCAGTGAATTCGGCGCCATTGCGTGCATCGCGCACGGCACTGGTGGCGACCATGATGACGCGTTCTGGTGCGAGCGGCGCCGCTGCGGCAAGCAGTGTTTGGATGGCGGTCAGGCCACGGGCCATACCGTCATGGCTCAGTTGCGGGGTGGCTTGACTGATCCCGGCGCTGATCCGTGCTTCCAAGGTCTCACTTTTGACGGCGACAAGCTTCCCCTCTGTGTCGCGGCCAGCGACCAGTATCTTGATGGAATTGCTTCCGATATCCACGACCGCGACCGTGCGCATTCCCCAAACTGGAGAGTCGGGAAGCCGGACTCAATCCCGCAGATGAACACGACTGCGGCCGACCAGCAGCTTAGAGGGTGAAGTCCGCCGGCGCGATGAGGACGACGAATTCGCCTTTGAGACTGGATTTGCCGAGCCGCGCGACGACGTCTGCGGCGGGACCGACGAAGAAAGTCTCGTGGAGCTTGGTCACTTCCTTGGCGATGCAGATGACGCGAGCGGGCCCGAGGGTGTGCAGGATTTCCGCGGCAAACTTGTCGATGCGATGGCAACTTTCGTAGAGGGCGAGGGTGTAGTCGAAAGCGCGGTATTTCTCCAAAAACGTCATGCGGGCAGCGGACTTGGCGGGAAGAAATCCGACAAAAAGAAACCCATTGGTCGGCAAGCCGCTGGCGCTGAGCACGGCAGTGAGGGCGCTGGCACCGGGGACGGGCACGACAGGGAGGCCGCGCCGCCGGCAGGCTCGGACCAAGCGGAAGCCGGGATCGCTCAACGCCGGGGTGCCGGCATCGCTGACGAGAGCGATGGATTTGCCAGTAACGAGTAGGTCGGCGAGGCGCTCGGCGGCTTCGATTTCGTTATGCTCGTGGTAGGACGTGAGCTCTTGGTGCAGGCCGAGACGGGTAAGCAGCGGGCCGGTGGTTCGGGTATCCTCGCAAGCGACGAGATCAACGGCGCCGAGAATGGCCCGCGCCCGCTCCGTGAGGTCGGCGAGATTACCGATGGGCGTGGCCACGATGTAAAGGTGACCGGCAAGTGGCGTCAGGGAAGCGTTGGTTTCGGACATGAGGCGGCGACGGACGATTAGACGGATGAATTCGGGTTTGCCCAATCAGAAAATTGCGGACGGGGCGTGCGCAAAATTTGCGCTGCGGGACACAAAAAAATCCGGCGCGAGGCCGGATTTGTGGAGCAGGGCGATAAGGTGAAAGCTCAGCGTCCGCCTTGGCCGGGTTGCGAGAGGCCGGGGATCTGACCTTCCCAGTCGGCGGGCCGGCTCCAGGGAATGGAACTGTCCTTGTTGGTGCGGGTGGTGCAGCCAGTGAACAGACCGCCCAAGGCCAGCAGTAGAAGTGCGAGAGTAGGTTTGAAAACGAGTTTCATAGAGTCATTCGGTTAAAAGGGCTAAATCGCCTTTATGCAAGGCGCCTCGCAGCGAATCCGGCTGCACTTGGGCGATGGACTGGGTTTCACGCACATCGCTGATGAGAACCCGGGCGAGGATTTCTGTTCCCCTTTGAATGCGCAATAGTTGGCCGGGCAAGGCGCCATGGGTCGCTCCGTAGTTGATGACCACGAAAGCACTGGAAGGACCCACGCTCATGACCGAAGCGTTGCGGCTGCGGTTGGTGGTCAGGACAGGGGTGGGTGGTGCCGATGGCGGGGCGGAGACGGAGACCGGTGTTGTGGAAGCGGGCGTAAGCTTCTGTTCCAGATCGGCGATGGTGGCCTGATAAGCCGCGACGCTCTCAGCGGAGGCGGCGGATTCGCGGGTGGCTACGAGCTCTTGTTTCAGGTCGGCGACTTCGCGCTGCAGGGTCTGCGCGTCCTGTTCACGACCGGCGAGCTGGCTTTTGAGCTGAGTAATTTCGCGGGACAACTGCACGTTGCGGGCCGCGGTCACCGTGGCCTTCGTCTTGGCCTCGCCAAGGCTGGCATCGAGTTCCGAAACTTGGGTTTGCAGCGCAGTATTGCGCGCGGTGAGGGTGGCGACTTGCGATTCCAAGGCGACGCCCTGCGACTTAGACTGCATGAGCTGCCGCTGCACCGCCTGACCTGCCTGGTGGGCGCGAAAATAGAGAACGCCTGAGACAATCGCTCCGACCACCGCCAGCAGACTGAGGGGAAGGAGAGGGGATTTCACGGCCGGGGTGGACGCGGTGTCAGGGGGTGCGCTTACGCGGTCATGCCGTAGCGTGATTTGTGCCACGGGTCCCGCGTGCGCTTTTTCACGCCGCTGCCCTTGTTGGCGGCGAGATGCTCAAGGATCTTGAAGACCAGCTCGGTCCGGGCGCCGTCAGCGCCGTGCAACTGCGTGGCGAGTTCCTCGGCAGTGAAAAATTTACCCGAGGCCGCCTTGAGGGCGGCCGCGATGCTTAACTTCAGGGTGATGACGCCACCGGCGGCTTTCTTGCCCGCCTCAACGCCGGGCTGGTGGTAGGCGTTGATGTTGATGAGCGAGGCATACAGTCCGACGACGCGCTCATAAAGCGCGATGAGTATGCCAAGGGTGCGCGGCGAGACGTCCGGCACGGTGAGGGTGAGGGAGTGGCGGTCCTTCTCGCTCAGTGCATCGCGGGTGCCGAGGTAGAAGCCCTGCAGGTAGTCGCCGGCGGTGATGCCGGGTTCGACTTCGAGGGAGGTATTCTTTGAGTCGCGGTCTTTCAGGACCTCGATGAAGGTGATAAAGAAATTATTCACGCCGTCGCGGAGCTGCTGCACGTAGGCGTGCTGGTCGGTCGAGCCCTTGTTGCCATAGACGGCGATGCCTTGGTTGACGACGCGACCTTGCAAGTCATGCTCCTTGCCGAGCGACTCCATCACCAGTTGCTGGAGGTAGCGGGAGAAAAGGAGCAGGCGGTCTTTGTAGGGCAGCACGACCATGTCCTTGGCGCCACGGCCATCGGTCGCAAAAAACCACATCAGTGCGAGGAGGGCGGCGGGGTTTTGCGCCGTGACGGTTTGGCGGGTGACGGCATCCATGGCGGCCGCGCCATCGAGCATCGCCTGGATGTCGATCCCTTGCAGGGCGGCAGGGAGGAGTCCGACGGCACAGAGCTCGGAAGTGCGGCCACCGACCCAGTCCCACATCGGGAAACGGGCCAGCCAGCCTTCGCTGAGTGCCGTGCGCTCGAGTTTCGAATCCGCGCCGGTGACGGCGACGAAGTGCTTTGCGTGGTCGAGGCCGGCGGCCTTGAAGGCGGCGATGGCCTCGAGCATGCCGTTGCGCGTTTCCGCGGTGCCACCGGATTTGGAAATGACGACGACGAGGGTCTTGGCGAGTTGGCCGCGCAAACCGGCCAGAACGTAATCAATGCCGTCGGGGTCGGTGTTGTCGAAGAAGGTGACGTTGAGCTTGTCCTTGCGGGGCTGGCCCAGGGCATGACTGACAAACTGCGGGCCGAGGGCGGAACCACCGATGCCGATGACGAGGAGATTTTTAAATTTACCCTTGGGTCCGGCCACGGTGCCGGCGTGGACCTTGCCGGCGAAATCCTTGATGGCTGCGAGGGTCGAAGTGATCTCGGCGGTGAGCGCAGAGGTGGGCGCAAGCTGCGGAGAGCGGAGCCAATAGTGGCCGACCATGCGTTGTTCGTCGGGATTGGCAATGGCGCCCTTTTCCAAGACGGCCATGGCCGCGAAAGCCTGCTGGATGGCGGGCTCCATGGCCGCGAGAAAGTCGTCGGGAAAGGGGATGCGGCTGATATCCACGGAGAGGCCGAGATCAGCGTTGTGGCAGTAGTGGGTTTTGAAGCGTGACCAAGTCATGATAGGGGAAAGTGGAGGACTTTTAACCACGAATTGCCCGGATGAGCACGGAAAAATTCATCCTAGGCGCCGCAATCTCATTAATACCGCGCTTTCACGTTAAAGGCGCTGGCAGCCGGGGAGGGTGGCCATCTTGCGATCCAGCGTTAGGACCGTCGCAGGTTGAAGAGCGTAGTCGAGTGCGATGAGGCGATCGGTGAGACCGGGCTCCTTGGCGGTTCGCAGCGCGTCGAGCACCTCGTCGCCCTGCGCGGGTTCAACCAAGCCACTTGTAAGCACCGAGAGCATGGCATCACGGGTATCGGTCTTGCTCAGACCATAGTGGTGCTGAAGAACTGCGTAAGCCTCGGCGATGACAATGTTGGCGACGGTAATGTGCTCCGGCTGGGCGGCGCGTAGGGCGGACAACCGTTTGACCGTGACCTCATAGTCGGCTTCCGGCTGACCGGTGAGCAGGCGGACAAAAATGGAAGTATCAATCCCGTAGGCGGGCATGGTCCTTGGGTGTATCACGCCACTTGGCGAGGTCGAGCGGCGGGTGGCTGGTCCCAATCTTGTGCCGAAGTGTGCCGAGTTTGCTCAGATCGACGCCGACGGGTGCGAGCCGCCAGTCGGTCTTGTCCTGGATCAATTCAAGATAGTCGCCCGGCCTGACCCGCAGTGCCTTGAGTGCCGCCGCTGGAAACGTGACCTGACGCTTGGCGGTGATCTTAATGCGGAGCTTAGTCGGCATGGTTTCAAAAAGCATATGCCTTACTGCATTGTCAAATAAGTAAGGAAGTCGGTGCCGGATGCCACAGGGTAAGCGTCTCACTCGTAATTGCAGTCTAGAATGGCTCTTCTGATTTAATGAGGCCGTCGAGCGCATTACTTACTTCTGCTTCATGCGCCTTGTCAGGCGCAGGCCGGAGAAAAATGACCCGCGAAAATTCACTGGGGTATATCCGAAGTCCGCCGGACCAGCAATATACTGCATGATAATCCCTAGCGCCGCTACCGCTTTGATAGCCTTGCCTAAGTTTCCATTTTTGTAGTTCGAAGTGCGATCATGTTTCACATCGTTATAGGCGGTCCACCAATCGGGATTGTTCACTTCCCAATCCTTCCACGGCGTTAGCTTAATATCGAAACGTGGAATCGTTATCGTTTGGGACGGAATCCCGCTGAGTTCGCGATCACCGAATATTATCTATTTTGTGTTGATCGATATTTTTGTCGGTTTTGCCGCAGGCTGGCTCAGGTTGCAAAGTTCCTTGAGAGCCACATC
Organism: Opitutaceae bacterium; assembly: GCA_017988885.1. GTDB lineage: Bacteria > Verrucomicrobiota > Verrucomicrobiia > Opitutales > Opitutaceae > UBA2377. Next base: position 10,569 of record JAGNQV010000038.1, on the reverse strand, counting down.
GATCTCTGAGCCTGCTGCGAGCAACAGGCGGACGAGTTCAAGGGAGTAGGTTGGGAAATTATCCTCCGCAAACTCGATGAATCGGGACATGCGCTCAAGGTCGTCCTCAAACGCATGAAAATAATCTAACCCCAGAGGACGCATTGATAATCGCACGTCACTCGTTACAAATTCTTGTCCGTCACCGCGCCTTCTGAGGCACTCGTGACGAGCTTGGCGTATTTGGCGAGGACGCCGCGGGTCTCTTTCGGCGGACGAGGTTTGTAGGCTTTCTGGCGCGCGGCGTAGTCGGCTTCGGGAATGAGCAGGCTGATGGTGTTTTTGACGGCGTCGATCTCGATGAGGTCGCCGTTTTTCACGATGCCGATGGGGCCGCCGCACGCGGCTTCGGGCGTGATGTGCCCGACGTCGAAGCCGTGACTGCCGCCCGAGAAGCGTCCGTCGGTGATGAGGGCGACGTCCTTGATGAGGCCGCGTCCGGCCACGGCGCTCGTGGGCGAGAGCATTTCGCGCATGCCGGGTCCGCCGACCGGACCTTCATTGCGGATGACCACGACGTCACCTTTGCCGACGTCACCGCGGAGGATGCCCTTGAGCGCGTCTTCTTCGCCTTCGTAAACTTTGGCGGTGCCTTTGAAATAGAGACCTTCCTTGCCGGTGATTTTGCCGACGGCGCCGCCGGGGGCGAGGTTGCCGTGGAGGACGCGGAGGTGGGTGTCCTTTTTGATCGGCTGATCCCACGGACGGATGATGTCCTGTTCGGCAGGATAGGCGCCATAGGGCTTAACTCCCTGCAAGGTTTCAGCGATGGTTTCACCGGTGACCGTGAGACATTCGCCGTGGAGCAGGCCGCGATCGAGCAGCTGCTTCATCATCGGACGGATCCCGCCAATGCGAACGAGGTGGGACATGTTGTATTTGCCGAACGGCTTGAGGTCGGCGAGGAGCGGGACGCGGTCACCGATGGTCTTGAAATCCTCCAGCGTGAGCGGGACTTCGGCGGAGTGGGCGATCGCAAGGAGGTGGAGGATGAGATTCGTCGAGCCGCCGAGCGCGAGGCAGACGGTGATGGCATTTTCAAAGGCCTGCCGCGTCATGATGTCGCGGGGTTTGATGCCTTGCTTGAGCATACCCATGATGGCGGCACCGGCGCGCTCGCAGTCTTCGCGTTTTTCTTTGCCGATGGCGAGTTGGGCGCTGCTGTTGGGCAGGCTCATCCCGAGGGCTTCAATGGCGCTGGCCATGGTATTGGCGGTATACATGCCGCCGCAGGAGCCGGGGCCGGGAATGGCGGATTCCTCGACGGCCTTCAGGCCGGCATCGTCGAGTTCGCCCTTGGCGTGTTGGCCGACGGCTTCAAAGACCGAGACAATATCGAGGGGTTTCTTATGGTCGCAGTCGCCGGGAGTGAAGCCGGGCAAAATGGTGCCGCCATAGATGAACACCGCCGGGCGGTTCAGGCGGGCGATGGCGATCATCGAGCCCGGCATGTTCTTGTCGCAGCCCCCGATTGCGACCAAGCCGTCGAAGCCCTCGGCCGCCACGGCGGTCTCAATGGAGTCGGCAATGACCTCGCGCGAGACGAGGCTGTAGCGCATGCCCTGGGTGCCCATGCTGATGCCGTCGGTGACGGTGATGGTGTTGAAATACACGGGCTTGCCGCCGGCATCGGCGATGCCCTTGCGCGCATGCTCGCTGAGCTCGCCAAGGTGAACATTGCACGGCGTCATGTCGCTGGGCGAAGAGGCGACCGCGATCTGCGGTTTCTTGAAATCGGCATCGGTGAAGCCGACCGCGCGCAACATGGAACGGGCCGGGGCGCGGTCGTGGCCATCAACCACGACAGAGGAGTAGGGGCGGAGGGAGTGGGTCGGAGAGCTCATGGCAGGAGGAAGCAACCAGAGCGGGCACGGCCGGGCAAGAAGCATGTCGGCTATGACAAATGTCGTCGCCGGTCGGGAGTTTTTCGTGATTGCTTAGGCTCTCGGGCACCGCATTCATTCGGGGCAACTTTACCGCATGGCATTCAACCTGAAAAAAGTGCTCAAGGCGCTGCTCTTTTCGTCCAACCAGCCGCTGGCGACCAAGGATATCCAGTCCCTGTTTACGCGTTTCCACGAAACCGCGATTTTATCCCTTGCGCCGGAAACCGAGACGCCAGCCGGACCAACGGACGCAGCGCCAGCTGCAGTCGCTGCGCCTGCGCTCGAAGAAGTTGCGGAGATTTTTGCCGAGCAACCCGGCGACGCGGAGCTTTATCAGGACGTGCCTTCGCTGGTCACGGCGACGCAAATTCGCGAAACAATGGATGAGATTGCGGCCGAGCTGCGCGCGAGCGCCGAGGGTCTGCTGTTGATCGAGGGCGCCAACGGTTATCGGCTGGTGACGCATCCGCAGTTTGCCCGTTGGGTGCGCATCCTGCGCAATGATCCACCGCCGTTGAAGCTGAGCCAGTCTTCGGTCGAGACCTTGGCGATCGTGGCCTACCGCCAACCCGTGACGCGGGCGGAGATCGAAAACATCCGCGGTGTTTCCGCCGAGGCGGGCGTCAATAAATTACTCGAGCGTGAACTGATTTACATTGTGGGGCGGGCAGATTTGCCCGGCCGCCCAATTCAATACGGCACGACCGATCAATTTTTGGAGTTTGTCGGCATCAAGTCGCTGGATGAATTGCCAGCCTCCGACGTGTTGTCGAACCGCCAGATAGACCAATGGCTGCAGACCGCGACCAATCCGGTAAAGCCACCGGCGGATGCCGAGATGGGCCTGCCGTTGGAGCAGGGCGAAGGCGAGACGCCAAACCTTGAGGCCGTGTCAGTGGATCACACCACAACCGAATCCGCCGGTGCCCCCAGCTCCGCTGAAGAAACGACGCGCTGACCATGGACCTCGCCCCTATTCGTGAAAAAATCGACCAGTTGGACAAGCAACTGGTGGAGCTGCTCAACGAGCGCCTGACCTTGGCCGCGGAAATCGGCAAAGTGAAACGCAGCCAAGGGGGCCAGATTTATGTGGCGGAACGCGAAGACGCCGTCCTGCGCAAAGTGACCGGGCAGAACCAAGGTCCGATCAAGAACGAGGCACTGAAGGCGATCTACCGCGAGATCATGTCAGCGGCGATCGCCTTGGAAAAGCCGCTGCTCATCGCCTACCTTGGACCCGAAGCGAGCAACACGCACGCCGCGGCGATGAAGAAATTCGGGGCCAGCGTGGACTACCATGCGATGGCCACCATCAGCGACATTTTCACGGCGGTGGAGAAGGGTGAGATCGATTACGCGGTCATCCCGATCGAGAATTCCACCGAAGGGTCGGTGCGCGAGACACTGGATAGCTTCGTGGAAAGCGACCTGAAGATCGTGGCGCAGATTTACATGGAGATCACGCATGCGCTGATTTCCAAGGTGCCGCTGGAGCAGATCACGAAGGTTTACTCCAAAGACCAGGCGCTCGCGCAGTGCCGCTACTGGCTGCAGCGCCACCTGCCGCACGCGCAGCTCATCGATGCGCCGAGCACGTCGCGGGCGGTGCAGATTGCCAAGGAGGAACCCGGAGCGGCGGCGGTGGCCGGAGAGTTGGCGGCGCAATTTTACGGCGTGCCGGTCACGGTCAAAAACATCCAGGACAAGGCAGACAATACCACGCGATTCTTCGTGCTGGGGCGGCGCGCCTCCGGTCCGGTGGGCGGGGGCAAGGACCTGACGAGTTTCCTCGTTTCCTTGGGCGACGAGGCCGCGTCGCATTCCGGCTCGCTCCTCAAGATGCTCATGCCCTTGGCCGAGCGCGGCATCAATCTTTCGAAGATTGAGTCGCGGCCGAGCAAGAAACGGCCATGGGATTATTATTTCTTCATCGATGTGACGGGGCATTACGATGACCCGAACATGAAGGAAGCGCTGGTCGAGCTGCGCAAAAGCTGTCCGATGGTGAAGTGGATGGGCAGCTATCCGGCGGTGAGTTGAACCGCCGCACTTAGCTTTCGGACTGCGCGTTACCGGGACTGCCCTGATCCTTTTCCATAAAAAGCATCGGCCGGTCAGGGTAGAGCAGGGAGAAAGCTGCGAATAGCGCAGCGCCGAGCAACACCAGCGCGATGCAGAAATAAATGAAACAGCCGCGTTTGACCTGGCGCTGGGTGCCCACTGGGTCGGGGGTGTAGGCGGACGCGAATTCCAACTCAGGGCTGGGTGTCGCAGCGGGCACTGGCACGGCGGCGGTGGACACGACCGGGCTGGGCGCCGGAGCAGAAGGTTGCCCGGCAGCGGTGCAGGCGGCGATCTCCCGGTCAAGCCAGTCGGCCTGCTGCTGAAGCAGGGCACGCTGGCGGAGGAGCTCGGCGAGTCGGTCGGACATGGAAGGAAGGGAAACAGCCGGCCGTGGGCGGCCAATAAAAAACGCAGCCCGGTTTGGGCTGCGTTGGAAAGCTAAAAACGGTGCGAACGCTTAGACGATCGCGACCTTGCGGTGGGGCTTGTCGAATTTGACGACGCCGTCTTTGAGGGCGAAGAGCGTCCAATCGCGGCCGGTGCCGACGTTTTTGCCGGCGTGCAGCTTGCTGCCGCGCTGGCGAACGATGATCCCGCCGGCAAGGACAGTCTGACCGCCGAAAAGTTTTACGCCGAGCCGTTTGGATTTGCTCGAACGACCGTTGCTGGATGAAGCCTGACCTGTTTTATGCGCCATGACGTATAATCTCCTTAAGCTGTGATAGACTCGATTTTAATGACTGAGAGCTCTTGGCGATGGCCGCGTTTGCGTTCCATGCCCTTGCGCTTCTTTTTCTTGAAGACGATGACCTTGTCGCCGCGCTTGTTCTCGAGGATCTTGGCCGAAACACTGGCGCCGGCGAGCGTCGGGGTGCCGACTTTGAAGGACGCGCCTTCGCCCGTGGCGAGGACTTCCTTAATCTCAACAGTCGCACCAGCTTCCGTATTCGGATAGCGGTTAACGATCAGGATATCACCCTCGGTAACAGTGAACTGCTGGCCTTGGGTTTTGATAGTGGCTTTCATAAATAAAACCGGAGAGAAAGCGGTTTTACATGGGTGAAAGCAAGGATTTATTTCTCAGATTGAGTGGATTCTGTCGCCGGTAAGGAGGAAGGCGTGGCAGTGGCCTTTTCGTAGGCTTCCCATTCCAGTTTCGAGCGCAAGTTATGGTGCTCACGCGGCTTGTAATTAGCGGGAAAAATCAAGCGCGGGGCGGGCGGAGGAATATTCTGTGCCTGAGCTTCCAGTTCCTGCTGGCGTTGCAGGGCAGCCAAACGTGCGGCCTCCCGATCGGCATCGTCGCGTTTTTGCTGCGCGAGGGTGCGCAATTTCTCCAAGGCAGCCTGCCGGGCGGCGTCGGCTGCGGCGGATTCCTGCTCGCGGAGTGCGGCGAGCTGGCGGGCCTCGCCGCGGGCGGCTTCTTTTTCTGAGCGTAAGCGGTCAGTCTCGGCGGCGAGCCGGGTGGCTTCCTCCTCGGCCGTCTGCCGGGCCTTTTCAGCGGCGAGTTGCTCTGCCCGCAATTGTTCAAGCCGCTGGGCGGATTCCTCGGCTGCGTGTTTTGTTTGCAGTTCGGCCAAACGGTGTGCCTCGAGTTCGGCGGTGGCTTGACGCGCGGCTTCGGCCAAACGGTCCCGCTCGGCGCTGTCGCGGCGGGCAACAAGCTCCAGCTCGGTGCGGGCCTTGTAGCTGCGATAACCACGGTAGCCGATGAAAATGCCCGCCAAAAGCGCGAGTGCCACGAGGATGACGGAAATTTTTTTATTCATGGTCTAGGAGGCTATAAATGACCGAATCTAAACACGAAAGTTCGCGGCTAACTCCAGCCGATGGAAACAATCAACGGACGAGCGGAAGAGGGAAATCGGCGACACCGGGATGGGTGGCATTGGCGACGGCGAAAGGCATGGCATAGGCCGCGGCGGCGTGCAGCGATTGCCCGCGTCCAAAGTAAGCTTCCAGCAAACAGGCGAAAAAGACGTCACCCGAACCAGTTGGAGAAACTTCCTGGACAACCGGTGGCACGAGTTCCTGCGGTTCGGCCGTGTCGCTGCTTAACCAAATGGATTTGGGGCCGTCGGTGACGATCCAATGGCGGACAGGCCATTGCCGCCGCGCGACGCGGAGACGGGTCGGCAAGGATTCGGCGGGTTGGCCTGCAGGAAAGAAGGCGTCAAATTCCGCGCGATTGATTTTGATGACCGCAAGGGGCTGTTGCGCGAGCCAGTAGAGCGGCGGACCGTAGACATCGGCGGCGATGATGCCGCGTTTGAGCCAGCGACCGAGGGCCTCGCGCAGCGGGATAAACTGTGCGGCGTCCCAACCGGGAAAACTCCCACACAATGCCAGCACTTGGCCGTCCGGTTGCGCATCGAGAAAACGGGCGCAAGCCTGGACGGCTGCCGCATCGGGCACGACATCCGGACCGAGGAAAGTGGTCTCGGCCTGTGTATCGCTCCAGATGACTGTGCCGGTGCGGGTGGCGGTGTGGGTCGCGAAGGCGTGATAGGCCAGTCCGCGTTGGCGCAACCAGGCCTCGCATTCCGCGCCGGCCGCGCCGCCAGCGAAGAGCAGCGCTGTGCTCGGACTGCCGAGGCGATGGAGCATGTTGGAGACATTGACGCCCTTGCCCCGCGTGTGGAATGACTCGCGCCCGGCCCGCTGGGTGCGGCCTGCGGTCCAGTGGGAGAACTCAAGGGTGCGCTCGGCAAGCAGGTTGCCAGTGAGCGTAAAAATGTGTGGAGCGGCAGGCATGACGGCTTCGAGTGTAGGACGATGCTGCACGCCGAAAGGTCGTGGTTCAACTGGCATCCGGCCGGGGGCGCGGGTTGCGCTCAGCGGTGCGGTAGAAAACCTGATTCACCAGAAAAGTCAGCCCGAAGAGCGAGGCGACCGTGCGCACGTTGCGCATGGCCCCGACGACCTCGGTCAGGCGGGCGGCGCTGGCTTCGCGAATTTTTTTCAGCAGGAAGCAATTCAGGATGGTCAAGACCGGCATGAAAATGAAAGCGACGTGATAGACCCGCAGGGAAGGCCAGCCTTGGGCGATGGCCCAACTGAGGAGATTACTGCCGATGATAGGACCGACGGCGGCGGCGAGGGAAGAAAGAGAAACGAAAAGGGCGACGCTCATCGTGCGGGCTTCGGGTGGCGTGAGTTTCAAGAGCAGGCCGAAAACGCCGACACCGTAGCCGGCGGTGAACAGGCCGCCGGCCGCCAGTGGCACGTAGAGCAGGCCGATGTTATCAGGACCGACAAAGCACCACAGAACATTGAAAATCTGCCAGAGCACGAGCGACACGATCATGATCGGGATGTTGCCGTAGCGATCGATCAACCGGCCCCACGCCGGAAAGGCGATGGCGGCCGCGAGGATCGTGGTGAGCAACATGAAGTTTGTCTCCGCGGCGCTCAGGTGGAGTTCCTGGAACATGAAGACGGGGTAAAACGGAGCGAAGAGATTGACCGAGAAGCCCATCAATGCGGCGAAACCGATGAAGCGCATGAAAGTGCGGTCCTGCCAGACCTGACTGAGCTGCTCCCGCCACGGTGCCTCTTTGCGCACGGGTGCCTTGCCCGTGTTGAGGTGCATCCGCTGCTGTGCCAAGACGGAAACCGTGCGCATGGTGATGCCGACAGCGAGCAGCACATGAAAGGCGAGTAACGAACCTTCAAACCAAGCCAGCACACCGGAGGCGGCGAAGAGAAACGCGAGCAGGGAGATGTAAAGCAGCCGGTTGCGGCGACCGAAAAATTTGCCACGGATCCGGAGTGGCACCGCTTCCTGCATCCAACCGTTCCACGCCACACCGTTGATGGCGGTGGAGAGAGCAATGAAGGAGAAAATTGCGACAAAGGTGATGACCGTAGTCGAGTCGTCCCCTTGCGGGACAAACGGCATGACGGCGACAAAGGCGAGCCAGCCGATCACGTGCATCCACGCGCTGGCGATGCAGAGCCGGCGGGCGTTCAGCCGTTGCGCCAGCAGCGGGGTGAGGATGACCTGAAGAAAATTGAACCAGAACGGCAGCGAGGTGATGAGGCCGTAAGTCCGGGTGGACAGGGCAAACGTGCCGGTCAGCAGCGCCGCAATGACGGCGTTGCCGGGCTGGCTGAGCACGGTGAGCGGCACGGCATTGATGCCATCCCAAGTGCAGAGCGCGAGGTTGCGCCGGAGCGACGGAGCATTCCCGCCATGAGCTGATGTTGCATCCACAGAGGTTGACCGTAAATCAGTCTGATTGCCGGAAGTCATGTCTGAAATCATACCAAGCGTAAAATGGGAACGGGGCCACGCACCGCAACACGCACGCGGCTTACTGGGGAAATACCTCGTGAGAACCACTCCGGCAGGGCGAACGGCCCGCATGATCACCGAGGTTGAAGCTTATGACGGAGAAAACGATCTGGCTTGCCACGCTGCGCATGGCCGCACGCGGCGGACCGAAGTCATTTATGGTGCGGGTGGGCGCTGGTATGTTTATTTGTGTTATGGGATGCATGAAATGTTGAATCTCGTGGTCGGACCAGAGGACTGGCCGGCGGCAGTGCTTATTCGCGGGGTGGAAGGCATTGCCGGGCCGGGGCGGTTGACCAAGGCGTTGCAGATTGACCGGCAATTCAACGCGAAGTTCGCCGCAGTCGGAACGGGGTTGCACATCGAAGATCACGGAGTGCGGGTGCCGCGCCGGTTGGTGCAAGCTACGCCCCGCATCGGCGTAGCCTACGCCGGGCCGGTTTGGTCGCAGATACCATGGCGGTTTACGTTTGATCCGCGCGCATTGCCGTCACGGCCTCTTGCACTGCGGTCAAAATAATAGTCGTGAGCTCACTGCCACTGCGCAGAACTCGCACCAGCGGATAAGGCGGCGCCCACGTCGCCGGGTCGGTCGGACCAAACAAGAGCAAGCTCGGCGTGCCGGTGGCTGCGGCGAGGTGACTGATGCCCGAATCGTGGCCGATGAACAAACCGCACCGTGAGAGGTGGGTGGCTAGTTCGGACAGAGGCAGATTGCGCCAAGGCGTGCCGTGATTTGAAAGAATGTCGGGTGGCTCGGCCTCGCCGCTCACGATGAAGACTTGCAGGCCAAGGGTCAGCCTGAGCCAGTCAGCCAAGGCGGCCCATCGGGCCAGTGGCCAGTTTTTCCGGGGTGAACCGCTGCCGGGATGAAGGGCGACCCACGTTTGATCGGCCTGCGGGGTCATCAAACTGTAGTCGAAGCGGGTGGCGTGGAGCCCCAGTGGTTGCAACACAGCACAATAGTGGGCGGCCGCTGGAGTGAGAGACGGATGCGCGCCGGTGGTCAGAAAAGTCTGATGGGCGTGAATCGGGAAATGCCGGGCAAGCACGCGGTCGGGGTCCGGCCAATAATTGACAATGAGATCATAGGCCGCGAGCTGGTCGCGCAGCGCGTCGGGCAATGACTTGGTGGCATAGAGGGCACGCCAATGGCCAGCGTGCTGCGAATCGACGTGGTCAAGCAAACGCACTTGCACGCCCAAAGCGGCGGCAGTGGTGTTGCCGACAAAGCGAATGTCCGCTTCCGGCCAGCGCGCCCGCAGCAGGGCCAACGCGGGCAGCGTCACGAGAAAGTCACCCAGTGCGCCGCCCCTAAGGACGAGGATCTTGCGCATGCGCGGGAGTGGCCGGCTGGTATTCGACCAAAGTCGCCACGCCGGCACCGAACTTGAATTCGACTTCGAAGCGGACCGGCAGATGGCGTTCGTCCTGCGAAATCCAAACGCTGACGGTTGAACCACGCTTGAACATACCCTTGGGCGGAGTCTTTTCCATCCGGGGCACGAGTTTCAGCGTTTTGAATTTTCCCAATGGAGTGCGCAGGTCCTCGTAGCCTTCGGCATAAATGGTGAGCTCGTAGAATTCGTCGTCGAAAATCACCAAAGCATCCTGCTTCTCGCCGGGTATAAGGTTCCAAGTGCGCGTCTGAATAAGACTGGTGATGAGGTCCATCGGGTTGCCCTCCGGCAGCTCCAGTTCGGCCGTGCGGTCGGGGCGGACGGAGTTGAGGTAGCTGGCCTTGTGGTGTTCGTAATCGAAAACCAGTGACTGCTGCGTCTGCTTTCGCTTGGAAACACTGTTCTCATTGGAGAAAAGCAACCGGCCATTTTGTGCGTTGTATACGGACTCCGCACGCGCGTCGAAAGGGTAAAACGTGCGCAGGAAGCCGCCGCTCGAGGTGGTGGTGGTGACGCGCAACTGGGGCACGTCGCCGGCCGGTTCGGCCTTGGCGGAAACCGCAATCTCGCCGGCACCGGTAAAAATGCTCCACCCGACTCGAAATTTCATGACCTCACCGTCACCCATAGGCAGGACCGGCGCCGCCAGTGCCGGCGCGACAGTGAGCAAAAACACAGACCAGAAACGGAAAGTCATGGGAGCTTGGACCGCCAAAATCGCAATTGGTGCAGAGGGGGCGAGAAAATTGTCACTGCAAGGAGAGTTCCAGCTGGTTGCCGCGGCCGAGGGCCAGGGCCTCGATGCCGCGGGCGCGCAGGGTGGCGGCAAATTCGCGGGCAAAGCCGTGCACCGTGTAAACCAGCTTGGGCCGCACCAGTTCCA
>JAGNQV010000037.1 GCA_017988885.1 Opitutaceae bacterium | reverse complement strand
ACGATCGCCGCAGTCACCCTGCTCAAGGCGAAGCTGGGCACGATGTGACCCGGCGGTAAAACGCCACGGTGGGTTGATGCGCGCCTTTCCCCAAGCGTTTCACACAAGTCCAGCCCGGCGGCTCGAGAGTTAGTTCCCCCGGCATTTCGAAAATGATGACCGGATCCGTGTGCGGTGCGAGCAACTCAGTCAGCCGGGAAAATAGGCGCGGAGCCACCTCGGTGATCAACTCGTAGGGCGGATCGATGAAAACCAAGTCCGGGGGGGCGGACTCCACCCATGGCACTTGCACCGCATCCGCGACGGAGACGTGCAGGGTATCGGTCGCCGCCTTCATGCTCTTGCCCACCGCCGCAATGTTCTGTCGCACGCAAGCGGCGGCCTTGGCATTTTTTTCCACAAACATCCCGCCCGTCGCGCCGCGACTGAAGGCTTCCAGCCCATAGCCGCCGCTCCCGGCAAACAAATCGAGGAAGCGCGCCCCCGGCACCCGCGTGATCAGGCTGGAAAAAACCGCCTGGCGCATGCCATCGGTCGCCGGCCGCACCGCATCACCTTTGGGCACGAGCAAAGGAATGCCGCGCGCTAGTCCACCACTGATTCGCATCTCCGCAGACAAAAGCGTCTCCCGCCGTTGGCAAATGTGAAACCATCTGCAGTGTCAGCCTCACGCTGATGCCACGCCCATCCCCTTTCTCCGTGTCCGACCACTGTGATGGTTGGGAGTTTTTCAATCCGCGAGGACACGTCAATCGCACCTGGATCGAAGTGTTAAAATGGCGGCTGACCAGCCGGGCAAAGCCGTGGCCACTAACCGTAGCCCTACCCCGACAACCCAGACCCAAACCATCCGCCGAAGGCGAAGTGGTCGCTACGTGGATCAATCATGCCACCTTCCTGCTGCAAACCAGCGCGGGCAATGTGCTCACCGATCCCATCTACGGAGCGCGCGCGAGCCCGTTCGCTTGGGCTGGTCCGCGCCGCGCTCATTTGCCGGGACTACCCTTTGAACAACTGCCGCACATCGATGTGATTTTGCTGAGCCATGATCATTATGACCACTGCCACCTTTCCACTCTCCGCCGGCTCGCCCAAGCTTTTCAGCCGGTTGTCATCACACCGTTGGGCAACGGCCCATTGATTGCGCGCGCTGGGTTGCAACGCATCATCGAGCTGGATTGGTGGCAGCACCATGCCATCAACCCTGACTTTCAGGTTACACTTACACCCGCACGGCATTGGAGCAACCGGTTGAGCGGAGCGCGCAATGGCCGGTTGTGGGGCGGTTTTTATCTCCACTCCGCGAAGCACCGCATCTATTTTTCCGGAGACACGGGTTACGATTCAGAGTTTTTCAAGGCCATCGGGCGCAATCTGGGCCCACCTGATCTCGCGATGATACCCATCGGGGCCTATGAACCGCGCTGGTTTATGGCCGCCCAGCACTGCAACCCGGTGGAAGCCGTGCAAATTCACCGCGATGTAGGGGCCCGGCAAAGTCTGGGCATGCACTGGGGAACATTTCAGCTGACGGATGAAGCACGCGAAGATCCTGTGCAGGCCTTATCCGCAGCCTGCAAGGCGGCCAATCTTACCAAGGAAGAATTTCGTGCCCTCTTACCGGGCGAAAGCGTCCGCGTCTGATCGATCCTTCGGGCTTAAAGTTTAAGCTAAGTGCAATCCCCGCGGGAACCTACGATATCCGAATGGTTCAACATTCCATTTGCACATTCCCTTAAAAGACATCTAGTTAGGAACCTAATCAGTTATTGCGGAAGGAGTGCCGACTACTTGCTCCCGCGGTGACTCGTTTGTCGTGCCTATATTTTCATCTACAAACAATGTTCCGCCGTCTGCTAATCGCGCTTTCCGCCACCGCACTTCTAGGGAGTGCGCGAGGAACGTTGGCGGAGGAAACCAACGCGTGGCCGGCTTGGGTGAGTGAAAGGAATGCGTCCGGCCAGATGCAAGGCTGGCAGGCGGTTGGGCCGCTGTTCTTCAAAAATTCGATTCCGGGCAATGATACTTACCGCGGTTTCCGTCCGCTCTATCTGCGGCGCGATGACGCGGAGGGGAATTTCGCCGAGTCCACGTTTTTATACCCCTTGTTCATCCAGCGCCAAACCGGGCAGACCCGCACGTGGAGCGTATTTAATCTCATCAATCATTCCGGCCCAACGCAGGCGCAGGTCGGGGATATCGAGCCGCGCTCATTTGACGTCTGGCCGTTTTACTTCTCCCGCGACACCGGCTCGGCCACCACCTCGTATCACGCGCTCTTCCCCGTCGGCGGTTCGATTCAAAACCGTTTTGGTTACGATCGGCTCAGCTGGACGCTCTTCCCGCTTTACTGGCGTTCCGAGCGTGCGGAAGTGGTGACCACCTCCACTCTCTGGCCATTCATCAAACGCAGCTCCGGGGGTGGCCATCACGGTTTTGCGTTCTGGCCGCTTTTTGGATATGCGGAAAAGCCCGGCGCTTACCGCAAACAGTATTTTCTCTGGCCGCTCATTTATAAAAACGAATCCCTCCTCTCTGACACGCAACCCGCGGTGAAGGAGGGATTCCTGCCCTTCTACACCCGCGAACGCCAAGCCGGGATGGTGAACGTGAACTTTCTGTGGCCTTTTTTTGGTTACACTGATCGGCAGGCACCCAAGTCCTATCATGAAGTGCGCTATCTCTGGCCGTTGTTGGTGCAGGGTCGCGGCGAGGCGCGTTACGTGAACCGCTGGGGTCCGCTCTACACCCATTCGATCGCCAAGGGCGTGGACCAACAATGGTTCATGTGGCCATTCATCCGACAGCAGGATTGGGCGGATGACAGCGTGCGGCGCGTCCGAACCCAATTGCTTTATTTTGTCTACTGGTCGGAGGAGCAGAGCAGTCTGGCCAATCCCAGTCTGCCGCATGCCGAAAAAACCCATTTCTGGCCCTTGCTGAGCGTTTGGGACAATGGCGCGGGCCGTCGCCAGGTGCAGTTTCCCAGTCCCTTGGAAGTGTTCTTTCCTGCGAACAACAAAGTTCGCCAGCTTTATTCGCCGTTTTTCGCCCTGTATCGTTACGACCGCCGCTCCCCGACGGAGACCCGCACAGCCCTGTTCTGGAATGCGATCACCTGGTATCGCACGGCGGAACGGCGGGAGTTCCACCTTGGACCGCTGTTCAGCTCTCAAGCCAGCGCAGATGGCCAGCGGATCGCGCTGGGCAACGGCGTGATCGGAATTCGCCGGGCAGCCGGCCGCGGCGGCTGGCGCTTGTTCCTGTTCGATTTTTCCAGACAATCCGATAAGTCTAACGTGTCACAGTCCCGCTGAGATGAAACAAATCACCGCAATCCTGGAAGGTATCGGCACCACGGTGCAGCTTTTGCTGCGTGCGTTGCGGTTCGCGCCCACCCTGCCCCGGCAACTGCCCCGTTTCATGGAGCAGTGCTACCTCATCGGCTACACCACGCTGCCGATCGTCGCCATCCTCAGCTTCTTCATCGGCGGTGTGCTGGCCTTGCAGGCGGGTTATAGCATGCAAAGTTTCGGCGCCAAGGAGTTCATCGGCTCGCTCGTGGGCCTGTCCATGGCCCGGGAACTCGGCCCGATGATGGTCGCCATCCTGCTCGCCGGGCGCGTGGGTTCGGCCATCGCGGCGGAACTCGCCAGCATGAAGGTTTACCAGGAAATCGACGCGCTCGTGACCATGAATATCCCGCCCGAGCGCATACTGGTGCTGCCACGCCTCGCCGCGACGCTGGTGATGATGCCCGTTCTGGCGATCATCGCCAACCTCGTCGGCTGGTTCGGCGGTGCGCTCGTGGCCAATTCCGTGGACTTCATCGCGCTGGAGCCAGAGAAATATTTCGAGACGCTGCGCCGCTTCACCAAATTCGAGGATGTAGCCAATGGCCTCATCAAGGCCGAGGCCTTCGGTTTCGTGGTCGTGCTGGTATGCTGCAGTATCGGCCTGCGCACCCGCGGCGGGCCGCGGGAAATCGGCGCCTCGGTGACCAAGGCCGTGGTCGCGTCCCTGATCCTGATCCTGGTGCTCGACTACTTTCTCACGAAAGCCCTCCTCTGACGCGCCATGGAATCCTGCCACCAAACCCGCAATCCCTTCAGCGCCACCGAAACCGCGGCGGTAGGGGTGAAACTCGATCATCTTTCCAAGAACTTTGGTTCACTGGTCGTGCTCAAGGATGTCTGTCTAGATATCGAGCCCGGTGAAATTTTTGTGCTCATGGGCCCCAGCGGCTCAGGCAAAAGCGTGCTCCTCAAGCATATCGTCGGCCTTGAACTGCCGACCGGCGGCAAAGTGACCGTGGGCGGGCTCGACGCCGCGTCTCCTGCAACGCGGCAGCAGATCCGCATGGCGCTGGTTTTTCAGGCCGGTGCACTCTTCAACTCCCTGACCGTTTACGACAACCTCGCGCTCTACCCCCGCGAGCACCACATCGCCAACGAAGCCGGCATTCGTGAAAAAGTCATGCGCGCCCTGCAGATCCTTTCGCTGGAAAACTCCGCCGGAAAATTTCCCTCTGAACTTTCCGGCGGCATGCGCAAGCGAGTCGCCATCGCTCGCGCGCTGGTGCAGGAACCACAACTCATGCTCTACGACGAGCCGACCAGCGAACTCGACCCCATCATGGCGGCCACCATCAGCGAGATCATCGCCACCCTGAAGGACGAGTATCATGTCACTTCCATTGTCGTCTCCCACGACCGGGATCTGGCACTGAATATCGGCGACCGCGTCGGCATCCTGATGGACGGAAAACTGCTGGTCGTCGCCACCCCCGACGAGCTGCGTGCGACCCAAGATCCGCGGGTCGCTGACTTTTTGCGCCCAAAAATCGACATCAAGAATCCACGTTTCAAAACCACCTGAAGCCCTGCTCGATCAACCCCTCTACATTCGGAGAACCACGCCATGACCACTACTCAAAACACCGCCCGTGTCGGGCTGTTCTTTTTACTCGGAATCGCCCTCATCTGGGTCTCCTACGAAACCCTCAGCGACGGCAAGGCCCTCAAGAGCCGCGGCTACAACCTCGTGGCTGGCTTTGAAAATCTGAAGGAGCTGAAGCAGGGCGATGACATCCGCATGGCGGGCGTCAAAATCGGTTCCGTGCAGACCACCCGATTGGCCGGCCGCCGGGCCGAGGCCGTGTTGCGCATTGATGCTGCGGTCAAGATTGCCGGCGATGCTCAGGCCACCATCGGATCTGCCGGCCTGCTGGGCACCAACTATATCTCGATCAACCTGGGATCTTCTGGCTCGGCCCCTTTACAGCCGGATTCCGAGATCCGCACCGCCGCATCGGCCGATCTCAACACCATCATGACGCAACTCGGCGAACTGGGCACCAAGCTCGAAGCTTCCCTTGGTTCTGCGAGCGAGGTTTTGAAGGGCAAGGATGGCCAGCCCAGTATGTTCCAGCGCCTGGACACGCTGCTCACCGAGAATAGCCAGAAAGTAAATCAAGCCATGACCAATCTGCAGGAAATCACCGATAAAGTGAACCACGGTGAAGGCACCCTCGGCAAACTGGTGAACGATCCCGCGCTGCACGACAACCTGCTGGCCACCGTGAAAGAGCTCAAGGGTGCCGCCGGTGATGCCCGGAATTTTGTAACCGACGCCCAAATCCTCATCAATCAGGTGAAATCCGGCAAGGGCACGCTCGGGGCCTTGATCTACGATGAAACGACCGGCAACGAAATCCGCGCCGTGACCAGCAATCTCAAGACCGTCTCCGATAAACTTGCCAAGGGCGAAGGCACACTCGGCAAGCTCATCAACGACGAAAGCCTTTTTCGCGAAGCGCAGAGCACTCTCCGCAAAGCGGATCGCGCGCTGGACGGCATGGGGGACTCGGGTCCGATCACCGCCGTCGGTGTCGTCGCCGGTGCGCTGTTTTGATCAGCCGACCAAGTTTGCCTTGATGTAGTCAAAACTCTGCCGGAGCGAGTCAAAGGGATCGCCCGGGCAGGTATCCTGCTCGACGATGAACCACTCGCATCCGCCGGCCTCGGCTTCGGCGATGATGCGTGCAAAGGGCAGCGTGCCGGCGCCGATCTCACAGTAGGTGTGCTTGTTTTCCTTGGTGAAGCCGTAGTCTTTGAGATGAATGAACGGCTGCCGGCCGCGCAGTTTGCGCACCCATTCAACGACATCGCCGCCGCCATAGTGGATCCAGAAGGTGTCCAGCTCGCCCACCAGACTCTCCGCGCTGGTTTGACTATAAATGTAGTCGAGCACTGGCGCGCCCTGAAACTTCACAAACTCAATCGCATGGTTGTGATAACCCAACTGCAGGCCGGCGGCATGAAACTTGGCTCCGGCCGCATCGAGCTTGCGCACCAGCGTGTTGATCTGCGCGGCATCCGTGAAGTCCACTCCCACTGGATATGGATAGGCCGTGAGCTCGCAGCCCAAACGCTGCAGCCGGTCGATCGCCTTTGCCGGCTCATCCAAGATCTCCTGCGAAGGCTCGTGCGTCGCGCAAATCGTCAGGCCCTCACCCTGCATGATGGCAACCACCTCGGTCTCCGGAATCGGGCCGATGGCGCTCAGTTGCACGGCCGAGTAACCGATCGTGCGCAATCGTTTCGCACTGGCCGCCAGAGTTTGGGCGGTCTGGCAATGGTCACGCACGGTATAAAGCTGGGCCGCGACTTGGGAAAGTTTCATGGGAAAGCGAGGTCGCCACCGTTTGGTCGCCGCGTCAAGCATGCGCCGAAAGTGCATAAAAAAGGCGCACCGGAAAGGTGCGCCGTGAATCAACGGGTGCGATCAGAGCTTGGGACCGCCTTGCGCGAGATTGCGCGCCCGCAAGCGGAGGCCATTCAGGCGGATGAAGCCTGTCGCGTCGGTTTGGTTATACCAGCTCTTCACGCCCTCCATCGAAGCGATGTTCATGTCGTAGAGCGAATATTTCGATTTGCGCCCGCAGGTGATGATATTGCCCTTGTAGAGCTTTAGCCGAACCGTGCCGGTGACGTGTCGCTGCGATTCGTCCACCAGAGCCTGCAGCGCCTCGCGCTCGGGGGCGAACCAGAACCCGTAGTAAACCAGTTCCGCGTATTTCGGGATGAGCGAGTCGCGCAGGTGCATGACCTCGCGATCCATGGTCAGGGACTCCACTTGACGGTGCGCCTGCATGAGGATGGTGCCGCCCGGTGTTTCATAAACACCGCGCGACTTCATGCCGACAAAGCGATTCTCGACGAGATCCACCCGACCGATGCCATGTTTGCCGCCAAGTTTGTTCAGCGCTTTCAGCACGCCCGCCGGCGAGAGTTTCCGGCCATTCACCGCTACACAGTTACCCTGTTCGAAATCGAGTTCGACGTATTCCGCTTTGTTCGGCGCATCTTCCGGCGAGACCGAAAGCTTGAACATGCCCTTGTTCGCCTTCGTGGTCGGATCAAACCACGGGTCCTCCAGAATACCGGCCTCGTAGGAAATGTGCAGAAGATTGCGGTCCATTGAATAGGGCTTCTTGAGCGAAGCCTCGACGGGGATCCGGTGTTTTGCGCAATAGGCAATCATCTCGGCCCGGCCGGGGAACTCGTCGCGAAACGCCTCAATCTTCCAGGGCGCAAGAATCTCAAGCCGCGGGTTGAGCGCCATGTAGGTGAGTTCGAAACGGCATTGGTCGTTGCCCTTGCCCGTCGCGCCATGCGCTACGGTGTCGGCCTTTTCCTTTTTGGCGATGGCCACCTGGGCCTTCGCGATGAGCGGCCGGGCAATCGAGGTGCCGAGGTAATATTGGCCCTCATAAATCGCGTTTGCGCGAATCATCGGGTAAATGAAGTCGCGCGCAAACTCCTCAACGAGATCCAAGGTGTAATGCTTCGAAGCACCGGTTGCCCTGGCCTTGCGTGGTAATCCGTTGAGTTCCTCTTCCTGGCCGATATCGGCGGCAAAGGTAACTATCTCCGCGTCATAGGTTTCACGGAGCCATTTAACAATGACCGAGGTGTCGAGGCCACCCGAGTATGCGAGCACGATCTTCATATTGAGACGGAAGTTTTAATAATCGTGTCACCCGCGCAAAGTAAAAATGCAGGGTTTACCAATTCTTGACCGCTCGGCGATTGCCTTGGGTGGCGCAACGTGATTTGTTTTCCACACAAAAATGAGCACCACCCCTCAGTCGCTCATGCCTCGCCGCCACCGTGGATTTACCCTCGTCGAAATCATGATTGTCGTGGTTATCATCGGGTTGCTGGCCGCGATTGCCATTCCCGCATTTCAGCGGGTGCAGCGCGCCGCCAAGACCGGCCGCTTTGTCAACGACCTCCGTATTTTCAGCCAAGCCTTCGAAACCTACGCGACGGAAAACGGCGCGTGGCCGGCCAATGCCGGCAGCGGCGTCGTGCCCGTTGGCATGAGCGGCACTTTCAAGACCGATGTGTGGACCAACACAACCGTGATTGGCGGCCGCTGGAATTGGGACCGCAACTTGAACGGCGTGGCCGCCGGCGTTTCCGTCGCCAATTTCACGGCTACTGATGCGCAGTTGCTCGAAATCGACACGAAGATTGATGACGGCGACCTCACTTCCGGATTGTTCCAGAAGGTGACCATCAATCGGGTGACCTACATCCTGGAATAAAACTCAGGGTTTCCGGCCGGTCGCCAACGTGGTCATGATGGCTTTTTGCATATGCAGGCGGTTCTCGGCTTCGTCGAAAATAATCGAACGTGGATTATCCAACACTGCTTGCGCAACTTCCTCACCGGCATGCGCGGGCAAACAGTGCATGAAAAGCGCGTCCGGCTTGGCGGCGGCAAATAGCCTCGTCGTGACCGCGTAAGGCGCCATTTGCGCCAAGCGGGCTTGGGCTTCTTCCTCTTGCCCCATGCTGGCCCAAACATCCGTGTAAACGATGTCGGCATCCTTCACCGCGGAGTAAGGATCGGTCGTGAAATGATAATCCGCCGTCAATCCCTCGGCTTTCAGCAACGCCTTGATCTCGGTGCCAGGCGCATATTCAGCGGGACCTGTGAGAGAAATTTTCATGCCGAAAAGTGCCGCCCCCAGAATCCACGAATTTGCCATGTTGAAACTGCAATCGCCGCAATAGGCGATCTTGCGGCCACGCAACGAAGCCAACAGATCACCACCCGGCGGGGTCCAACGCTCGGCTGCCGTGAAGGCATCCGTATAAATCTGGCAGGGATGCAAAAAATCTGTGAGCGCGTTGATTACGGGCACGGAGCTGTGCCGCGCCAACTCCACCACCTCGTTGTGGTCAAAGGTGCGCACGATCAACCCGTGCACGAACCGCGACAAGACCCGGGCCGTATCGGCCACCGTCTCCCCGCGCCCGACCTGAATATCGTTTTTGTTCAGAAAAAGCGGGTTACCACCCAGCTCATGGATGCCGACTTCGAAGGAAACCCGGGTGCGGGTGCTGGACTTCGCGAAAATCATGGCCCACGTCTGTCCCGCGAGCGTGGCTGAGGCCTGTCCGCGCTCCTGTTTCAAGGTGCGAGCCAGATTGAAAATCCCGGGCAACGCACTGGCCTTGAAGTCGGTCTCCTTGAGGAAGTGTTTCATGAAAGGCTGCAACCTATAATCCAGTCCCGCCTCGGTCACGAGGGAAAAGTTACGCGAAAATCAATGCTTGGCCGCCAGCACTTCACCAAAAATCGCCACCGATTTAGCCAGCTCGTCCGGCGTGGCTGTGAGCGGCGGCAACACGCGGATGACATTGCCGCCCGAGCTGACCACCAGCAAGCCATGCTCGCGCAGCGCCGTGATATGGGCGGCCGTGTCACCCGTAAGCTGCACCCCGACCAAATAACCGAGGCCGCGCACCGCCGCCACTTGCTGCGGAAAATCCGTCACGAACTGTTGCAGGGCCTGAATCCAGCCGGCGCTTTGCCTGCGCACTTTTTCGAGTAAATTTTCGCGCTCCATGACATCCAACACCGCCAGCCCCGCGGCACAGGCCAGCGGCGTGCCGCCAAAGGTGGTGCCATGCATGCCGGGTTGAAAGAGTTCCGCCACTCCATCCCGCACCCAAATCGCACCAATGGGAAATCCGCCGCCCAAGCCCTTGGCCATGGCGATCGCATCGGGCCGCACGCCCGCATGCTCGAAAGCATAAAACCTGCCGGTGCGGCCAATCCCGCACTGCACTTCGTCCAGCAAAAGAAGAATATTGTGCTGGTCGCACAGCCGGCGCAATCCATGGAGAAACTCGGGCGTGCAGGGATTGATGCCGCTCTCCCCCTGAATCGTCTCCACCAAGATGGCCGCGGTCTGTTCGTCGATGAGATCGGCAAAACTCTGCACGTTGTTGAGCTCGCCAAAGGCAAACCCCGGCACGAGCGGCCGGAAACCATTTTGGATCTTTTCCTGCGGGGTGGCGCTCATGCCGCCAAACATCCGCCCGTGAAAGGCGTTTTTGGCACAGATGATTTTGTAGCAACGCCCTTCCTCGCCCCCGGCTTTGCGCACCCCATGCAAACGGGCCAGTTTGATCAAGGCTTCGTCCGCCTCGCCTCCGCTGTTGCAAAAAAACACCCGGCCCGGCCCCGCGTAACCAACCAAGCGGCGCGCGAGTTCGCCTTGGTTCGGATGACGAAAAAGATTACTCGTGTGGATCAGCTCGCCCGCCTGCCGTTGGATAGCGTTCACCCAATGCGGATGGCAGTGGCCCAATGAGCTCACGGCGATGCCCGAGGTAAAGTCCAGGTAACTGTTGCCAGCATCATCCCACACCTGCGCACCCTTGCCCCGCACGAGCGTGATGGGCGCACGGGAGTAGTTTTTCATCACGTGGGCGTCATAGAGTTCGGCCGTGTTGGTGCGGATGATGGAAGGACGGTTCATGTTATTTTGATTCGTAAAACTCTGATCCCCGTTTGGCGTCGCCGACCCTTGCGTCCGCGCAGCTCAAAGAACGGACTCAGCCGTGAACGATTTCCGTGCCAATGCCTTTGTCGGTAAAAATCTCCAACAGCAGCGAATGCGAAAGTCGGCCATCAATAAAATGCACCCGCTGCACACCGTCCTCCAGGGCGCGAATGGCGCTTTGCACCTTGGGTCGCATTCCTTTGTCGATGACGCCCCTTTTTTTCAACTCATCCACCTGACTGATCTTCAGCGTGGAAATCAAAGACGAAGGATCCGCCGGATTGGCGAGCAGGCCAGGCACGTCACTCATGTAAACTAGCCGGCGGGCGCGCAGCGCACTGGCCACCCGCCCTGCCACTACGTCCGCATTCACATTGTAGGGCTTGCCATCGTAGCCCTCGGCAACCGGAGAAATGACCGGAATAAAGCCATCACCGATTTCTTTTTTGATGAGCTTGACCTTAACTTCCGTGACATCGCCCACGTAGCCGAGATCGACGGCTTTGCCTTCATCGTCCTCCGTGAGCTTCTGGCAGACGATCACGCTGTCACCCGGCAGCCCACGGGGCCTGCCGTGGGCGGTGGTGATCGCATCGCAGACCTCCTTGTTGACGATTTCATCAAGGGTCTTTTTCACGACGGCAATCGTAGCTTCGTCCGTCACGCGCATGCCGTTGACGAAATTGGTCTGCAGCCCGGAGGCCTCCATGGCCTTGGTGATGGCCTTGCCCCCGCCATGCACCACCACTACATGGATGCCTACCGCGGCCAGAAAGGCGATGTCGTTGGCCACCCGCATGCGGCCCGCGGGATCGGGGTCATCCATGAAGCTGCCGCCGTATTTAACGACGAAAATTGATCCACGGAAATCCTGGATATAGGGAAGCGCCTCAAGCAGCACCTTCGCCTTCGCGGTAACTTCAGCAACATTCATTCGAAATCAAAGCCCGGGGCCCACGGCCGCAGGAAAAAGTGGAAGACGGAAATAGGTGCACACGGTAATGAAGGGAAGTCAGCAAGGGATAATGCATTCCATGCAGGGATTTCCACAAAAATATGTATGACCCGAAACGACTGGAGGCCGGCGCGTGAAATTCAGCTTCACTCCGCCGCGCGTCCGCACCAGTTCTCAATCCGTGCCGAGCACCGCCCTCACCTTCTCTTCCCGCGTGGAACATCGCACTTGGCTTGCCAGTCAGGCCGCACTGCCCGCCGGTTTCCGCGTCGGAGCAACCCGCTTTGAGTTCACCCCGCGTGAAGCGCCCATGCCCGCCAAGATGACGCTCACGCTCATCGCCTTGGACCGGCCCAGTCCCGATTTCGCCGCCGTGTTCACCCGTAATGCGTTTCCCGGCGCACCCGTGATTGTCGGGCGCACGCGTCTGAACGCACCGACGCTGGGCGCGATCATCGTGAACAATAAGATTTCCAACGTCTGCGCACCTGGCGGCGTGGAAGCGACGGAACGCATCTGCGCCAAAACCGGGGCGCTGCTCGGCTTGGATGCGGAAGCGATCTTTCCCAGTTCCACGGGCGTGATCGGCTGGAGCCTGCCGGTTGAGGCAATGCTGGCGGCCCTCCCTAATGCCGTGGCGGCACTTGCCGGGCCCTCCATCATGCCGGCGGCCGAAGGCATTGTGACCACAGATCTCTACCCCAAAGTGCGCCGGGCCGCAGTCGGCGGCGGCAGTATCGTAGGCATCGCCAAAGGTGCGGGTATGATTGAGCCGAACATGGCGACGATGCTGGTTTATATCCTGACCGACTTGGCGATTACGCGTGCCGCGCTGCGCACCATGCTAACCCGCGTGGTCGAGGAATCCTTCAACTGTATCTCGGTCGACAGTGACACCAGCACCTCCGATACCGTGGCGTTGGTGTCTTCCGGCAGTGTGGCCGGCGTCGATTTAGTCGCCTTTGAAACCGCCCTTGCCACCGTGTGCCGTGACCTTGCCGAAGATGTGGTGCGCAACGGCGAAGGGGTGCGCCATGTGTTGCGTGTGACCGTAAAAAACGCCGCGACCTCCGTTTTGGCCCGGGCGCTGGGCAAGGCCGTGATCAACGCGCCCCTGTTCAAGTGTGCTGTTGCCGGCAATGATCCCAACGTGGGACGACTGGTGCAGGCCATCGGCAAGCATGTCGGCGCGCATGCCCCTGCCACCGACATCTCCCAGCTGCGCGCGTCCATCGGCGGGATCGAAATCTTCGCAAACGGTCAATTCCGCCTGAATCCAGACAAGGAAAAAGCCCTCGTTGCACACCTCCGGGATGCTCAGCTCTATGCCAGCGCGCCGCCCAAGGGGGGCGTTTTCACCGCCGCCATTGATTATCCGCCGCATGAGAAATGCGTGGAAATAATGATCGATCTCGGTAACGGCACCGCCAGCGCAACCGTGCTGGGCGCCGACCTCACGCATGAATACGTGAGCGAAAACGCGGATTATCGGAGCTGAACCTTCCGTTCCAGCCTTGGCCAACAGCCAGCCTTATTGAGGGAAGGCGCAGACACCCGCTCCGTAATACCCAGCAGACGGCTCGTTAGCGTAAACGTTGGGCGCAAATTTCAAGTTTGTCGGCCAAGGGACGTCGACGTGGTTTCCTCATAAGCAGTCTGCACAAGATTCGGACACAAAAAAGCGGACCGAGAATTCGGTCCGCTTGGAAAGCTGAATTCCCTCGCGCTTAGCGCTTGGAAAACTGGAAGCGCTTGCGGGCGCCGGGTTGCCCGGGCTTCTTACGCTCTTTCTCCCGAGGATCGCGAGTCAGATGACCGGCCTTTTTCAAAGTCGTGCGCAGCTCGGGATTGAGCTTCTGGAGTGCACGCGCAATGCCATGGGCCACTGCCCCGGCCTGACCGGTGACGCCACCACCGGACACATTGGCGGCTACATCAATCTTATCCTTGAGTTCAACGGTGAGCAACGGCGCGTAGGCCTGCTTCGAGAAATTTTCGTGGGCAAAATAGCTGTCAAAGGTGCGCCCATTGACAGTCAACTTGCCGCTGCCTTCGGTGAGGCGGATGCGGGCGGTGGAGGTCTTGCGGCGGCCGGTGCCGAGAAAAACGTTGGTGGCGGTGCTCATGGGCTAATCAGGCGGAGACTTTGACGGGATTCTGGGCTTCGTGCGAATGTTTCGGACCCGCGAACACGCGGAGCTTCGTCAGCATCTTGGCCGCGAGGCGGTTCTTCGGCAGCATACCCTTGACGGCGTGCTCGATGATGAATTCTGGGTGCTTCTCGCGCATGAGCGAGAGCTTGCGATAGCTCTCACCACCGACGAAGCCGGAGAAAAACATATATTCATTCTGCTCCTCCTTCTTGCCGGTCAGAACGATCTTCTCCGCATTAATGATGACCACATGATCACCGGTATCGACGTGCGGAGTATAGGTAGCCTTGTGGCGGCCGCGGATGATGTTGGCGGCTTTCACGGCGAGACGGCCGAGCACTTGCCCCTCGGCATCGATAAGATACCATTTGGGCTGCACCGTCTCCTTTTTGGCGAGGAAGGTTTTCATGGGAAAAGAGGCCAATAGCTAGGGTTTCGCGAGGGCGTGTCAATGGTTTTGATGGCAAAAAACCCGCCCTGGTTCACGAGGCGGGTCAATTACTTACAAATCTCTGTTTTTGGTTAGAATCCGATAGTCACGCCAGCGGTGCCAAAGATCGCATCCCGGTCGGCACCAGAAATGTTATTGTGGGTGTAGTTCACCCCCAGCGTGAACGTGCCTTTCTCCGAAAACTTGAATGGCACACTCGCCCCAATCCCGTAGTAGGTGTAACCACTGCCAGACTTGGGGTCGACGCGTCCCAGATTGGCGCTAAAGTCCAACGATGCACCAGCCGGCTCGAGCGGAATGCTGTATCCGACCTGCCCTTGATAGGTGACGACCTTGAGCGTTGCATCGTAGTAAAGGTAGACACCAGGCGAGAAACCGCCGGCCGAACCCACTATGCCCACGTAAGGCTCCCAAGTGGTTGAATCGGCTCCACCACCCGTGTTCAGCTCAGGATAATAATAAATGCAGACACCGGTATCAAGATTCCAGCCGGCTTTCAGCGGAATGCTGAAACCGCCGTAGAAATCGATTTCGTTGTCCAGATTGTCGGTGATTGGCTGGTTGGTCCAGATGCCGCCGGTGAAACTGCCCACGGCAATCTCGACAGAGGGCTGCAACGACTGTTTCGCCAATTCGACCCCACGGAACACATACTTGGACGCATAAGGGAAATCGAGGGTAACACGGTAGGAAGAAGCCGGCGCGGCGTCTGCGGCGCGTAGGCTTAGGCCCGTGATTAGCATGGTGATGATGAACACTGTCTTTTTCATGGTATGGTAGTTTTCTAGGTTTAGCTGATTTATAGTGCACTCCGAAAAGTTGGATTTGCCAAAGACGAGCTTTGCCATTCCCAACTCAAACGGACTGAATGACCGAACAAACGCCGACTGGTTTAGCAAACTGCGGGCCAGTTCTGGTTTTTTTATATGACTTATCGTTTTCCCCTCCTCTTTGCCGGTATTTCCGGGTTTTGCTGCGTGGCACTGGGAGCCTTTGGCGCGCACTGGCTGAACGATGTTCTAACAGAGCGTAATTCCCGCCATATATGGGAAACCGCCGTCCACTATCAATTTATCCATACCTTGGCGCTTTTTCTGACTGCTTTATGGCTTAAATCCCAAGGTGAAGCACCCCATGCCCGGCTCATCTGGGCGGCCCGCTGGTGGGCTTTGGGCCTCGTGCTCTTTTCCGGATCACTTTATGGTTTGGCCTTGGGCGGCCCGCGAATCCTCGGCCCGATCACGCCCTTGGGCGGACTCTCGTTGCTGATGGGTTGGGGCAGTTTGATTGCGGCCGGTTTACAGCGGGAGACCTCGCGCTAAGGTGATTGGCCATGGAACTGCCGGATGAATTGTCCCCGATTCTTGAAGCGGTGCGCCAAGTCGGCCGGCCAAGGCTGGTCGGCGGCGGGGTGCGCGACTGGCTGTTGGGACTAAAAAGCTCCGATTTCGATATCGAAGTTGCGGGTGTCACTTTCGAGGAGTTGCACCGTGCGCTGGCTCCCTTTGGGGCAACGGATGTGGTGGGGCGCAGCTTTGGCGTCATCAAACTCCGGCGCGGACAGACCGAATACGATTTCAGCTTGCCGCGTCGCGAGTCGAAAACCGGCGCCGGGCACCGGGGCTTTGCCGTCGCCCCTGACCCAGCCTTGAGCGATGCCGCCGCGGCCGCGCGGCGGGATTTCACCCTCAACGCCATCGCCTACGATCCTTTCACCCAAAGCTTGATTGATCCGCACGGGGGCCAGGCCGATTTGCAGGCGCGCATTTTGAGGCACACCAGCTCCGCCTTTGCCGACGATCCGTTGCGGGTTCTGCGCGCCTTCCAACTGGCCGCACGTTTCAATCTTCACCTCGCGCCCGAGACCGCTGCACTTTGTCGCAGTATCACCGGGACATTTTTCGAACTGCCCGTTGAGCGGATATGGGCTGAGTGGGAAAAATGGGCCACCCGGGCCGCCTACCCTTCCCGCGGTCTCGCCGTCCTTGAGGAAACAGGCTGGTTACAGCATTTCCCTGAAATCGCCGCCCTCCGCGGTTGTGCGCAGGAGCCGGAGTGGCATCCCGAAGGCGACGTTTTAGCTCACACCCAATACTGCCTCGATGCCTTGGTCGCCTTACCCGCATGGCAGAACGCCGGCCGTCAGCGGCGCTGCACGTTGATGTTTGCCGTGCTCGCCCATGACTTCGGCAAACCCAGCACAACCCGGCACGCGGAGAAACGCGGTCGTTTGCGCTGGATTAGTCCCGGGCATGAAGCCGCCGGGGGTCCACTGGCCGATGCTTTCCTCCGGCGCATTGGCGCCCCGCTGGAATTCGACGCCCCGGTTCGCGCCCTCGTCATCAATCATCTCGCCCATCACCACGGACAGGCAGAATTCACCGACACCAGCGTGCGCCGCCTCGCCCGCCGCCTCGCCCCAGCCACAATCGACGAGTTGGCCGCGGTCATGCGCGCAGACAGCAACGGCCGCCCCCCGCTTCGCTCACCCGATACGCACGCCCGAATCAACGAACTCGCGGCCAAGGCCCAGGCACTGGCGTTACAAAATTCCGCGCCGCGGCCAGTGATGTTCGGTCGTCATCTCATGGCCCTTGGCCTCCCACCCAGCCCCGGCTTCAAGACTGTGCTCGATGCCGCTTTCGAGGCCCAACTCGACGGCGCGTTCCACGACGAGACTGATGGCATCGTCTGGGTGCAAAAATATTTGCAGAACAACCCATCCAGTTTAACTTAAGATTACCATGGCCGCCAACCAACTCGATCAGCTCAAGCAATTCACCAAAGTCGTCGCGGACACCGGCGATTTTGAGAGCATGAAGGAATTCGCGCCGCAGGACGCCACCACCAATCCCAGCCTGATCCTCAAGGCCACGACGATCCCCGCCAACCGTCGCTTGCTGGAGCAGGCCGTGCATGATGCCGGCCACGGTGCCAGCACGGAGCACGTGATTGACCGGCTGCTCGTCCTGTTCGGCTGCGAGATTCTGAAAATTGTGCCCGGACGCGTTTCCACCGAGGTGGACGCGCGGCTATCCTTTGATCGCGACGGCTCGATTGCAAAAGCGCGGGAGATCATCGCCCTCTACGAAAAGGCCGGTATTCCCCGTGAACGCATCCTCATCAAGCTGGCCTCCACTTGGGAAGGCATCCGGGCCGCCGAACTGCTGCAAAAGGAGCGGATCAATTGCAACATGACGCTGCTGTTCTCCTTCGCCCAAGCGGTGGCCTGCGCCGAGGCCAAGGTGCAGCTAATTTCTCCCTTCGTCGGCCGCATTCTTGATTGGTATAAAAAAAACACGGGCAAGGATTACGCGCCCGCCGAGGACCCGGGTGTTCTATCGGTCACGGAAATCTATAATTATTATAAAAAATTCGGCCACGCGACCGAGATCATGGGCGCGTCCTTCCGCAATATAGGCGAAATCACCGAGCTCGCCGGTTGCGATTTGCTCACCATCAGCCCGCAGTTGCTCAAGGAGCTCAAAGCGTGCACCGATCCGCTCACCCGCAAACTAGATCCGCACAAGGCCCGCTTGGCGGAGGTGCCGCAGACGGGGTTTGATGAGAAGTCCTTCCGCTTCGCCCTCAATGAAGACGCCATGGCCACGGAGAAAACCGCCGAGGGCATCCGCGTGTTCGCGGCCGACATCCGCAAGCTGGAAGAGCTTATTGTGAAGCAGCGGGGCTGAGCGCTGATTCCACCAGCGCACATTCGACCGCGCCGATTTCCAGCGGCCCATCGGCTAGAATTTTAGTCCGCAAGCCACCGTTGCCCAGCAGCCAAGCCTCCGCGCCCGGTGCCACTGCTTGGTTCATCCAATAGCACGGCTTCGCTTCGCCGGTGCCTTCAAAGATCACCCCACCCAAGCGAAACCGGCGACCGATCAGCCCATTGAGGTCAAGGCCCTCGATGAGGACATTACGGCGAAACGCGCCGGGCGACAACGCGGGCACGGCCAACGCCATTTTAATCCGTTCATAGATCGACCAATCAAAGAACGTCGCCTGCCCTTTGTAGTCTGCCTTGTAGTCAAGAAACCGGTCGCCCTCCAGACCGCGCCCCGCCCGGCACATTATCTGATCGACCGCCTGCGTCGGGTTTACGTCGGCGGGCTGGCCGTGCCGGCCAAAGAAATTATGCCCCGGCGAGATGTATAATTGGCGGATGATAGCTTGCACGAGAACAAGCTACCGCGGGCTTTACCTGTGACTCAAGACGGAGATAACTTTTCCCATGCCTGCTCAGCATTCGCCCGTTCGCGCGTTTCAGTGGGACTTGGCGCGCCAAGTCGAACGCCATGACTGGCTATTGGAACAACTGCCCCGCTATGCGGACTGGGGTTACCAGGAACTTTATCTCCACCTTGAGGACGCGGTGGAGTATCCCAGCTTGCCCGGCGTCGCCCGACGAGACGCCTACACCTATCGGCAAATGGAGCGACTCGTCACCGCCGCCACGCGCGTTGGAATCGGCGTAGTGCCCATCGTCAACCTGCTTGGGCACACTCAATATCTCATCAAAGTTCCGGCGCTGCGCGACCTGAACGAACTCCGTGCGCCCAACGGTCAACCCCTGCCGGCAGGCCAGATTTGCCCCCTGCATCCACGCACCCTTGAGATCGCCGAAAAATTATTGCGTGACATGGCGCCCTTTTGCACCACCGGCAAGGTTCACGTGGGCCTCGACGAATCGTTTCACCTTGGGCAACATCCGCTCAGCCGCGCAGAAATCGCCCAAATCGGCTTGCCCGCACATTTTGCCGGCTATGTGCAACGGCTGCACGCCCTCAATCAATCAATGGGCCTGCGCACGGGCATGTGGGCCGACATGCTGTATTTTCTGCCCGAGGCCATCCCGCTGCTTCCGCGCAACCTGATCGCCTACGATTGGTATTATTATCCGTTCAAACGCCTCCCCAAAGTGGAGCAATTCAACTACGTCGCACGCGATCTGGCCGCCCCCCTGCAACAGCAGGGCATCGAATACTGGGGCTGTCCGATGAACGGAGCCTTTCGCTACGAACCTCTGCCCGTCTTTACCGACCGCTTGGGCAATCTGCGTTCGTGGTGGAACCGCTGCCAAAAGGTAAAGGCCCAGGGGTTTCTGGTTACATCGTGGGAATCCAGCCGCCTCGCCCTCGAGACGACAACCGTCGTCGATGCGGCCGCGGCCTCATTATGGCTGCCCCCGGAGCAGCCCGATTCGTGCGCCATGCTCACCCGCGGCCTCGCACGGGTTTTCCCACGGCTGAAACCACGCACGGCCATCACCATCGCCCAAGCCTGCCTGCAGGCTGACCGCTATGCCTTCACGGGCTACACGCGCTGGGAAATCAACAAGCGCTGGGATCTCGCTGCGGGCAGCTCGAAGCTGGCAGATTATATTCGTGAACGACGATATTTTCAGCGCCTGATAACCCAGTCGCGGCGGCAAAAATGGCCCGAGTCTTTTGCCGCTTCAGCAGAATTCCGGCATTACCTTGCCCAACGCGATGTCTTTGTCCGAAAAGCGCGCGCAACGGTGTTCGAATTGCGGCGGCTCATTGCGCGCCGCCAGCAATCCCAAGCGCGGCGGAAACTCGCGGTGGCACAACATGGAGCCCAAGCCTTTCGTGTCGGCCTGAAAAAGGGGCTTAATGCCGCGCACCGCATGTGGCGGCGGACCCGTGCCGCGCAACCTTCAACGCCTTATGTCCCTCTTTTTCGCTCAGATCGCCTTCAACTTATCACTTGGCAAAAATGGCTGCTCAGTTGCGCGCAACAATTGTCCAACGCTTGGCAGGCAAGTCCCGTGTGCGGCCGCTGGCAACTGTTCTACGATATCTGGAATCAAGCACCGGCAGTGCAATTAGTCGCCATTCAACAATGGCAGCAGAGCAAGTGGTTGCCTCTCAAGTCTTGCCACACGATTGAGTTTCAAGCCGCAGGAGCTGCGCGGCGTAGCCGGCTCATCCACCAGCACTCAGTCCCGGTTGAATGGTCGGACACCACGAAAACCCCTCCCCGTTTGCGCATGGTATTGCGGGGGGCGGGCTCCGTAAGCTTCGGCCAAGTTTGTCTGACCAATGGCGTCACGCGCCTTTCATTGGAAAAACCAACCCGCCGTTGGCAAAAATTGGGGGCACCGGCCGGAGAGCAGGGACTGCCAAATTTGGGCACCGCCTTCATCCATGAGTTCAATTGGCTGTGTCCGGCCTCCTAAAAGAAAAAGGCGACCGGGAAAACCCGGTCGCCTTTGCGATAGTTGAATCCGCTCAGCCGTGCTTAGAAGTCAAATCCAGCACTGATGCGAACGTAACGAGGCGTCTGGAAGGACGACGGCGAAAGATACTGTGAACGGGGTGAACCGTCACTGAGTTCCGCAATTTCGTCCACTTCCGTCTCATTATGCTCGTTGGTGAGGTTGAAGATATCCAAACCGAACTTCAGCTTATCCCGGCCCCATTTCGGCTTGTAGGTCAGGGATAGATCCATGGTGTAGGTCCAAGGCGTAGTGCCGACCGAACCGCGCGGCACAAGAACGCCGTTTTGATAGAACGCCTCCGCACCGTAGGCCTGCGCGAAGACATCCGTCGGATGCACGCCAAAGGCGTTGATCGGACGGCCCGACTGGATGAGCAGGTTGGCACCGATCTGCAGCTCACTGGAGAGGGCATAGGCACCAAACATCTTGATCTTGTGGCGCTTATCGTTGGGCAGATTGCCGTAGGCACCATCAAGCAGACCGGGTTGGTCGAACAGGGTGGTGATACCGGCATCGGTCTGACCGTTGTCGGAGCGAACCCAACC
>JAGNQV010000035.1 GCA_017988885.1 Opitutaceae bacterium | reverse complement strand
GCGATCGTTTCCCAGACGGAATGGCGCGGTTTTCGCGACACCAAGAATCTCGCGCTGGACCGCGCCAGCCAACCGTGGGCGCTGTGTCTCGATGCCGACGAGGAAGTTTCTCCCGCGCTGCGGGCCGACCTCGCGGCGTTCTTCGCCCGGCCCGACTACGCCACTTTTGCCGGGGCGCGTTTTCCGCGCAAAGTCTGGTTTATTGACCGCTGGATCACACACGGCGACTGGTATCCCGACCTATCGCTGCGCCTCATCCAGCGGACCAAGGCGCGTTGGGGCGGCGATGAATTCGTGCATGAAAAAATGGCCTGCGACGGCCCCGTGGCGACGCTGCGTGGCGATCTGCATCACTATTCCTTTCCGACGCTCGCGAGCCACGTGGCCAAGATAAACCCCTTCGCCGATCTTTTTGTCCGCCAGCACCAAGCCCGCGGCACGCATTTTTCCGTCGCCGCCGCTCTCTTCCGTCCGTTCTGGCGCTTCTTCCGCGCCTATTTCTTGAAGCTGGGCTGCCTCGATGGTTTCCCCGGTTTCTACATCGCCTGGGCCACCGCCTTCGGTGCCTTCGTGCGCTACAGCCGGCTTTACGAGGAAGAAAACCGAAAGGAACCGCTAATTGACGCTCATCCTCGCTAATCAGAAATCATTAGCGCCAATTAGCGAAGATTAGCGGTTACCCATGTCTGAAAAAAATACGCCCCACCATTTCAGCAAACTCGCCGAGGAATTGATCGGCGACCTGCGCCGCGTGCCGCTGGATGAACCGCGCCGCCAGATCAAGCGCGCCACCAAGCCGCTGGCAGACCTCGTCGAGGCGCTGATGCAAAAGCATCACATCGGCCGTGATGCGCCCGAGCACACCATTCGCGAGCATTGGGTCGCACTCGTTGGCGCCGCCAACGCCTCCTATTCACACCCGGTCGCCATCGAGCGCGGCCGCCTCACCGTCCTCGCCTCGCATGCCGTGGTGCGCAACGAGATCTTTATGCATCGCGATGCCATCGTGGAGAAAATAAAGCAACTCCCTGGCTGCAAGGAAGTTCGCAACCTAAACATCCGTGCCGGTTGAGGTGCTTTCCACCGGGCGTGAAACCGCCGGAACTTGCCAAATTTTCGCTTGCGCCAGCCTGCACCGTTCGGGAATCTAACCACTTGCGTCAGTGGATGTCCGCCGGTTGCGGACATCCACCATGACTGGTCCGGCACTCCGCCGGATTGGAACGGTGACGCCGGCTCAGCCGCGATTTCGGTCGCGACGGAGCGGGTGGCACGGGGCCTGCAAAGGTCCCCTACAGTCGTGCAACTCAACCACTAAACCATGTCTACTACCGTCGTTAAACCCGCAATCATCGCAGAATACAAAACCCACGAAAAGGATACCGGCTCGTCCGAAGTCCAGATCGCGTTGCTCACCGCCCGGATCAATCACCTGACCGAGCACCTGCGCACGCATCGCAAGGATTTCCACTCGCGCCGCGGCCTGCTCCAGATGGCTTCCCGCCGCCGCAAGCTCCTCGATTACCTGAAGAAGCACGATCTTCCGAAGTATTCCGAGATGCTGCAAAAGCTCAGCCTCCGCCGCTAACCAACTTTGTCACACGGGCGACCCGATCCGCGGGTCGCCCGTTGTTTTTCCATCACTCGCCGCATCGACCGGGACATTTCCGTTTGCCGCCCTTGGCAAACCACCCCTGCAAGGGGCGCCAAACGGAAATCTCTCGTGTCCTGCACGAGGAGACCAAGTGGGTTTCGTGAAAAACCTTCCGCGAAAGCCATCCGGCTTTCGCTGCCTCCAACCTAGGAGGCCCCGAGTCCGTTCAGTCCCGTGTCGCTGACCGCCCTCGCCTTATCCGAGACACCCTATCCGCAAACAGAAAATGAAACAGAAATATTCCGTCACCGTGCCCGGCTTGGGCATGACCTTCTCCTCCGGCTCCATCGCCCAGCTCGCTGGCGGCGCCGTCAACGTCAACGTCGGCGAGACCAACGTCTTCGTCACCGCCTGCGCCGCGCAGACCATGCGCCCCGGGCAGGACTTTTTCCCGCTGACCGTTGACTACCGCGACAAATACGCCGCCGCCGGCCGCTTCCCCGGTGGTTACTTCAAGCGCGAGGGCCGTCCTTCCGAGCGCGAGATCCTCATCTCCCGTCTCTGCGACCGTCCCTGCCGCCCGCTCTTCCCCGAGGGTTTCCTCAATGAAGTGCAGATCATCGGCCAGCTCTTCTCGGCCGACCTCATCAACGATTCCGACATTGCGATGGTCAACGGTGCCAGCGCCGCCCTCGCCATCTCCGATATTCCGTGGAACGGGCCGATCGGCTGCGTCCGCGTCGCGTTGATCAACGACCAGTTCGTCGCCAACCCCACCATCGAGCAGATGTATTCCTCGTCGCTCGACCTCATCTACGTCGGCAACCAGAAGGACATGCTGATGATCGAGGGTTCCGCCGACCAGATCGCGGAAGCGAAATTCGTCGAGGCACTCGCGTTCGGCCACCAGGCCATCCAGCCCGTCATCGCCGCGATCAAGGAGCTCCAGCAGCTCGCCGGCAAACCGAAGGCTACGTTCAAGCTCGTCGGCGCCACGCCCGAGGCCCGCGCCATCATCGAGCGCGTTGTCCCCGCTGAGCGCGTCTCCGCCGCCATCTTCGGCTTCGAAAAGAACGTCCGCTCCGCGAACGTCAAAGCTCTCAAGGAAGAGGCCAAGGCCGCTCTCCTCGCCGAACTCGGCGAAGGCAAGTTCACCGATGTGGACCTGAGCGTCGTCTTCGAAGACCTCCAATACAAGGCCTACCGCGCCACCGTGCTCGCCAAGGGCACCCGCTCGGACCACCGCGACGCCAAATCGCTCCGGCCCTTGCAGGCCCAGGTCGGCGTGCTCCCCCGCGTCCATGGTTCCGCCATGTTCCAGCGCGGTGACACCCAGAACATCGCCATCGTCACCCTCGGGCCGACGAAGGAAGCCCAGGACATGGACGGCCTCACCGGCGGTGCCACGTCGAAGAGCTTCATCCTCCACTACAACTTCCCGCCGTTCTCCGTCGGCGAGGCCGGCCGCTTCATCGGTCCCGGTCGCCGCGAAATCGGCCACGGTGCACTCGCGGAACGCTCCCTCGTTCCGATTCTGCCCCCGGAGGATGTGTTCCCTTACTCCATCCGCGTCGTCTCCGAGATCATGGCCTCCAACGGCTCGACCTCGATGGCTTCGATCTGCGGCGGCTGTCTGGCGCTCATGGACGCCGGCGTGCCGATCACGGCTCCCGTCGCCGGTATCTCCTGCGGTCTGATGACTGAAATGGACGCCAACGGTGCCATCACCAAGTGGACCACCATCACCGACATCCTCGGCGAGGAAGATCACTTCGGCGACATGGACTTCAAGGTCGCCGGCACCACCAAGGGCATCACGGGCTTCCAGCTCGACCTCAAGATCAACGGCCTCCCGTTCGAGATCGCCAAGACCGCGATCTTCCAAGCCCGCGACGCCCGCATCGAGATCCTCAAGGTCATGCTGGGCTCGCTGCCCGCGCCCCGCGCCGACCTCAGCCAGTTCGCGCCGCGCATCCAGACCATCCAGATCAACCCGGAAAAAATCGGCCTCCTCATCGGACCCGGTGGCAAGACCATCCGTCGTATCACCGAGACCACCGGCGCGCAGATCGACATCGCCGACGATGATTCCGGCAAGATCTTCATCTATTCGAACAACGGCGAGGCCATGGCCCGCGCCATCAAGGAAATCGACGGCCTCTGCGGCGGCGGTTCCGGTGGCGGCGAAGGCGGCGGCGAACCCATTGAGATGGGCAAGATCTACACCGGTCGCGTGACCGGCGTGAAGGACTTCGGCTGCTTCGTCGAATGCACCCCCGGCAAGGAAGGTCTCTGCCACATCAGCGAACTCGCGGATTTCCGCGTGCGTCGCACCGAGGACGTCGTCAAGGAAGGCGACTCCATCACGGTGAAGTGCATCGGCATCGACGAGCGCTCCGGCAAGGTCCGTCTCAGCCGCAAGGCCGCGATGAAGGACCTCGAGGCCCAGAAGCCACAGGGCGGCGAAACCGCCCCGGCCGCTCCCGCTGCCGAGTAAGGTGGCGCGCGTTGCCCCCAACGCGCCTCCCTCCCTCCTCTCAAAGCCGCGACTTCGGTCGCGGCTTTTTTGTGCCCGCACGGTCGCCCGACTCCCTTCACTCGGCATTCGCATTTTGAGCTTATCGCTTTCCGCTTATTGCTTTCAGCTTTCTTCATGAAGCTTCTGGTCACCAACGACGACGGCATCGGCTCCCTCTTTCTCCACGAGCTCATTTTTGCGCTGCAGGCCGCCGGCCACGAAACCTATGTCGTCGCACCCGTGGTGGAGCAGAGCTGGACCGGCGCCTCCAAGACCCGCAACCGCCCCGTCAAGTCCGGCGCCGTCAACCGCGGTTTCGGCTGTCCCACTTGGATGGTGGACGGCACGCCCTCCGACTGCGTCAACATCGCCCTCGCCCACCTGCTGGGCACCAAAGTTGACGGCGTCGTCAGCGGCATCAACGTCGGCTTCAACTGCTCCCTCGGCTTCATCCTGGCGAGCGGCACAGTCGCCGGCGCGTGGGAGGGCGCGCTGCACGGCCTGCCCGCCATGGCGGTTTCACAGGATGTCTCCGAAGCTGTTTACGATCACTTGAAGGAACGCGGCGGCACGCCCGCCGGTGAGCTGCTCGCCACATTAAAATCGTCCGCGGCCCACGCCGCCCGCTTGGTTCCCGGATTGTTTGCGGCGACCCCCGCCAACAGCTTCACGGTCCACAACGTCAACTGTCCCTACCCCTGCCGGGCCGATACTGCGATCCAACGCACCGTCCCCGCCCGCGTGCACGTGCCGGGACTTTTCAGCCCGGCGGCCGATGACGGCTCCCACCGCCTGCTCTGGGGCAATGTGCAGGATGTCTCCCCCGCCGACCCGCTCACCGACATCAAGTGCCTCGGCCAAGGATTGATCAGCCACTCCGTGCTCGACTACCGCAAACTCGGCCACGGCTGAAACGGCCCGGGCGGAGGATCGCAGCTTCAACGCACAAAGGAAACTCCGGCCCGCAACGTGGATGAGCGCCGGTTGTAATCAAGCAGGCTCTCACCGTAACCGTCCCAATACTGGACGAGAAAATAGGTCGCGAACTCAAAGACGTGATCGAACTTCACCGGGATCGACAGATCCGCCTGGAAACTGCCTTTGTGCACATCCCGCCCCATCCGTCCTGTCAGCGACAGCGACAGCCCTTCATTTTTTCCAAGCACGGCCAGTAATTCAAAATTGCCCCGATAATCCCGGATATCCGGATTATTGGTTAGATCCGATACATAGGCCCAGACCCGCGGAGCCAGGATTACGCTCCAATCATCGAACCGGCCAAAGGCTACGCCAGGACGAAAATAAACCGTGTTGATGCTGCGGGAAGCCAAACCCTCGCGCCCATTTGATTCATGCTTCAATCCGGCTTGGTAACCCAGCCACTTGAAGCCCCCGCTCTGCTCCGAATCGATCACCGACTGCGATTCAAACACGAGTTCCGGCATGTAGCTCGTATCGTAAAACGGACTTGAGTTCGACTCGACGTCCCACAGCGAACGCTGCGTGAACCCAAAATACAGACTGCGCAATGCGGGCAGCACGCGCCCGGCGGTGCCGCCTTCACCCAACAGCCGGTATTTGAAACTAAACTGGAACTTCGCCGCCTGTTGTTCGCTTCCATAGATAAAGTAAATCGGCTCGTGCGGACTTAGCCGCCCCGCAAACGTGCGCTTGACGGCCGCCTCGACTGTCCGGGGCGGGGTAAAATTGCTCAATGGGGTTCGCGCTGGCGCCTGTTTCGCCAGCTGCACTTGCGCTTCGATGGCCACGCGCGCGGCGGTCGGAGTTTCGATGGTCAGGACCAAACGCCCGCGCGCCTCCACCGGTAGTTGCACCAGAAACTCACGCACCGCAAAACCACCGGCCGCTACTATGACCGGGCCGTCCAGCGCCTCAGCCTTCAAGACCACGCTCCAGTTGCGACTGTCGTTCGACAATCGTCCTTCCACCCTCGCCGGCACATCCAGTGCGACTTCCTGCCCGGCGGGATTCAGGATCAACAGATTTAACCGCACCTCAGCCCCGACCGCTACCGGAGCGGGCGGGGCCACCAGATTAAATACCACGGCATGACCGGAAACCGTCAAGACCAGCCATCCCGCGATCCACCGTAATATTTGCATCACCTGTATCTACCCACTGCCGATGGCGCGGCGAGTCTCATTCGGCACCGTCAACTATCCTTTGCCTAAACCGTGCTTTGTGCTTTCTTCGCCCTTCGATGATCGAAGTCCAAAACCTCACCCGGGTCTTCCGCACCTATAAAAAGCACCCGGGTTTTTGGGGAGGGGTGAAGGGGCTCTTCAAACGTGACTTCGAGGAAACCGCCGCCGCCAAGGACATTTCCTTCATCATCAAGGAAGGCGAGTTTGTCGGTTTTCTCGGGCCCAACGGCGCCGGTAAAACCACTACGCTCAAGATGCTTTCCGGTCTCATCTACCCGACCAGCGGCACCGCCCGCGTCGCCGGCTTCGACCCGACCAAGCGCGAAAACGCCTATCGCCGCATCTTCGCCTTGGTGCTTGGCCAGAAAAACCAGCTCTGGTGGGACCTGCCTGCGCAAGAGTCGTTCAACCTCCTCCGGGCCATTTACGGTCTGCCGGCCGCGTCATGGCAGCAATCTTTGGACGAACTCGTCGATCTGCTCGCCGTGCGCGACAAACTCAATGTCATGGTCCGCGAACTCTCGCTCGGCGAACGCATGAAGATGGAACTCATCGCCGCCCTGCTCCACCGGCCGCGGGTGCTCTTTCTCGATGAGCCCACCATCGGCCTCGACGTCGTTTCCCAGAAAGCCGTGCGCCAGTTCCTGCGGGAATATAACCGCAAGCACCGCGTCACCATCCTGCTCACCAGCCACTACATGGCCGATATCAAGGAACTCTGCGAACGCGTCATCGTCATTCACCAGGGCGCTAAAATCTATGACGGCGCGCTCCGACACTTGGAAAATGCCGGCGGAGCGAAGAAAAAAATCATCACTTTTCTGCCCGGCCCCGGCGCGGCTTTTCCCGAGACCTGGCAGTCCGCCCACGGTGAAACCAAGCGCGCTGACGACGGGAAATTCACCGTCCGTGTGCCCGGCGAAAAGGTCGTCGCCGTCTCGCAGGAAATCCTCACCACCGGCCCCGTCGCCGACATCTCGATCGAGGAGGTCCCGCTGGAGGATGTGATCTCGGAGCTGTTTACCGCCCAAGTCTGAGCGGCGCGCAGGTCCTGCTACGGCTTGTAGCGCTCAAGCAGCGCCTGCATTCCCGGCGGCACGGTCCAGTCCGGCACCAACTGGCCGATGAGCATTTTGCAGCCGGCAAACAGTTCCCAAGCCGCAGCCCGCAACTCCGCCGCGTTCAGCTGAGTGTTGACCTGGAGCGCGGCTAATTCTGCGGGGGTCACCAGCTGCTCTACGCGCCGGGCTTGCTGGAAAGTCGGCAGAGCATGCCGCGTGCGCACTTCGTGGACCAAAAGGACATTCGTTTCCAGAAGGGCCCGGTGCAAAATACGTTGGGCCGCGACCAGCTCACCGCGCTCCAATTTTTGCAGGACCCAAACCAGATCGCAGAGGAACACATCGGCAAGCTGGCGGACTCCTGCATCATCGATCCGGAAGCCCGGCCTTTGCCGCAACACCCGGGCATAAATCCAACCCCATTGCCTTTCACCTTTCAGGCAGCGATAGCCACCGCTCAAGATCGTGGCGAGACTGTCGAGCGCCGTGCGTAAAAAAGTCAGGCGCGCCTCTAAGCCAACGACCATGGCCCACCCTGCCAGCCTGAAACTTAAGGCCGGCACCAGCACCAGATCCGCTTCGCCTTCGGCAAAGAATACCGTGACTTTGCGCACCCCGCCAGTCGCCGGTCGCACCGCTTGATGGCAAAAGTGCAACCCGGGCAGCACCTGCGCCCAATCAATTTTTTCCATTTTCTCCGGTGCGCTGGTGATGAGATGAAGGTCGATGTCTGACCAAGCATCGGCGGCAGCCGCCACTCCAGCCTTGCGGACTTGCGACCCGAAGAGCACGGCGGCTTTCACCCTTGGTTCTGCTTGAATCCACCCGGCAAATGCTTCGAGCAAAGTTTCTTTCTCAGGCTTTACCATCGCCGAACGGAAATGAGAATTTCAGTGCCATTCATGCCGGGACCGGAATGGATTTCACCGTGGTGCAGACGGATGATTTCCTTCGCCAGCAACACCGAGAGCCGCCCTTGGTTGGGCACATCGCCCACTGCCGGTTCGGGCAGGATCCCTTCGAGCTCCAAGTTCCGGCCGGTCAGTGAAAAGAGCGCGGTAAGTTCATCGCCCTCGCCGGTGGACCGCAGTTGCAGGGTGAGCTCGCGTGTCTCTTGTTCGAAGCGATTTTCCGCTACGGTCTCGATCAATGAGCTCAGCGCGAAACTCAGCAAGGACTCGGCAATACGCAGGCGCACGGCATCCGGCCCGACCTCTACCTCCAGTTTGTTCTCCGCGCCGATTTTTTTCGCTAACTCGCGCAAATCCACCGGGCCCGGCTCCACTTCATCGAGGGTCTGCAGCAGGCCCACCCGTTTGTTTAAAGCCTCCAGTTTGAGGATATCCCCCTTGAGCGTGGCCAACAACGCGGGGGTCACCTGGCCGTCCGGCGCCTGCCGGTAGGTCGCCAGCGATACGAGGGCATTGCCCAATTCGTGGCTGAGGGTCAGCCCGAGCTCGCGGAATAGACCACGGCGCTCCGCCCGCTGCCGGTCGGTCGCGTCGTGCACCTCCGCGCTCGCTTCCTCCCAAAACGCCCACACCCCGCCCGTCTCCGCAATCAGGCCTGCACTGGCCCGAAACGGTTGCTCCGCCGTCGGCACCACCCGACAGACTTCCCGCAGCCGTCGCGCTTGTCCAATCAGGTCACGCACCACCAGCGGCACCTGCCGCGGCACATTGTCCCCCGCCTCAAGCACCAGCGTGCTCGGCAGGTATTTGGCGCCGAGGTTGGTCTGCTCGGAAAGCACTTGCAGCCGGCTCAGTTGCGCGGCCTTGCCCAGAAAATGTCGGAGCAGCCGGGCAAAAAACACCGCCCGCGTGCGATCCAGCTCATCGTAAGCCTGCCCGTCGTCGCGCACCCCGAGCGCAATCAGCCCAAGCAAGCGGCCGTTGTCGTGGATGGGCACCAACAGCCGCGCGCCCCACAGGGCGAGGCGGTTGCGCACGGCCAGCTCCGCCACGGGATCGGCCGGACTGTCCCAATTCGAACCGTCGATGACCGCCGGATGCCGCTCCAGCAAACCCACCAGCGCATCATCCGCCGGAAAATACGAGGTGCCCCGGTCGGCGCGAAACCCATCGGTCTCGCGCAGGAAAAAGACCGCATGCGACGCCCGCAGCAGATGCCGCGAAGCCCGGCGGAATTCCGCGATCAACCGGTCGCGCGTATCGAGATTCTCCACCGCCCCTTCAAGAAAATCCCACAGCTCCGCGGCATCGCTGCCGGTCAGCGGCCGGCTCACCGGTCGCATGGCTTCCGCCCGGCGATTTTTTTCGAGCAGCAGTTCCACCATCGATTGTTTTTCGGCGAGCTCCTCCACCAGCGGGAAAATCTCCTTCAGGCGTGTCGCGCTTTCCTCGTAGGCAAGGTAGGCGCGCGCGCGACTGGCGAGCTTGGCCTGTTCATACGGCAGGCTGCGGGGTTCGCCTACATAGATCGTGGGACATTTCGCGAGTGAAGTCGGCAGCAGATCCTCCGCCGCCGCATCCAGCACGACCACGGCGGAAAAACCCGGTTGCGTGCCACCCGGAAAGGTCTGTGGCGCCAACCGCACCACGGGTCGCCCTGCCGGTAACTGGCGCTCCCAAGCCGCAGCCAATTCATCATCAGCGGTCGCGAGGATTATGAGGCTTGGCATGGGAAGTTTATGCGGAAGGTGGCTCCGCGACCAGCCACCGGCGGGTCAACTGTGATGGTCGCTTTGAGCCCTGTCAGAATATCGCTGCAGATCGCCAATCCAAGTCCAAATCCCGTGGACTTCGTGGAATGGAAAGGCAGGAAAAGCCGGGGCAGCATCTCGGGCGCGATGCCCGGCCCACTGTCTTCCACCACGACCTCCACCGTGCGGTTGTGGGTCCGCGTCGCCACTTTGATCCAACGTTCGCCTTCGTGGGCTTCCACCGCCTGGAGCGCATTAAAACACAGATTCAACAACACCTGCTTTGCCGCGCTGGCATCCGTATAAACCTGATCCGGCCTGGCCTGAAAATCTGTGAGGATGCTGATGCGTTTGTCGTCGGCTTTCGCCGCCACCAATTCGAGACTCGTGCGCAGCACGGGATGCAGCTCCAGCAACTGCGCGGAATAGGCGCGCGGCGCGGCCAGATCCAGCAGTTGCTCTGTCAGCCGGTCGATGCGCGAGACCTCTTCGCCGATCAAACGGAAGAATTTCTCCCGGAAGACCGGGTCGCCGTGGTGCCGCGGCAACAATTGCACGAAGGTCTTGATCGTGACGAGCGGGTTGCGGATTTCATGGGCCAAGCTCGCCCCCAGCAAACCGACCGTCGCCAACTGCTCCGCCCGTTGCGCTTTCACGGAAAAGTGGGCGCGCTCCAAGGCGCTCACGATGATGGCCGCCAGCTCCATGAGCTGCGCGACCTGCGGATAGGTGGTCGGTTGCCGCGAGGCCGCGACTCCCACGCCGACGAACGCCGTCAGCGACGGTCCCTCGCCGATCACCAGCACGCCCAGCGCGCGCTCTTTGAGAAATTCCTGCAACACGGCGCGCTCGGGCGTCGAGCGTTCGCGCGTGAGTCGTTCCGGCGTGGCCCAGCGTAACTGCCGCATGGCCCTGACCACGGTGCCGTCGCCCGGCAACTTGAAACCGCCGCCCTGCAGTTCCTCCTTGGTGCCATACAGGATCAAGGCATGGTCGCTCTGCCCCCAGCCTTTTAGCACGGTCAGGAATTCTTTTTCCAGTTTATCGGCCGGACTTTCCCGCTGCGCCACGGAAAAGGCGGCTTGGCGCGCCATGACCGCCTCGGGATAAAAATGGAAAAGCCGGTCCAGCCACTTGGTCAGGAGCGCGGCAAACCAAAGCGCCACCGCCGTGGTCACGAACAGGGCAAAAAGCCCCGGCACTTGCATCTGCACCAGCAACTCATTCACCACCACCGCCGCCCCCACGACGAGGGCCACAAGGATGAGTTTTTGCAGCAGCACCAGCAGGATCTGCCGGGCGTCAAAGATGCGGTGCGTGGTGATGGCGATGACCATCGCGATGTAGAACGCGAGCACGACCAGCGGATGCACCCGGACCAGGATCGGTATATGCAGGATGGCCCGGAGCGCCATGAGCAGCATGACCGCACCCGCGGCCCCGCTGCCGCCCAGCAGGACGATCTGCATCTCCATCCGGCTCACTCCCCGCAGGATTCGCATCTGCCGGAGGCTGCTGTAGCAAAGCCAGCCATAGCTGCTCAGCAGGCTGCCAATATAAACATAGTAGCCCCACCTGAAATTGGGCGCTTCCCGGCTCGATTCGGTCGCGACAAACCATTCCGTCTGGGTCAGTGCCGCCAGCACGGTGCAAATCACCACCCACCTCACACTGCGCCGCACCAACGCCGCCAGCGGTTCGCTCTCGTGCACAATCGCCTCCTTCACGAACCAGAGATAGAGCGGGATATACGCCCCGACCGCCGAAGCCGCGCGCAACCAGAACTGGCCGTAGAACCCGCTACGCACCGCCAGTTCGTGGCAAGTCAGCCACAACGCCACATGCAGCGAGCCCGCAAAAAAGATCCGGTTGATCGTGCGCGACGGGTTCGACCATAGCGCCGCCAGTCCCATGCCGGCCGCGGCGAGCGCGGCCAGCAGGGAGGGATTGGAAATTATTTGCTCAAAACCAAGCATGCGTTTGTCCCGGAAAGCCCGTGCGAATTAACCAGCGTGACCTGGTGCGTGATGGCACGCGCCTTGGCGGAAAGATTCAACGGGCAGTCCGGATCGGGGTATTGCCAGTTTACGGTGGGCGGAATCATGCCGTCGCGCAATCCCAACGCGGCCGCCGCCACTTGGATCGGACCGCCCGCGCCCAGCGGGTTGCCGATCGCTCCCTTGATCGAGACCACGGGAATCTCCGCCAGCCGCCGGCCAAAAAATCCCGCCAACACCTTGGCTTCTGCGCGATCCACCTTTTTGTGGCCCGGTCCCCAGGCGTTGATGCACTCGACCTCGCTGCCGCGCACCCCGGCATTGGCCAGCACCAGCCGGATCGCTTCGCGCAAACCTGCCACCGGTTGCCCCACTGGATCGGTCGCATACGCATAGCCGTCGATGAACGCATAGCCCGGCCGCGGACTCTCCTCCGGTTCGAGGATAAAAATACAGGCACCCTCGCTGATCACGCCGGTCGTGCGCCAGAGATCAAACGGCCGGCACGTGCGCTCGGGCAGTTCCGCGCTGTCCGGCGTCAGTCCCGCCAGCTTCAATTCGAGCATCGGGTGAAAATGCAGCGGCGCTTCGGTGCCGCCGCAGATCGCTATTTCAGCCTCGCCCGTCGCGATGCTGTTGGCCGCGTGCCCGATGGCGTCGAGGCCGGAACAGCACGCACTCTGCAACGCCAATGTGCGGGTGCCACCGCCGACGACCTCGGCAATCGCGCCGGAAATCGCGCTGACGGATGAACTGAAGACCGCGCTGGGCAACCCAAAGGCCGGCCCCTTGCGCAGAATG
This sequence comes from Opitutaceae bacterium, assembly GCA_017988885.1. Classification (GTDB taxonomy): domain Bacteria; phylum Verrucomicrobiota; class Verrucomicrobiia; order Opitutales; family Opitutaceae; genus UBA2377. Next base: position 8,904 of record JAGNQV010000035.1, on the reverse strand, counting down.
GAATCCATGATCTTGTTCATCACTCCGAAGTCCATCAACGAGGCCCCGACCGTGATGAGCGGTGAGCTATTCGCCAAATCCGACAACGCCAGCCCGCAGTCCTGTGCCGCCAGCGCCGCTCCCGCCAGCGCAAATTGCGTGTGCCGCGGGATGCGTTTGACGTCCAGCCCCGTCACCAGTGCGTCCAAGTCGAACGCTCCCACCTCCGCCGCCACGAATTCGCCGCCACCATGTTTGGCGAAGCCCGTGAACGCATGCACGTGGCTGACCGGTTCGAGGATTCCCGCGGCAAACGCCGCCCGCCCGATTCCCGCCGGTGTGACCGGGCCGATGCCAGTGATTTTAACGCGCCGCCGTTTCATCGGGTCGCGTCGTATTCGCCACGGGCTTGGATGTGATCGCGGCTCACGCTTTGGCCACCGGAAAAACAATGCGCACGGTCGTGCCCTTGCCCACCGCCGAATCGATGGTCAACACGGCGCCGTGCGCCGCCAGCAAATGCCGGCAGATGTTCAACCCCAGTCCGGTGCCCGTCGCCTTGCTCGTAAAGCCACCCCGCAAGGCCTGTTTCAGGGCTTCACTCGACATGCCCGCGCCGTTGTCGGCCACCGTGACCTCATACGTGCCCGCGCCCTGCGTCACCCGCATCTCGAGCTCCGTGGCGCCGGCTTCGAGGGCGTTTTTGAACAGATTCTGAAAAATACGCATCAACTCGAAGCTGGAGCCGCGCACCGGGGCCTCAGCCAGCCCGTGGATTTTGATGGCGAGATTATTGAAAAAAATGACCTCACGCACATCGCGCGCCACCTGCAGCAGGTCCACGCGCTGATATTCCGCCGGCTTGCGCGTGCCTTGCCGCCAGTTTTCCGACAAGTGGTGGCAATATTCCGCCGCCTTCTCCACCAGCGCGGCATACTCCTGCATCTTCCGCCCCCGCTCACTGTCGTGCTGGGCGATGGTGCGGGCTTCCTCCACCAGCAGCGAGGCATAGCCGATCACGACGGTCAGAGGGTTGTTCAAGTCATGCACCAATTCCACCGACGCCCGCGATTGCCAGATATGCGGCTCATTCTGCGTGATCTCCTGCTTCAACGCGGCGTTCATCGCTTCCATCTGCCGGTTGATGGCCGCTTGCTGCCGGCGCAAACGCGACGTTTGGACCTGCTTGCGCACCGCTTCCTGTAATTCCGCCACGTCCGGCGGCTTGCGCAGGTATTGGTTCGCACCCGCCACCATCGCTTGTTGCGCCGTGAGCAGCGTGCCATAGCCCGTCAACATGATGACCGAAACATAGGGATCGATCTTGCGCAATTCCTCCAATGCCCGGATGCCATCCATTTCCGGCATGCGAATGTCCATGATCACCGCGGCATAGGCCACCATCTTGACCTTGGCCAGAGCCTCGCTTGCGCGCGCCGCCGTCTCGACGTTGAATTCCGAGGCTAGCGTAAACGCGATGGACTCTCGCGGGCCATATTCATCATCAACCACGAGAACCAGTGGTTTTTCTTCAGTTGTGACGGGGGGAGAGGGGATGTCAGTCACCATAATGTGGCACAGGCTGGAAGGATGCCGGCGAAATTTGCGCCCTGAGCATACGCGTGTTTGCAGTCGGCCTATCTCTCTGTCAAGGAACGCAACCGGGATTGATTTGCACTAACGACCTTCCACCCAACTTTACGTGATTTTTACTCTCATCGCCCTCGCCGCTGCCTTGCTCGCCGGAGTCATTACTTGGCTGATCCAGCACAACCGCCAAGCCACAATGCTGGAACGGATCCGCTCGCGGGATGAAGAGCTCGCCCGCCTCACCGCTGCGAACCACGAACTCGAACAAACCCGCACCGAGCTCACCGCCCGTCTCGCCACCGCCGCTGCGGATCTCGCGGCTGAACGCGCCACGGGTGCCGAGCGTCTGCAAGCGACCGAAGCGCGTCTCACCGAGCGCGAAGCCCTCGCCGCCCGCTACCTCGCCGACGCCGAGAAACTCAAAGCCACCCTCCAGACCGAGTTCCAGACTATCGCCGCCAAACTCCTCGAAGAAAAATCCGCCAAGTTCACCGAGCACAACAAAACTCAAGTCGAAGGGCTGCTCCACCCCTTGCGTCAGCAACTCACCGATTTTCGCCAGCGTGTGGACACCGTTTACAAAACCGAAAGCGACGACCGCGCTGCGCTCAAGGCCCAGATCGAGCAACTCCGCCAGCTCAACTCCACCATCACCGACGAAGCCCACGCGCTCACCACCGCGCTCAAAGGCCAGTCGCAGGCCCGCGGTGCGTGGGGCGAACTCATTCTTGAACGCCTGCTCGCCTCCGCCGGCCTCATCAAGGGCGAGGACTACCTCACCCAGGAATCCCTGACCACCGACGATGGCCACCGATTCCGGCCCGATGTCATTTTGCGTCTGCCCGACGACCGCCATCTCGTGATCGACTCCAAGGTCTCGCTCATCGCCTACGAACGTGCCGTGAACGCTACCGACGATTCCACCCGCGCCTCCGCTTGCCTCGAAAATGCCCGTGCCGTGCGCACTCACATCGAGCAACTCAGCACCAAACAATACGAAGACACCGGCCGCCTGTTCACCCCGGACTATGTGTTGATGTTCGTCCCACTTGAGCCCGCCTTCACCCTTGCGCTCGAAACCGACCGCACGCTTTACGAATGGGCCTTTGAACGCCGCGTCATCCTTTGCACCGCGCCCACTCTCCTCGTCACGCTCAAAACCATCGCCACCCTCTGGAAACAGGATCGCCAAAGCAAAAACGTGCAGGACATCGCCCGCCGCGGCGGATTGCTCTACGACAAATTTGCCGGCTTGGTCGACGACCTCGATGCCATCGGCCTGCAACTCAGTAAAACCCGCGAGACCTACGACGATGCCATGGGTAAACTGAAGGCCGGTCGCGGCAATCTAATCAGTCAGGTCGAAGAGCTCAAAACGCTCGGTGCCAAGGCCAAGAAATCTCTGCCCTCTACCGCCCTCACGGAAGAGTCATGAACCACGATTCTCTTCCGCCTCTCCACGGTGTATGGCAAATCGTCCGCGCCGAACTCGGCGGCCAACCCATGCCCGCTGACGCCGCCGCGCATGTTGAACTGACATTTTCATTCGATGGTTATGCCGTCAGCTTCGGCCGGGAGACCACCGACGAAGGCATTTACACCGTCACGACCGGCCAACCCCACCACCGCATCACCATGACCGGGCGCAGCGGCGTAAACTCAGGCCGGACCCTCCCCGGCATCATGCAACTGCAAGGCAATCTCCTGCGCCTATGTTTCGCCCTCGAAGGCAACACCCCGCCCGAGGAATTCGCAGCGCCGGCTGGCACCGTCCACTATCTCGTTACCTACCGCCGGAAATCCTCCTGACATGCATCTCAGCGGACTCTTCATTTATCCCGTCAAATCCCTGCGCGGTCTCGCTGTGTCCGCCGCCGCCGTGGATGAGTTCGGTTTCGTGGGCGACCGCCGTTTCATGGTGGTGGATGAACAAAACCAGTTTCTCACCCAACGCGCCCTCCCGCGCATGGCGCTCATCACCACTGAACTCGGCCGCGACTCACTCATTCTGCGCAATCCGCATCACGGCTCCGCCGCCGTGGGCCTGCATGAACCCGGCGCCCCGCTCACCGTCCAAGTCTGGCGCGATACCGTAGAGGCCGAGGCCTGCAGCGTGGAGATCGATGTGTGGCTCTCGGATTTTCTGCGGCAACCCTGCCGGCTGGTGCGGATCGGGCAAAATTACCGGCGCCCCGTCAAACCCGCCAAGGCACAGCCCGGCGACGTGTTCACTTTCGCCGATGGCTACCCGATGCTCGCCCTCGGCGAAGCTTCGCTCGCCGATCTCAACGACCGCCTCGTCGCCCAAGGCGAGGCCCCCGTGCCCATGGATCGCTTCCGGCCCAACCTCGTCATCGCCGGCAGCGCGGCCTTCGCCGAGGATACTTGGCCTCGTTTTCGCATCGGCGACCTCACCTTCCGCACCACCGGTCCCTGCGCCCGCTGCACCATCACGACGACCGACCAGCAGACCGCCGCGCGGGGCAAAGAGCCGTTGCGCACCCTCGCCACCTACCGGCGGGACCAGACTGAGCCCACCAACCTTAACTTCGGCCAGAATCTCGTGCACGAAACCAAGTCCGGCTCCCTCCGCGTCGGCGACGCGATCTCAATAATTAAGTAGCCACTCCGCCAAATTCGGCGTGCGGCGGGGACCCCGATTTTTTGGCCCCGCATTCGAAGAAAGACTTGGGTTTGGCGTAACGATCGCCTCGCTTTTTCTCGATGCTTAGCTGCTCAAAGCGGCCGGTTACAAGTTCGCGAATCATCCCCTCGGAAAAAAACTGCTTTCCACCTCCGCCGGGCGCTTCCACCACCCGCCATTCCTGAAACACCGGCGGGGCGCCAAACTCATAGTCATCCCAGGCATTCAATCGGAAGAGAAAGAGACCACCCGGCCGCAGAATCCGATGAACCTCGTCAAAGGCCCGGTGCGAATCCTCGCGGTTGAAGTAGTGCAAGGACAAACCCGCCACCACCAGATCAAAGGCCCCGTCCGCATAGATGCCGAGGTCGCGGGCGTTGGCGAGCTCGTGAGGCACAGTTGGATTTAATTTTTTCGACTGTTCAACAGCCTCCAGACTGATGTCACACGCGCGGACCTCGAATCCGCGCGCCGTCAGAAACTGCGTATCAAGTCCGGGACCGCATCCAATATCCAAGGCCGTCGCCGGAGGAGAAATCGCGGTTCCTACCGAGCGCTGCAGCCACTGGTCGTAGTTCTGCACGGCATATCTATAGCTCATGAGCATGGACGTTGGTGATCCGCCCTTCACAGGCGAGCTCGTGCAGCAGGTTCGGCCAAAAAATCCCTCGCGCCACCAGCCGCCTGCGGACTGCACTCAAGGCCGCGATCAGCGGCCCCTTGCTCCCCGCGCAGGCGATTAGCCGAAGCTGCACTCACAAAATTTCGCCGTTGGCGAAATTCATTAGCGGTCCCAAAATTCTCACCACTCGCCGCCACTCACCCGACCGCGGCGGGCCTTGTGCTTTGCGCGATGTTTTTTCGTCTCGATCATCCGCACTTTCTGTGTGCGTGATTTCTGCCGCGTGCGGCGGCGGGCGGTTTCCCGCGACTGCACCCGGGCGAGTTTTTTCGCCGCGACCGCCGCCTCCAGCTTCCCGCACAGCCCCACCCAAGCCTGCTCGCGATTTGCCGCCTGCGAGCGCTCCGCCTGACACCGCACCTCAATGCCGGTCGGCTCGTGCCGGAGCACCACCGTAGACGAGGTTTTGTTGATCTTTTGTCCGCCGGGACCTGCGCCGCGGATGAACCGTTCGTCCACCTCCTCCGGCCGCACGCCGAGGGCCGCCAGCCGTTGATGGATTTGGAGTGGTAAAGGCATGCGCGGGACTCTTTTCTGGACGAAACTATTCTCCGCAATCGGAGTCAAACCTCCCTACTCCGCTTCAACCACCCTCTCTCTATGATTACCGGTCCCGCTTGGTCCCAGAAACTGCGTGAAGAAATCGGCAAGGCCGTCATCGGCCAGGATACCGTCGTCGAGCGCCTGCTCGTCGCCCTCCTCGCCAACGGTCATGTGCTGCTGGAGGGCATGCCCGGTCTCGCGAAAACCCTCCTCGTCAAATCCCTCGGCACCGCCCTTGGCGTGCAGTTCGAGCGCATCCAATTCACGCCCGACCTGCTGCCCAGCGACGTCGTCGGCACAATGGTTTTCTCGCCCAAGGACGGTGGCTTCAGCCCGCACCGCGGCCCCATCTTCGCCAATCTCGTCCTCGCCGACGAAATCAACCGCGCCCCCGCCAAAGTGCAGAGCGCGCTCCTCGAAGCGATGCAGGAACGGCAGGTCACCATCGGCGGCCAAACCCACCTGCTGCCCAAACCGTTTTTTGTCATGGCCACGCAGAACCCCGTTGAGCAGGAGGGCACCTATCCGCTGCCCGAGGCCCAGACGGATCGCTTTCTGTTCAAGCTCATCGTGGATTATCCCACCGCCGAGGAAGAAGCGTCGATGATGCAACGCTGGGGTCAGGTGACCAAGCAGCCTGCGCTCGTGCCCGCCTCCAGCGGCGAGGAACTGCTCGCACTCCGCACCCAGGTCGATGCCATCCACATCGCCCCCGCCGTCCAAGGCTACATCCTCGCCCTCGTCCGCGGCACCCGGGCCTTGGCCGAATCCGGTGGCGCGTCCAAGCGCTACCTGAATTTCGGTGCGTCCCCGCGCGCTTCCCTCGCCCTCTATCAGGCCAGCCGCGCGTTGGCTTGGCTGCGCGGTCAGGATTTTGTTTCACCGGCCCTCGTGCAGGACCTCGCCGCCGACGTGCTCCGGCACCGCATCGGCCTCACCTACGAGGCGGAAGCGGAGGAAATCACCGCCGACAAGATCGTCGCCCAAGTCGTCGCCCAAACTCCGGTGCCCGCCGGAGCGAAAGGCTGAAAGCCTGAAGGACCGAAAGACTGAACCCTATGAACGGACGTGCGAACGCTGACCCTGATTCAGCCCTTCAGCCTTCCAGCCCTTCAGCCCTTTCCCTGCTGCGCCAGTTGGAGTGGCGCGTGCGTCATGCCGTCGAAAACGTGCTCAGCGGCGAATACCGCTCCGCGTTTCGCGGCCGCGGCATGGAGTTCGATCAGGTGGTCAAATACGAGTTCGGCGACGACGTGCGCGACATTGATTGGAACGTCACCGCCCGCCTCGGCGAGCCCTACCGCAAAAAATTCGTCGAGGAGCGCGAGGTCACCCTGCTGCTCGTCTTCGAGGATTCGCCTTCGCTCCATTTTGGCTCGGGCGCGCAGTCCAAACGCGAGGCCCTGCTTGAACTCGCCGGCCTCTTGATGCTCCTCGGCGCCGTCAACCGCGACCGCGTCGGCTTTGTCTATGCCGGCCCCGCGGGTAATCTCTTTCGCGCTCCCGTGCGCGGGCGCGGCCAGATCCTGCACGCCGCCGCCACCTTGCTTTCCCGGCCGGCGCCCGCGGCCACCGCGCCCATGCCGGTCATCCCGTGGCGCCTGCTCGCCCGCGCCGCCCCCAAGCACAGTGTGCTGCTCTGGCTCAGCGACTTTCCGCCCCGCACCGTGCCCGAAGGCTGGACGGTCATGCAGCGTCGCTACCAGACGATGGGCTTCCGCGTGGACGATCCGTGGGAGCGCGAACTCCCGCGGCAGGGCAGGTTCGCCGCCTACGATCCTTCCGCCGGCCGCTTGGTGACCCTGGAAGGCTCCGCCGCCGAGCGCACCGCCCACGCCCAATGGCGCAACGCCCGTGATGCCGCCTGGCATACCTTGTTTCCCAACGTGCTCAGCCGCCTCGTCGTCGGCACCGAGCAAAACCGCCTCGATGCCCTCGTCCGCTTTTTCCACGCCCGCATGCGCGCGGGCGCCGTGCGCTAACATGACTTCCGCCGCTTCATTTTTAGCAAGGTGGAGCGCGTTGCCCCCAACGCGCTTTCTCGCCCTGCCCCCGCACCCGCCCATCGGGGATAACGCGCTTCATCCATGAACGACCTCGTTTTCCACGATAAGCTCTGGCTGCTCGCCCTGCTCCCCTTGGCGTTGGTCATCTGGCTGCGTGGTCGCCGCCGCGTGCCCGTGCTCTTGGTGCCTTTTGCCGCCGCGTGGCATCGTCCTTCCCTGGCCTCGGTTTCCCGCTGGCCGGTGATTCTGGGAGCGCTCGGACTGACGTTGCTCATCGTCGGACTCGCCCGCCCCCAGCGCGTCGAGGACAAACGCGAGGTGCGCTCCCAAGGCTACGACATCATGCTGGCGATCGATCTCTCCGGCTCGATGCTCGCCGAAGATTATGAGCGCGGCGGCGACCGCATCAACCGCCTCCAAGCCATCAAGCCCGTCGTCCAAGCCTTCATCAACGACCGGCCCGCCGACCGCATCGGCATCGTCGTTTTCTCCGGCAAATCCTACACCCTCGCGCCGCTCACCTTCGACCACGACTGGCTCGCCCGTCAGACCGAGCGCCTCAAAATCGGCCTCATCGAAGACGGCACCGCCATCGGCGATGGCCTCGGCGTCGCCCTCACGCGCCTCGAACAGGCCCGGCGCGAAAAAGGCGGCCATCGCCAGGGCGCGTTCGTGGTGCTGCTCACCGACGGGGCCAACAACCGCGGCACCCTGCTACCCGCGCAGGCCGCCGACATCGCGAAGTCCCGCGGCATCCCGGTTTACACCATCGGCGCCGGGCGCGATGGCATCGTGCCTTTTCCGGTTTTTGACGACAAGGGCAACAAGATCGGCATGCGCCGGATGGTTTCCGACCTCGACGAGGGCGCGCTCCGCGGCATCGCCACGACCACCGGTGGACGCTATTTTCGCGCCGACGATGCGGACACGGTGAAGGCGGCGTTCAAGGCCATCGACCAGGCCAAGAAAATCGAATTTCAAGCCAAGAGCTATCTGGTGACCACGGAGCTGTTCTACTGGCCTGCCGTGCCCGGACTTTGCGCGCTGTTGATCGGCGCCCTGGGTTCCCGCTCGCTCTTGCGCCGGGAGGTCACCGCATGAGCTTCGCCTGGCCCCATCTTTTCTGGCTGCTGCTCGTCCCCGCCGCGCTGCTGGCTTGGGATATTTTTCGTCGCCAACGACTCGCCGCGGACCGGCACCCCAAGATTCTGCACGCCGAGGCGGGCCACCAGCGCATCGCCCTCACCCCGCGCCCCACGCCCCTTTCCGGCCAACCCCGCTGGCTGCTCGTCTGCGGCCTCGCCCTCGCCGTCGTCGCCCTCGCCCGGCCGCAATGGGGCCGGGTGGAGGAACCCGTCTTCGATCAGTCCCGCGAAATCCTCATCGCCGTGGACCTCTCCCGTTCGATGCTCGCGACCGACGTCAAACCTTCACGCCTCGATCGCACCAAACTTCTCATC
>JAGNQV010000036.1 GCA_017988885.1 Opitutaceae bacterium | reverse complement strand
GTCTCGGGCAGGTGAAGGGCGATCTCGCCGTTCATGGAGGTGAACGAGAGGGGTTTGCCCTCCTTGACCGCGAGGATGTTGGCCTCGATCTCGCCGTTCATGGTCTCGACCAGCACGCCGCCGGTGACGTCATCGAGGTGGACCTCGCCGTTGAGGCTCTTGATCTCGATGTCGCCGGTGAGCTGGGCGACGCGGATCTCGCCGCCGAAGGAATTGCTGATGATGACGGCGGTGTTGCGCGGCACGGTGAGCTCGAAGCTGTTGTCGTTGCCCCCGAAGGCGAGTTCATGGCCGGCATCGAGGGTGACGATGTTGTCCTTCTCGGTGAGGGAATACGTGGCGGACTCGGAGAGGACGCGCATCCCGTCCTTCCGCGCGGCGTGCGTCTCGGGCTGCATCTCGGTGCGGCAGACGATTTCGGCGGCATCGCCGCCGGTGATGCGGATGTCTCCCATGGTGAGCGAGACCTTGAGCGTGCCGGGCTTGGCGGGATCGGAGAACTTGATGGTGTTGGTTTCGCGGTTATCGGCGCGGGCGCTCAGCGCGGGGCACAACAGCAGCGCGGTGCACGCAGCGGCGAGAAGCAGGGAGGGATACGGACGAGTGGTTTTCATAAACGGTGGGAGTGGAGGGTGGTGGTGGGGCGAAGGCCGGGGTCACCAGTTGTTGCAAAGGGTCAGAGTTGGACGAGGGCGCGCTTGGCGGCGTCGCGCACGGAGCGGTCCACCTTGTCGGTGCGTGAGAGTTGCTCGAGGGTGGAGGTGGCGGCGCGGTCGCGGGTGGCGACGAGGAAATCGATCATGGAAACCTGCACGAGCGGGTTTTGTTCGCGGGTGAGCGAGGCCAGCACGCCGGCGCGGACGACCTCCTGGTTGGCGTGGGGGTAGAGGGCTTCGAGGGCGGACAGGCGGACATTGGTGCTCGGGTCGAGCGCGAGGGCGCTGATGAGCTGGGTGATGACGGTGTCACTGGGGGCCGTGAGGTCTTGCGCGGCGAGGATGCCTTGAAGGCGTTCGCCGGCGGGCTGCTGCTGGAGCAGCGAGTAGCCGACGAGCTGGCTCATCGAGTCCACTTTCAGGCGGAGGGCGGCGAGCTCGCGGGTGGTGGCTTCGCTGTTGCCAGGGTTAATCGGTGCCGGCGCGGTGGTGACCGGGGCATGGCGCTGGCCGGCAAAGAAGCCGGCGGCGAGCAACGCGCAGGCGGCGATGGGCGAGAGAACCCAGCGCCAGAGGGAAACGCGGCGGCGGCGGGCGACGATGCGGAGATTGGCGGCGGCGTGTTTTTCTTCCTCCAAGAGAGCGTAGAAATTGGCGCGCAGGCGCGGGCCCGGCCGCGGGGCGGGCAGGGCGTCGAGCGAGGCGAGCATGCGGCTGAGAGTGGCGAATTCACGCTGACAGTCGGGGCAGGCGGCGAGGTGGGTGCGGACATCGCCGCTGGCCGTGGCCTCGAGGCGCCGGTCCAGCAACTCGGCAAAGCGGTCCTGGGCTTGGGTGCAGTTCATGAGAGTTTCTCCTTTTGGAGTTGGAAGTAGACATCGCGCAGCTCACGGAGCGCGCGATGGGCGCGGACCTTGGCCGCACCGACGGAGCATTCGAGAATCGTGGCGATCTCGGCGAAGGACAGTTCCTGGAAACGGCTGAGCAGCAGCACCTCGCGGTCGGCGCGGTGGAGTTGATTGAGGGCGCGCCGCAGAAACGTGTGGTCGTCGCTGGCGGCCGCGTCGTCACCGGCGTGCGGGCGGTCATCGGCGTGCGCGTGCAGATCGTTGGGATCGGTCGCGGTGGGGGCGGCGTTGCTTTTGCGAAAATAATCCGCGGCGCAGCGGCGGGCGAGGTGATACATCCAGGCGGTGAAACTGCCGTCGTCGCGGTAGGTATGGCGGTATTTCAGGATGCGCTGGAAAACGGTCTGGACAATGTCTTCGGCGGCGAGCCGGTCGCCGGTCGTCTTGGCCAAGTAACCATAGAGCGGGCCGTGATGGCGTTCGAAAAGCTCGCCGAGCGCATCAAGCTCGCCGCCGCGCACGGCGAGCATCAAGTCATGGTCGGGTTGGAGGACGGCGGTTTCCACGGGGAGTTGACGGCCTAGCCTAGCGGCGGATAAGCCGGAGGAAACACGGAATTCTGTGAGATCGGAGATCACGGGAGTGGGCGGGCATTGCGGGAGGTGCTGGGTAAAACCAGTCCGGGCGGAAATGGTTACAAAGAATTTGGCCCCATGGCCGTTCGGTGCATGTTTTGGGGCATGAACCGTCGCGATTTCCTCCTCCGCTCCTCGTTATTGGTCTCCGCGGGGGTGCTGGCCCGCGCCTCACTCCAAGCCCAACCGGCGGCCCCCGCCATGCTCGGCGCTTTCCGTCCCCTCCGGCGCAACGTCGGTCTCTACACCGGCCGCGGTGGCACTATCGGCTGGCTGGCCAATGCCGATGCCGTGGTGGCGGTGGACACGCAGTTTCCCGACACGGCGGCGGAATGCCTCGCCGGGCTTCCCGGGCGGGCGGGTCGCATGCTGGATGCGGTCATCAACACGCATCATCATCGCGACCACACCAGCGGCAACGGAGTGTTTAAACCGGCGAGCAAGACCATCGTGGCGCAGGAAAACGCGCGGAAGCTCCAATTCGCCGCGGCCGAACGCGACGGCACGGTGGCGTCGCAGGTTTTCGCCAACGAGACTTTTTCCGAGGTCTGGCGGCGCGAACTCGGCGATGAGGTCGTGACCGCGCAATATCACGGCGCCGGGCACACCAAGGGCGATGTGATTGTGCATTTTGAGCGGGCCAATGTCGTGCACCTGGGCGACCTGCTGTTCAACCGCGCCTATCCGGTCATCGACCGCGAGGGTGGGGCTTCGGTCCGCCACTGGATCACGGTTTTGGAAGAGGCCGTGGCCACCTACCCGAAGGATGCCATTTATATGTGCGGTCACGGCAACCCGAAATTCGGGGTGACGGGCACCCAGGGCGATCTGCTGGTGTTCCGCGACTATCTCAGCGGACTCTGCGAGCACGTGGAAAAGGAAATCGCCGCCGGCAAAAAGAAGGAAGAAATCGTGACGCTGGCTAATTTGCCCGGCTTCGACGATTTCCACGCACCGCTGCCCAACCGGCTCGGCGGCAACCTGAGCGTCGCCTACGACGAACTCACGGACAAGCAGGGCTAAGGCCAAAGCGGTTTCAGGCCGCTAGGCCCAAGGCAATGGACCACGGATCACACGGATCAAACCGGATCAGACCGAAACCAAAGTTCTCGGGCCGTGCGTTGTTTAGGGGTTTTCGATCTGTGGCCTCCGGCCGATCCGTGATTAAATTCCGATTCGATGAAGCCGGTTATGGCCAGAAGACAGCAGGCTGGCCGTTGGCGCAGGGTTTTAGCTGCGCGACGGTGTAGGTGTAGTCGGTGCGATCTTGGAGGCGCGCGGCGAGGAGCTCCCGGAAGGGAGCGAGTTTCGCCGAGTCGGCGGAGAGGTCCTTGGTTTCGCCGGGATCGGCGGCGAGATCGAAGAGTTGTTCTTCGTGCGTCGGCGCATACCAGATGTATTTCAGGTGATCCTGAATGATCCAGTGGTTGGCCTGGGCTCCGCTGTGCTCGCCGTAAAGGACCTTGTGACCGGTGGATTGGCTCCGGCCTTGGATCACGGGGAGCAGGGATTGGCCGTCCACGCCGTCGGGCACGGCGATCCCGGCCATGTCGAGAATCGTGGGGCAAACATCTTCGAGGCAGGCGAGCTGGTCAGATGCCTGGGCGGGCAACTGGAGGTTGCGTGAGGAAACAAACAACGGCACGTGCGTGGAGCCTTCGTAGGGGAGCACCTTGCGGAAGAGCTGGTGATCGCCGAGGAGTTCGCCGTGGTCGGAAGTGAAGAGAATCCAGGTCGGCTGCTGCGCTGCGGCCGTGCCGTGGATGAAACTGCGGCCGAGGAGAAAATTCAGCGCGTCATCCACGTGATGGATGAGTCCGTAATAGCCGGCCATGGCGTTGCGCATGGTTTCGAGATCATAAGGGCCGGTATTGCTGTCGGGCGGGTTGCCGGGAGTTTGGGTCCCGCGCGGGCTCCACTCGCCGAGCGTCGGCGACCACCGTTCAGACCGGCGGGTATAGAAATCATAATAAAATTGCGGCGGCACAAGTGGCGGATGTGGCGCCCAAAAGGAAAGGTGCAGAAACCACGGGCTGGCCGGGTCGCGCTTTTGGGTGAGAAACTTGGCCGCTTCCTGCACGACCCACGTCGTGTGATGGTAGCTTTCCTCGAGGTGAAACGGCCGGGCGAGCCGGCTGTTGCTGCCGATGCCGTGCAGGTTGGGGTCAACATTGCCGCCGATGGCGTCGCGCAACCAATCCACGTAGTCGTTCTCGCCGACGACGGGAGAACCGGGCCGATAGTCGATCATCTCACTCAGGATGAGATGGTCGAAACCATATCGTTTACGCTGGGGAAACTGGTGGAGTTTGCCGATGAGCTGGGTCTGGTAACCGGCGTCGCCGAGCAGGCCCGGCAGCGTGTATGCAGGATGAAACTCCACGCCATCCTGGTAGCCGGTCATGCCGTGTTTCACCGCATGCTGACCGGTCAGGAGCGTGCGGCGGGCGGCGATGCAACTCGGCGTGGTCGAGTAGGCGCGGGTGAAATTGGTGCCGGTGGCCGCGAGGTGGTCGAGGTGCGCGGTCTGGATGACGCGGTTGCCGTTGATCCCGAGGGTGTCCCAGCGCTGCTGGTCGGTGGTGATGAGCAGAATGTTCGGTTTCATCAAGGGGTGGTGGGCGATTGCAGCGACGAGAGGTTGCGCTGGCAACCCCGCACCGCAGTCCGGGACGATTCAGTGGCGATCGCCGGTAGTAAGGTGGAGCGGCTTGTCCTCAAGACGCTGAAACAATGTGGGTCTCAAGCAACGCGTTAGGGACAACGCGTTCCACCCTCTGCACCGACTTCCTTCCGTCGTCACTGCGCTGCTTAAACTTCACGAATATGATCCGTTTTCGATGTGGGATTGTCAGGACGAAGGAATTGCCCAGTCTCACGGGGCAATGAGCACGACGACCGGTGATATCGTATCCACTTGGCTTGAATTTCAAAACCGTTGGGCGGGCGTGACGAATTTTCTGATGGCGGGCGAGTGCGTGCCGTTTGCCTGCAACGTGCCGCCCCTCGACCGCGTGGTGTCGGAGTTGCGTGACGATGCCGATGCGCGAATCACGCCCGGTTCCAAGGGCACACGTTTGCAGTTGGATGACATGGCGGCGCAGTTCCGGACGAAGCCGATTGACGATGCGATGGCCGGGCCTTTCGCCCTCGCGCACTTTTCACTGGCACGGTTCGACGCGCCGGGGAAATCTCTGCACGGGTTTCATGCGAATGTCATGGAGCCGTGGCAAAGTGCGCTGCGCGCAGCGGGTTTCACCTTCGAACGCTGCTACCCGATTATTTTCATCAGCGGCAAAGGCTGCGCGACGAATTACCACATGGACCTGTCGCACGTGCTGGCGTGGCAGATTTATGGCACGAAGCGGTTTTGCGGTTTGCGGGAACCGGATCGCTGGGCGCCGTATGACGTGCGCGTGAATTACAAGGTGGCGGACTTTGCCAAACCAGCGGCGATCACCGAAACCGACGCGCTGTGTTTTGATATGCGACCGGGCGACGTGTTGTGGAATGCTTTGCTCACGCCCCACTGGGTCGAGGCGGGCAAGGAGGTGGCGATGAGCATCAATATTTCGCACGGCGGTATTCGTTATCGCGGTGAACTTTGCCCGCACGAACGCGAACTGGTCGAGTATCGCGTGGCGCATCCCGAACTCGCGCCAGCTGGTCCCAAGGGCGGCTACTAGTAAACCACGCCATCCGTGAATCAACCGGCGTCGCCTCAAATATCAGAGCTCTCAGCGTTGCCGGAACTGCGGTTGGACTTTTCCGCCGCGCGAATTGTTCATCCTGCGAATTCTACTTATGCCGCCGCCGCTGAAAATTTAGCGGCGGCTCTAAGTGGATTAACCGGAACCCGGCTCGCCACGATGTCGGAAGATGACCCGGCGGTGATCGAGGGCGTGAAACTGCTCGTCGTGCTCGGCAACCTGATGGAGAGCACGGTGGTGCGCCGGCTTTATTTCGAAGCCTACGATTTCACGGACTGGGCGTTTCCGGGGCCGGACGGCTGGGTGTTGCGGACGATCCGCGATCCGTTTGGCACGGGTGCCCCGGTGCTGTTGATCGGTGGCAGCGATGTGGCGGGCGTGCAGACGGCGGCGGAGCGACTGGTGGAGCGGGTGCGGACCAGTGGAGCGGTTTGCGGCTATTGCAACGAGGTGAAACTCGGGCGTTGGACGACGGCGGAACAACTGGACACCGTGCGCTATCTCGCGGACGAGGCGGCGACGTGGCAGCGGGTGGGCCAGTCGGGCAGTTGGGAATACATGGATCACATCGCCAAGTGCGGCACCGGTTACCTGCGCACCGGCGACGAGCGTTATCTGGCGCTGTTTCAACGGGAGCTGCAGCATTTCATCGCGCACGATGTTTTCAGTCCCAACGCCGAGGCGATGCAGATGCTGCACGGCCGGATGTATGTGCTGCTCATGGTCTGGGACCTCGTGCAGGATCATCCGCGGTTCACGGCGGAGGAAAGGCAGCGGGTCGATGCGATGTTCCTGCAGGTGGCGCGTTCGGGCGAGGGGGCCGCGCAGATTACGGATGTGGCTCAGACGCGCACCGTGCGGCACAACCACCACACCCGCTCCGCATTGGATGCGTTTTTTGTCGGGCGCTACTTTGTCCGCCGCTACAACCTGTCCGAGGCGCAAGCTTGGCAGGAGACGGCCGCCGGCCTGTTTGCGCCGTTGCTCACCAGCGCCAAGCCGGCCTGTGATTCGTGGGGCCACCAGTGGGCGGCCTCGTTGTTTAACACCTTGGTCTACGCGCTGGCGGCGAACCGGACGGACTATCTGTCGTCGCCGGCGTTCCGCGCGGCGGCCGATCGTGCGCTCATCGCCTACGGGCGTTCGGCCCCGCGCCCCTACATGTCGGCCTGCGCCGTGGCCTCGGGTGATACGGGCTACCTGAGTCTGGAGTCGGACCTCGCGACGCTCGTGCGGGATGCGGCGCAACTCCGGTTGGTAGCCAACACCAAGGACGCACTTGCGACCGTGACCGACGAACCCCTGCGCACTTTCACCGGGAGCGCCGCCATCAGCCGCCGCGCCGATCTGTTGGGTCAGGCGGTGGCGCCGCTGGATGCGAACTGGTATGAAAATATCGAGACCGCGGTGTATAACCCCGGCGGCATCTTTGCCGTGACCGTGCCCCGGGCAGAAGGCTTCGACAAGATCGCGCTGCGCGACGGCTGGGAGGTGGAGGATTTTTATCTGCTGATCGACGGCATCTCAGGCGGGCATCATGCCTATCAAGATGCCAATTGTCTGGTGTGGCTGCGCGAAGGCGGCGTGGACTGGTTATTTCCGCAAACCGGCTACCTGCATTCGCAGGGAGCGCGCTGGCAAAATGGCGTGAACCTCGTCCTAAACGGCAGTGGGCCGGGACGGCTGCACCGCTACGCGCGGCTCGATTATCGCGGCACGTCAGGGGACTTTGCGGCGGTGGGCACTGCGCTCGATGGCTTGGGCGACACGGTCTGGTTGCGGCAGGTCGTGCGCAAACGCGGGGCATGGACCCTGGTGTTAGATCGCGCGGTGGCGGCGGTGGCGGGCGAGCTGCTTTTCGAACGGTTCTGGTTTCCCCGCGGCGAATGCGTCGTCCATGGCGGCGGCTTCACCAGCCGTCAGGCGAGCGGCGGCAGCGATATTTTTCTACATCTGGCCTCGTCCGTCCGCGCCAGTGGCGGAGCCAGTGCCGGGCCGGCGCCGGTGGAACGTTTGCGCCTGGAGGTGGACAAGGGCGGAAGTGTCACCGTCGCGGGGCTTTTGTGGACCGACAGGATTGCGGCCGCCACCGGTTGTGACGTTGGCGTCACAGCCACGGGTTGGAAAATCACCGATGCGGCCGGTGCAGTGGTGGAGGTGGAACTTCTGGCGACCAAGGAAGGGCGAAGCGGGATCGCGATTCGCGCGGGGCAAGAAGTAATCACGTTTGGCGGAGGAAAAGGGGAAACCGTGGGCGCGGTTCCAGCGGCACGGGTGCGGCCGCTGATGCCGGTGGCTCCAACGGCCGCAATGCCGTTGCGCGAGTTCCGGGTTGAAGGAAAAACGATTTCCGCGGTCGTGGGTCGGGCGGCGACCTATGGCGTGGGCACGAGCGATGGCACGGTCATCGCCTGTGATGCGAATCTGTGCGAACAATGGCGGGTGCAATTACCGGGGCCGATTTTGTCGTTGGAGATTTCCAGCGGTGACATCGTCGTCGGCGAGGCCAGCGGGGCGTTGTCACTGTTCGACGGAACGGGGCGGAAACTTTGGACGGTGGTGATCCCCTGGGTGACGCTGCCGTGGGCCTACTGGAGCGAGGAGCGCAGCCGCATCCGCGAAATTGCCACCGCCGATATCAACGGCGACGGGCTGGAGGAGATTCTGGTGAGCAATGCCGACCGGCGGGTGTATGCGTTTGACCGGTCCGGGCGAGAGCTCTGGAAGCGGCCGATCGAGTGGGGCGTGTTCACGGCGATGTGGCCCGGGATGTGGGCAGGAAACTTTGCGCTCTTCGGTGGCACGTCGCGGCCGTCGATGCATGCCTATGCGATCATCATCGGGAGCGACGGTGCGGTGCGCGGTCATTTGCAACGACCCGATCACACGTCGTGGTCGATCCCGTCGGGAATGCGGGATGTGCAGGTGGCGGACATCGACGGCGACGGAGCGATGGAGGTGGTCACGGCGCTCGACACGAATTGCCGGCAGTTGGTCGCTTACGCGGTCGACGGGACCATCCGCTGGGATCTTGATGTGGGCGGGGCACCCGGCGCACTGGCGTGCGATGTGACAGCCCGGCGCGTGTTGTGCGCATCCGATACGGGTTACATTACGGCGGTGGCAGGCACCACCGGCCGGCGGGAATGGCTCGCGTGGATCGGGGAGCCGGCGGTCTGTCTCGCGGTGCTGCCAGAGGGAAGGTTGCTGGCGGTGACGGCGCGGGGGCAGGGCTGGATTTTATCCGCGCAGGGCGAAGTGCAGGGACGGTGCGAGCTGGGTGGCGAGCTGACCGGCGTGCCGCGGCCGGGGGATCATCGCGGACGCGGGCACAGGTTTATTTTGGGCACGGCGGATGGGCGGGTGTTCACCCTGCGTTGATGCTCAGCTTTCCAGCACCTCGGCGGCGTGGAGGAAACCGCCGGCGGTCCAGCCCATCATTTGCGGCATCTTGTATTCGTCGGCGACGTCGATGTTGCCGGTGAGGGCGTTGTATTTCTCCCAAAGTTTGCCGGTCGTCTCAAGATTTCGCGCGCAGGTGAGGACGTATTTTTCCGCGAGGCGCTTGGCCTCGGTGGTGTAACCGTAACGGAGCAGGCCCATGATCGCGGCGGTTTGCAGCGGGGGCCAGGCGTTGGGTGCGTCCCATTGGTAGGTGTTGGCGGAGGTGTTGCTGCCTTCGGCGCAGGTAATGAGGCCGTGAGCACGCTCGACCAGCGGGAGATTGCGCGCGAGCGCGGCGGCCTGGGCTGCGGTGCACGCGCCGGCCCAAAGCGCGAAGTAGGGCGCAGCGGAAACCACGGTGCCCGGGCGGCCGTGTGCCCAGTCGTAGTCGAAGTAAAAGCCCTGCGCCTCATGCCAAAGATACTGGTCGATGAGTGCACGCCGGTGGGCGGCGCGTGCACGCCAGACGGTTTCCTCCGCAGGGAGATTGAGGGTGCGGGCGAAATCGCCGGCGATGGTTTCGAACTGGAAGAGAATGGCGTTGGTATCGACCGGGTTGTGGTCAGCAGCGCGCTGGTCGAAGCGCGGATTGAAGTCCCAGACTTCGCATTCGGCCATTTTGTGGCGGAGGTATTGCAGGCGGGCGACGGGATCGGCGGGGATATCGCTCAGGCGATGGCTGATGACGTCGTAAAAGTTGGCCAGCGTGATGGGGTCGGCATGCGTGCCGCAGGTGTTGAGGCCGTTGGGCGCGAGCCGCAGCGCCATCCAGAAGGCGTATTCTTTGTTGAGTGCGGCATAGGCGCGGCGCAACCAGTCGAGATCACCGGTGTGCTTGAAGATGTCGGCAAAGAGCACGGCGGAGACGGGAATCTGCGACCGGTTGAGCGCGATGCGGACGGAGATGTTGGGGACAAAACCAAGCTGCTCGATGTAGTAGATGACGTTGTCGGCGTTGTTGACGGCCTGGGCGAGGCGGTTTTGCCGCAGGAGGCCGAGATTGGTGAAATAGACGTCCCAATAAAAGAAGAGCCACATGCACGGATCGGTCGAGGGCACGGTGTGCGGGTGCGGCAGGGGGAACTCGCGGGCGGACTCGTGGCGGGAGTCGCGGAAAGTCTGTTCCCAATGGGCGTCGATGTGGCGGCGAGTGGTGGCGATGGCTTCGCGTAAGATCACAAATTTAGGGAGTGGTTGAGGATGAGAAAATATTACTCGGGGCGGAAGAACCACGAAGGGATACGAGCTTGGTTTGATCTTTTTAAACCACGAATGCACACGAATGGGCACGAATATTGACCAATCCTTTTAACCACGGATGGCCCCGCCGTCGCCAAGGCAAGGCGGGCAGGCCCAGATAAACACGGATCAGAACCGGACAAAAAGGGCATTTCGAATGAGGATTTTCTGATTCCGGCATTCGTGTGAATTCGGGTCCATTCGTGGTTAAAAAATCAGATCACTTCCAGGTAATCGCGATCGGGCAAAGCGGGGAAGGGCGCGGTGGGCAGGGTCTGATACCAGAAGGCGACGGAGCAGAGGTCGTCCTGCAGCGGCAGGTAGCGGCGATCCTTGCGCCAGCTGAGGGCTTGGATCGTGATGCGCAGATCCTGTTCGAAGCGCACCGGGTCCATCACATGCCAGCGATACATGCCGAAGCGGGTTTGCGAGCGATAGACGCCATCGGGCCGGAGGATCTGGTGCAGGCCGGCATGAGGCGTGGTGAACTCCTGATACTGTTTGGTCTCGCTGTTCTCGAAATTGTAGGAGCCGCAAAAATAATCCTCGGTGCCGGTGCCGCAGATCGTCGGCCACGCGCGGTCGCCATCCATGAAAAACTTGATTTCGCCCTCGCCCCACCAGCCGGCGTTGTTGACGCCCCAGCCCATCGAAGTGCCGACGTATTGGCCGCGACCTTGCACGCCATCGAGGATGGTGAACACTTCTTTGTAGGGCAGCGGATTGGTGCGGCGAAACTGGGCGTGGAAATAGGCGCAGTCATCGGGCACATCCGTCAGCGTATAATTGACCTGGTAATAGAGCACCATCTGCTCGTCCGCGAGATTGGTCAGCGTGATGCGGCAGCGTTTTCGGAAAGGCATCTCCCAGTAACAGTTGAACGCGCTGCCGGGATTGACGCAGACCGGCGGTGAGACGAGCGGGGCAAACTTACCCCAGTGCATCCCGAAGAAATCGCCGACGGGGCACTCGACTGAAGGGTGTTCCTGATCGTCCCAATAAATGCGCAGGATGCTGAAGCGCCAGTTGCCCGCCGGGGTGAGCCAAATCTGCTGGATGGCGCCCTGACCCGTGATGTCGGCGACGGTGAAGGTTTCGCCGGCGGGGATGATCACCGAGGGGGAGACCTTCCAGCCTTGGCCGAGCCCGCGCGCGGGAGCTTCGCCAGTGCCAGTGGTGGCCATGCCGCCCGCGCCTTTTTTACCGGTGAAGTTTTCCGGACTGATCGAGCGGGTTTGCGCGGCGGAGAGCCGGCTGAGGTTGCCGAGATGAAGACCGAGGCCGTTGAAAGCATTCATGGTGCGGTCGGGGATTTAGGGTAGCGCAGCGGCAGATGCAGGCCTTTTCTGCGCCCACGGCGAAAAATGCGATGTAGCTCCGGGTGGGCCAGCCGGCGGAATTTTTTTGCCACGGATCACGCGGATAGACGCGGATGAAGCTCGTGGCTTGCCGGAGGTAACGGAGAGTGAGGGGAAGGTCGGGGCTGTTATCCCGAACGGCCCAGCGGATGGGCTCGAATTTATGTGGGATCGAACGCGAGCGGATGCACGAAGCGCTTGAAACGGGGCAGCAGGTAGCGGGCGGTGTCGAAGGAGACGATCACGCCGCTGGCCCGGCCGACGATGGCTTGGCGTGCGACCGTGCCAAAGAAGCGCGAATCGTGGCTGTTGTCGCGCGAATCGCCCATCAGGAAGTAGCGGCCGGCGGGGACGGTGACGGGATCGAAATTCCGCAGCGCCCGCCGACCGGGCAGGGCCAGCACGAGGTGCTCGGTGCCGGTGAGGTTTTCCACCGCGACGATGGGGTGCGGGTCTTCAAAAATATCACGGGCGTAACGCGAGGCGTCCTGTGGCGTGTAGTGCTGCGCGACGCCGTTGACGACGAGGGTATCGTGGCGGAGCGCAAGGGTGTCGCCGGGCAGGCCGACCACGCGTTTCACCAGCCGGGTGCCGTCGTCCGGGGAGAAACAGACAACGATATCGCCGCGCTGTGGGTTGCTCCACGCCGCGAGATGGCGGGTGGTGAACGGAATTTTCAGGTCGTAGGCGAGTTTGTTGACCAGCACGAGGTCGCCTTCGACGATGGTGGGTTTCATGGAGCCGGTGGGCACCCAGTTCCAGTCCACCACCGCCGAGCGAAGTGGGGTGCCGATAAGGAGGATAATGGCAAGGGGCTTGAGCCATTCGCGGTAAAGGCGCTGGAGGAAGGGTTTCATGGTGGGGATGGAGACTGCGACGGCGGAGGATTGTTTCGCGGGTCACTGCGACTTGGCCGAATTTTGCAGATGATAACGAGCGAGCCTTTCTCCGCCAAAACGAGCGGGCCAGGGACCATCGTAGACGAGTTCTCCGATTTGCTTGAAACCGTTCCTTTCCACGACCCGGCGGGACGCGGGATTTCGGATCAGAATACTGCTGAACAAGGTTTTTAGGCCCAAATTTCGAAACGCATGTTCGATGACGAGCGCTGCGGCGTTCGTGGCAATCCCGCGGCCCCAGAATGGCAAGGCGATCCAGTAGTCCAATTCCGCGGTGCCCTCGGCTGAGTTAAAATCGTTCAAACCCATCAGGCCGGCAAACTCGCTCGAATGGATGACCGCGAAGAGATATTTTTCCCCAGCGGCTTGGGCCTTGAGCGCGCCAGTGAGAAAAAAGACGGCACCGCCTTCGGGGTAAGGGGAGGGCAGGTTGCAAGTGGCGTGCAGCCGGAGATCGGAAGCATATTTCTGAACGTCGGCGGCATCAGACAATTCCGCCGGGCGAATGGAAACAGCTGGGTTCATCGGAGTGATTTCGAGGTGCTATGCGAAGTGGTCTAGTAGCAACTACGGTCACCCCGCATGAATTATCCAGGGGCCACGTGCATAATTTTTAGCGGCTTCATTTGAACGGCCAAAGAATAAAATGGAATCGAGCATCATGTCCTGACGATTGAGATGCCTTCCCGCCGTCTAAGCTCAGTCAACAAGCTTTGCTTCAAGTGAACGAGAGTAGAATCGGGCGGACGGTGAGCTTCATTATAGCGCAGGGCTTGGTCGACTTTCCAGGATGTTGTCCCGGGAGAAGGGTCATCGGTATGACGAGGGAAGAAGTGCCAATGCAAATGAGGCTCGGCATTGCCGAGACATTCGTAGTTGAGCTTGCGAGGTTGGAAGCAGCGAAAGACAGATTCACCAACGAGACTCATCTCGATTAGGAATCGCTCTTTCTCCGCACGCTCCAAGTGATGCAATTCGGCAACGTGCCGTTTGCCCAAGAACAGCGTGTAGCCCCGGAAAAATTGGAAATCGCCGAGAACAACGTATCCGGTGTCCAGTTCAGCAACGAAGTGTCTGTTGGCCCCACTCACGATTTGGGCAATGCGCTCACATATCAGGCAACTGGATGGCATCGAATTAAGCAGTTGGCGGTGGGGCGTGGCGGATCGGGCGATTGCAGTTGAGCGCGGCTCGTGTTTGCTGCGCGGAGTATCGCTAGCCAAAATGGATGGCGGTCGGTTAAGCGAGTCGCAAATGAGCAACTGTTCCGGGGCAACATCCGGTGCCGTTGGGCCAAACCTCGCTTGACGCCTCCTGCGGGCCTCATAGCCTGATATTATGAAATACAGCGTGACGCTCGTGGAGTCCGACGAGGGCTGGGCGGTATGGTGCGACAGCCTGTCCGGCTGCTGCTCTCAGGGTGCAACCCGGGAGGAAGCATTGGCTAATATCCGCGAGGCCATCAGCGAATATCTTGCCGCCAAAGCGGAAGAACTCAGTGGCGACAGCGCAGTGCGCACGGTATCGCGCGAGGAAGTCGTGGTTTGAAGTCATGCCCAAGCTGCCCGGCATCAGCCAGAAGGATGCGGTGCGTGTTTTGGAGAAATGCGGCTTTCGCATTGTGAGGCAGGGCAAGCACATCACGATGTCGAATGGCGCAGTGATGGTGCAGGTGCCACGGCACAATCCGATCAACGCCTACACGATGGGTTATATCGCAAAGGTTGCCGGGCTGAGCCCGGAACAGTTTCGCGAGCGATTGTAAGTCGCGTTGCGCGGCTCAGACGTTTCCCGTGCGCAGCTTGTAATGCTCGACGCTCGCGTTCCAACATTGCTGCATTTGGGCGAGGTGGGTCTGGCGGGCGGGTGAGGCGGTTTCGAGCATGGCTTTGCCGTAGGGCGCGCGGATGCCGTGGTTATAAAAATGCCAGTCACCGTAGGAGATGAGGTCGTCGAACTGGATCGAGTCCTTGGCGCGGCGGCTGAGGTTCATGGTGAACATGCGGCGCTGCGCGTTGCCGCCGAAGGAGGCGTGCAGGGTGCGATGGTTGAAAATGAGGACGTCGCCGGGTTCGTTTTCGAGCGGGTAGGATGGCAGGTCGCGGCCGTGCATGGCGTAGGCGTTTTCGGAATCGCGCATGCGGTCGTCGTTCCAGATTTGCAGACCGAGGTCGCTGTGCGAGCCGGGGATGACGCGCAGGCAGCCGGTGTTGCGGCGCACGGGATCGAGGTAGAGGGCGAGCTTGATGAAGCCGTTGCTCTGGTAGCAGCTGTCGCGGTGCCAGCCGGTGTCGCCGGTGTAATAATTGCCGTCGCTGCCGAGGTAGTTGAAATCGGGACCGATGAGGTTGCCCACCGCCTCAAGGACGCCGGGGTGGTCGAGCAGGCGGCTCAGGCCGGCGCGCTGGTCCACGAAGCCCACGATCATCGTGCGCTGCTTGCCCTCGTGCTTGATGCCGAGCTGTGGGAAGACCGCCTCGAATTCGGTGATGATGTCGGTAATCTCGGGCTTGAGAAGGCCGGGCAGTTTGAGGAAACCATAGGTTTCGAAGAAAGCGCGCTGTTGGGCGAGGGTGGGGGTGCTCATGGGTGAAAGAAAAATCGGAAGGCCGGGTCGTTTCGAAATCGTGCTCGTTCCTCGTTCGCTTAATCGTGCTCGGTTTGGGGTTGGAATCGGGAAGAGAGACTGCCTTGCGAGGGAAGAATAAGGAACAAGAGAACGGGAAAGATTACGAGAACGAGAACGAAGCTGAAGGAAATCGCCTTCCTGATGCGTCGCTTGCCGCTTGAAGTTTACCGCTGAGCGTGGCCCGCCGTCTCGTCTTGGTATTTCCGGCCGGAGCCGCCCCATTTGTCGCAGCCGCCCTGGCCGCTGGGCCGGACGCTGGGGGTGTGAATCTGCGTGTAGCCGCGGTAAGCGTAAGGATCCTGGCCGGCGACGATGATGATGTCGCGGTGATCGAAGTGGGCGTTGTGTTCACCTTCAGGCGTCTTGCCCCACGGCAACCGGGACTCGCAGCTCATGAAATGATTGACGAGTGAGCGGCGGTAGGTGCCTTCGGGCGCCCGGTTGGGCAGCGAGCGGTGGAGGAGGTAGCCGTTGAAAAACACGACCGAGCCGGCCTCGACTTCAACCGGGACCGCTTCCTCGTCGCGGTAGGGGAAATTGATGGACTCCTCGGCGCAATCGAAACGGCGGTCACCGTGCCACTGCTGTTCCCAAAGGATGCCGGGCCGGTGTGAACCGGGGATGACCCAGAGACAGCCGTTGGCCTGCGTGGCGCGGTCGAGGGCGATCCACGCGCCGGTGAGCGAGCGGTCGCGGGTCGGGATGTAATCCTCGTCCTGATGCCAAGCCTGGCCGGGCTTGCCGGAGGACTTGATGAAGAGCATCGACTGCATGAATTTCACGTTGGGACCGATGATGGTGGTGAGTGTGGAGACCGCGGGCGGGTTGTGAATGGCACGCAGCATCACTTCGGAACACTTGTGCGGAAAATGGATGCAGAGAAAACGCTGCAACACCGCGGCGTCGGGCTCGGCGGGGTCAGCCTTGGGGTAATCGGGGAGTGCGCCGCGATCGCCGCGGCAGATGTGCGTCGTCTCCTGCTTGAGTTCCTCGACGGCGGCGGGCGAAAAGGCGTGCTCGAGCACGAGGTAACCGTTGGCCGCATAGAAGGCCTTGACGGCGGCGGGGTCGGCATCGGGTGAGAAATAGCCCGGCGGACGGACTTGGGGAAACTGGCTGCGCCGGGTGCCGGCGAAACCCGGAGTGGCGGTGACGAGGTTGCGGAGCGGCGTTTCGTGGGTTGCGGAACTCATGGGATACACATATCTATTAACATACAAAAATGCCTTCTGCCAGCCACAGAGCATCGAAAAACATACCCAAAAGGCTACGTTCTACGAACTCGGCGCGGGTGGTCTTCGGTGACGTGGTCTATGAACCGGGTGGAACGTGCGGCCCGCGGGTGCAGTCGGATTTTCAATTGGTCGTGCTGATGGAAGGGGGCGTGACGGCCGAGGTCGCAGGGCAGCGGCGGCAACTGGCGCCAGGCCAGGTGGGGCTGTTCGTGCCGGGAAGATTGGAGCAGTTCACTTTTTTGCCGGATCGGAAAAGCCACCACACATGGTGTTCGGTGCATCCCGCGCTGGTGCCGGCGGAAGTGGCGGAGGCCTGCCGGCGGGCGGCCGGGGTGCTGCCGGTGTCCCGACGTTTCGGGCAGCTCATGGAGTTGGGGCTATCGCTGCCGCTGACGGGTGGCACGCAAGTTCACGGACTGGTTGATGCGCTGGGGCTGGCGGCCTTGCAGGCGTATCTGTTTGCCGACACGCGGCAGGAGCGGCGCGCGACCGATGAGCCCGATGCGTTGCGCCGCGTGCTGGAGTGGCTGGGCCAGGAGGGCAACGCAGCGATGGATCTGCCGGCGCTCGCCAAGGTCGCGGGGGTGTCGCCGGCGCAGTTGGTGAAACTTTTCAAGCGGCATCTGGGCACGACGCCGCTCCGCTATGTCTGGGAAACCCGCACGCGACGCGGGGCGCAACTGCTGCGTGAGACCGGGCTCACGGTGGGCGAGGTGGCGTATCGGTGCGGCTTTCAGACACCGTTTCATTTTTCGCGTTGGGTGAAGCAGCTCCACGGCGTCGGCCCCAAAGCGCTGCGCGCGCAGGCCTGGGGCCGAGCCGGTTTGTAACGCATTGCGTTACAAACCGCGGAGCCCGGGGCGGGTCGGGCGGGGTGGGGGTCCGGCCAATGACCCATGGGGCGGGCTGGAATCCATTTGCGTGGCGGGAGGGAGGGGGCCTGTCTCCCCGTGCACCCCAACCATCATGAATTTCAAAGCCATCCTCCGGACCCTCGTGTTTCTCGCCATGCTTTTTGTGCTGCTCTATGTGGGCATGAACAACACGCAGGTGATCGATTTTTATTTCCCAATTGCCGGCACGACCACCAAAGCACCGATCCATGCCTCGGCGGCGCTAATCTATTTCGGGGTCTTTGCGATCGGCGTGTTTGCCGGCATGGCACTGCACACGAGCGGCGACAGCAAAAAGAGCGGCAAGGCGAAGTAGGTTCAGCGCGCAGCTGTGCGCCGGAGATTGTCGCACATGATGGCTGCGGCGATGCCGGTGGGGGAAAACGTCCCGCCGGCGCCACCAGCCAAAGGCCCGAGATGAAGCGGGGTTTTGTTGTTCTGGTATTCCCGCGGTCCCGGCGGAGGGGGAAACGCCAGCCTTTGAAAGGAAAGGCTTTGCGGCCGCCGAAATTCGCCGGCGTGAACGGTCGGATGCGATCACCGTCGATCTTCAGCAACGCATAGAAAATTCCAAAAGGATCGTCGTGCCGGTCAGATCATGCGCGCTGATGCTCCGGGGCTTGGCCTCGGCGTCAGCCCAGTGAGAGCAAGCAACGGATGCCTGACTCAGGCGGGTGGTTGCAGGTCCGCGGACAGGCCCGGCCACGGGAACCGCTCAGCCGCCCGGAGGGTAGGTCGTAAACGTGAAGGTGCAGGCGAGCGGCACGGAGGTGCTGAAGGAGCTGCTGGTGATATTTTCACGCAACACACACTGGCCGGTGGTCTTCGTCAGAAAAGTCAGGATGTATTTATCGAACACATTGCTCAGGTTTTCCGGCGCGGTATTGGCGAAGGCGCCATAGGCGATATCGATCGCCATCGCCTGTTCACCGTAACCGCTGGCGATCCAATTGGTCGAGGTCTTGGCGTCACTGCGGGTGATGCCGTTGGGCGAACCGCTGTTAAAGTTCAGCGTAAAGGACCGTCCGTCGCCGTAGTTCACGAGCAGCACGGCTCCCACCAAACTCTTGGGCGCGAGGATGGCGGTCGGCGTGGCCGGAGTGGAGTCGCCCCCACCGCCACCGCAACCGGCGAGCAGCAGGGATGCGCCGAGAAGCAGCAGGACGAAAGGGCGGGAATTTTTCAGGAAGCGAGGAAGGATTTGCATACTGCGGGATGGATCAGGTGGTGGTGAAAGAGGTAATCAATAAGCCCAAGAGAGGGAACGGCCGTGGAGCCGGTTGCAGACTCCCGAATGCGGTAGAGAGTTCCGTGTTTTGCGCCATGTCAAGAGACCGCCGGATCAGCGCGGAGGAATGTTGGCCCGATAGCTCATCAACGGAGCGCAGTTTTTACTGCAAAACCATGCCCACCGGCCGGCGCAAAGCAGCCGCCACCGGCAGCGCCGCCACGAAAGCGCCGAGATTGAGTGCGATGAAGACCGGCCCGACCGCATTGGCTGCGGCGAGGTGCGGCAGCAATTGCGCGAGGGCCAGTCGGGCGACGATTTCGCCGGCCGCGAGCGCGAGCAGCCCGCCGGCGTTGGCCAGCAGGGCGGCCTCCAGATAGCGTTGCAGCCAAAGGGTGAAGGCGGAAACCCCAAAGCTGCGGAGCAGGGCAGTGGTATAGGCGGTCGCCTCGTATTCGAGGAGCGCGCCGGAACCGAATACCGCGGCGATCGTGACGGCGAGCACCACGCCGAGCAGCGCGGCGTAGCGCTGCCACGTGGTTTGCAATGCGGTCAGGGCGGCCAGCAGCGGCAGGGCGCTCTGCACGGTGGGGGCGGTGTCGCGGGTGAAGGGATTGGCGGCTATCACGGTTTCCAGCGCTGTGACAATTTCACCCAGCGGCGGAGCGCCCGGCGAACGGACGAACAGCGTGAGCGCGCTGCCGGGAATCTGCGACTGCATTGGAAAATCTCCCGCCCGCATCACCAGCACGTTGGTCAGTCCCAGCGGCCGCAGTGCGGCGGAAGGCGCGGTGGTGGTGGCGGCGACCCACCAAGGCCCCAGCCCCGCTTGCACCGGCAGGCCCGGAGGCAACGTGGTGGTGACCAGCAGAGGCAGGTGCTCCCCCGACACGCCCATGCCGGTGAGTTCCCGCAGGGTGTGGTCGTCGGCGACCGCGAGGGAGGTGTCGCCGCCCAGATCCACTGCGGCGACGGCGTGGGGCATCTTCAGGGTGAGCACCCGCCCGAGGTCTGCCAGCGCCGGATACGCGGGAGCGGCGGCGGCCACGTTGCGCATCGGCGTGCGCACCACGAGAGCATCGAGGCCGAAAGTCGCTATCCGTTCCTCCAGTGCAGCCACGCCGAGCGCAAACGACGCCAGCACCAGCAGCGCGGCGGTGGACAGCGCGGCGGCCACGAGCAGCCGGGCCAACGGCGAGGAGGGCCGGCCGCCCCAGCGCAGCAGGCTGTCGCGCACCAGATAGGCGATGAGGGAAGGGCGGGTGCTCATGCGCCGGGGTTTTCTGCGGGGGTGAACGCATGCACGTGGTCGGCGTAGGCGACGAGACGGTCGTCATGCGCAGCGATGATGACGATGCGGCGGTCCGGTTCCTCGCGCTGAAAATTCCGCGCCGCCGTTGCGAGCGCAAGGGTATTGGCCTCGTCGAGTCCCGAGGTTGGTTCGTCGAGGAGCAGGACTTGCGGGCGCTTGACCAAGGCCCGGGCAAAGGCGGCGCGCTGGCGTTGACCACCGGAGAGCCGGTCGGGTTTTTCGTTGGCGAATTGTCCGACCCCCAGAACCTCCAGCCAATGTTGGGCCGCGCCGGCGAGTTCTGCCCGGGGCAGGCCGGCGAGCATCCCGGCCATCTCGATGTTTTGTCGCACTGTCACGAGATTGAGCAGGTTGACCGACTGAAAAACAAAACCGAGCGCCCGGACCTGATAGTCGCGATCCGTCGGCGGACGGGCATCCGGCACTTGGATGCGTCCGGCATCCGGCGAGAGATAGCCGGCGATGAGGCGCAGCAGGGTGGATTTGCCGCAGCCGGAAAAACCGCGCAGCAAATGCACGCCCGGCGTGAACGTGGCTTGGTAGCTTTGGAAAACCGAGCGCCCGCCCCGACCGGGGTAGGTGAACGCGACATCTTCCAGAGTGATGGCCGGCACGGCGGAAAAGGCGGGCTCAGGGTTTCACGGGAGCGAGGCCGAGTGAATCCTCGCCCTCGCATGTGAGCTGCCACCCCGGCCAGACGCGGGCGACCCCGGCGGCCCAGCCGTCGCGGAAGGCCGCGGGATGGGCGAGGGCGGCCTGAAGTTTGGCGACCAAGGCGACGGGTTCCGCAACGGCGAGCAGGATTTGCGCGCTGACATTGGTTTGGATCATGTTCGCCAATGCGGCGGAATCGGCGGCAGAAAATTCGTAGAGGAAAACCCGCGTCTCGCCGGCCACGGGCGTGGCCTCCGTCACCGCGGTGTGGAACAGCGCAGTGAAATCCCGGCCACCGGCGCCGCGAATGCGCAGGACGGTGCGGGCGAGATCCAGGCGTGCGAGGTAGGGCGAAAGTGCGGGCACGGCGGCCACCAGTCGCGACACGTCGCGCAAGACGCCGATTTCCTGGCCGGCGTTGAGCAACACGCTGGCGGCGGCGGGGGTGAGGCCGGGGGCCGGTTGGAAAAGTCCGGCCAATGGGGCTGTGATGACGGCGGCGCGCAACCTTTCCTCGGCCTCGCGCAAGGCTCGCTCCGCCTCAAGCACCTGCAGGCGGGCGGGCGAAGTTTCCGCATAATCGACCGCCTCCAGCCGGTCGGCCTGGGCCTGGGCGGTCTTGAGCTGGGCGCGCAGCCCGGTGGGATCGGCGTGCTGGAGCGAGGCTTGCACCGCAGCGGGCAGGTCGCGGCGCAGATTGGGCTCCTGCGCCACGGCCTCGGCGAGCGCGAGCTGGCTGGCCAAATCGCCGAGGCGTTGCCGCGCTTCCTGCCGGCGGGCGGGCAATTCCGCGAGGGCGTCGGCGGCCTGCTCGCGGGCGATGCGCAGGCGCAGCTGGGAGGTTTCAACCGCGGCGCGCAGCTCGGTGTCCGCAAATCGCCCGAGCACCGCACCGGCGGCGACCGGGCCGGAAGCTGCCGCGGGTTGAAACTGGCCGCTCAGCGGTGCCGTGAGGCGTTGGG
>JAGNQV010000183.1 GCA_017988885.1 Opitutaceae bacterium | reverse complement strand
CGAGCAGCCATGCGGTGGGTTCTAACCGCAGCGGTGGTTTACCGTCGGGCCGGGTATGTTTGAAAATATAAGTGAGCTTTTCGGCGAACGTGAGCGCAACGCCGGTGGGATTGGCCACGCCTTGCCGGCCTTGGAGTTGCAGCAGGGCACTGCGCGCGACCGTGTCCATGGGCTTGATGCGACCATTGGCGAGGATCGGCAACCGGCCGAAGCCGGCGAGGTCGTAGCCGGAGTCGCTTTTCTGCGGACGTAACGCCGAGGCCAGCCAGACCAAGCCGAGAACCAAGATGAAAATGGGCAGATACTTTTTCATGAGATGGCAACCTTCCGGCGTTTGGTGACGAAGGCGGAGAGGGAAAGGCCGAACTGGATCAGGAGGCCGAGTGTCATCAGGGTGCAGGCGATGTAGGGCAGGGTCCAACTGGGGTTGCGGACGATCTGCAGGACGGTGGTCCGGTCATTGTTGTCGAAACCGGCTTGGTAGAATGTGAACCCGGCGTAACGCAGCGGGTTGTTCATGTAGATGAGCACTTCGCGGTCGTCCCGGCCGTCGGGCGTCGTCAGTTTGATGCGGCTGGAAAAATTCTTGGGGATGTCGGTGCCGGCGTAGCGGTCGTGGCTGAACTTGAGCAGCGTGAGCGAGAAGGGCTTGTAGTTGCGCTCAAAGCGCAGGTTCAGCCGCCAAGTGCGGCCGGCATACTCAAAGGTCTGCGGCTCGAGGAGCTGCGTTGAGACGAGCCAGACGCCCAGCGAGCCGTCGGGACCGAGCAGTTCCACATAGGCGGCGGGTAGATTGCGTTCATCCTGCTTGTAGGTGACCGGCAGGGGGATGGTGGCGATTTTTGGGCCGATGCCGGTGGTGGCGAGAGAAGGTATTTCGTTGGCGGACTGCCCCCGCATCTGCAACGCGGCGTTGGGGTAGTATTCGTGGGGCACGACGCGGAACGGCAGCTTCGGGTGCTGCACTTCGGTGCCGCGGGCGAGAAGTTTTTCCGGAATGACAACCACGTCATCAAACTTCGGATCGGTGGTATCGGTGATGGCGAGTTCGTTGCTGCGGTAGCTTTCGGCATAGTTCCTCGTCTGGCCCTCATCGAGCCGCATGGAATACTCTTCCTGCCAGAGCCCGCTGAGCAGTTCGCCGACGAGTAGCAGGATCAGGCCGAGGTGGACGAGAAAGATGCCGGATTTGCGCCAGGAGAGCTTGAAGCGGGAAATGTGCGCGGTGATGAGGTTGATGAGCAGCAGGCCGCCGATGAAGTAGCCGCCGGGAAAAACGGGCACGGGGATGTCGGTGCCGGGAATGTTCTGCAGCACAAAAAAGGTGCGAAAAAAATGCTCCTGCACACCCCAGACACCGAGCTGCACCTGGGCGAGCGTCGCCCAGAAAATCAGGATGAGCGACAGGGCCAGCAGCACCACCGTGAGCTTCAGCGAGACGAAGAAGTCGTGGAAGGATTTCCAAGGTTCGCGCATAATCAGGGTGCCTTGACGGTTTTGAGGAAGTCCGCGAAGGCGGCCTTTTCGCTGGCCGTGAGGGCGTCGGGCCCCATCAGCTTGAAGAACCAAGTTTCACCGGGGCGGGACAGCACCGCGCCAAGGATGCGGGTCGGGGCGCCATTGGCGGTGCCGGCAAAGTCGACCACATCGAAATGCAGGCCGTTCGCGTCGAGATGCGTGACATGGCCCTCCAACTGCGCGTCGGAGAGCGGGGGCAGCGCGATCTGGCCGCGCCAGCGATTGAGGTTGGCCAGCAGGCCGCCGGTGTCGCCAGGGAACGCGGTGATGGAAAGATCGGCTTCGCCGCCGGCGCCCTTGATGCCGAAGCTACCCTTGCGCATCGCGCTCGCGGGCTTGGCCGTCCAGTGCGCGGGAGCCGTCCAAGTCAGATGCTCGGTGCCCGTGGGCACGGCGGTCGAGGCCATGTCGGCTCCGGTCGCTTCGGACGGCATGGCGGTGGCTGGAGGCGGAGCTTCCTTCGGCACGCGGTAGGATTCGACCTTGGCTTCGCGGCAGGCGGTGAGCAATGAGAGCGTGGCGGTGAATAAAATGACGGAACGACGGGACATTGAGGGCAAAGAAATCAGGGTTTTGGGGACAGACTTCAACCCAAACCGGCCAACTATCAGCGGGTGTCGTCGGGTAAATTAGCGCGGCGGCCTCGGTTCTTGCCAAGCCGCGGGCGACGGAAAAGATTCACCCATGCGATTCACGCCTTTGGGTGACACGGCGGTCACGGTTGAACTCGGTCCCGAGATCAATGCTGCGACGCTGGCGCCGGTGCGGGCGCTGGCGCTTTCGCTGGAGGCCGAGCCCCTGCCGGGAGTGGTGGACGTGGTGGCGGCCTATAACACGGTGACCGTTTTTTATGAGCTGCCGCAGGCTCGGGGATATGACGCGCTGTGCGTGGCGATTGAAAAGCGGATGCAGGGACTTAAGGTGGTTTCGATCAAATCAGGGCGGGTGATAACCGTGCCGGTCTGTTATGGCGGCGAATTTGGTCCGGACCTTGAGATGGTCGCAGCGCATGCCGGGATGAAGGAGAAAGCGATGATCGC
Organism: Opitutaceae bacterium; assembly: GCA_017988885.1. Lineage (GTDB taxonomy): Bacteria > Verrucomicrobiota > Verrucomicrobiia > Opitutales > Opitutaceae > UBA2377. The sequence continues at coordinate 3,376 of JAGNQV010000183.1, read as the reverse complement.
CCTCCACAGCGCCGCGCGCTATCTGGTGCAGGCGGTCGGCTTCACTCCGGGATTTGCCTACTTGGGTGGACTGCCCACGAAATTGCATACACCGCGACTGGCCACGCCGCGGACCTTGGTGCCGGCGGGCAGCGTTGGGATCGGGGGCGGGCAAACGGGGGTTTATCCCTTGGCGTCGCCGGGCGGCTGGAACCTGATCGGTCGCACGCCACTGAAATTGTTCCAGCCCGCGGCACGTGAACCGGCGCTGCTGCGCGTCGGGGACCGGGTGAAATTCAAGGCCATCACGGCCGAGGAGTTTGCGGCATGGAAATAAAGATCATCCGCGCCGGGATGCTGACAACCGTGCAGGACCTGGGCCGGCCCGGGCGGCGCGGCAGTGGTGTGCCGCTGGGTGGCGCGATGGACCGCTTTGCGTTGCGCATGGCCAATCTCCTCGTAGGTAATCCGGAAAATGCGGCGGCGCTGGAGATGACCCTGACCGGTGCGGAACTGGAATTCACCGGCGATGGGCGTGTGGCCGTGACCGGCGCCGACTGCGGCGGGCTGGAAGCGTGGCGGCCGCAACCGGTGCAAGCGAGGACACGGATAAAATTCGGTCGCGCCAAATCGGGGTGCCGCACCTACCTGGCGGTTGCGGGTGGATTGGATGTGCCGTTGGTGCTCGGCGGCCGGGGCACGTTTTTGCGCGCCGGATTGGGCGGACACCATGGCCGGGCGTTGCAGGCTGGCGATACGCTCAAAGTTTTAGCAGCGACCGTAGGACGGGTGAGTGACCATTGGCGGATTGATCCGCGGTTGCTGCCGGCTTATTCGGCGCGGCCGGTGGTGCGGGTGGTGCGGGGGGCGCACGCCGCGGATTTTGGCGAGGCTTGGTGGCAGAGCGAATTTACCGTGGCCGCGCAGTCGGACCGGATGGGAATCCGCCTCTCGGGCAGCACACTGGATCGCACGCGCGTGCGTGAGCTCATCTCCCGGGCCGTGGCTCCGGGCACCGTGCAGGTGCCGCCGGATGGCCAGCCCATCGTGCTGATGGCGGACGCGCAGACCATCGGCGGTTATCCGCAGGTGGCGCACGTGATCGCAGTCGATCTGCCGCTGATGGCGCAATTGCGGCCGGGTGACCAGGTGCGTTTCATGGAGATTACGCTGGCCGAAGCGCATCGCTTGAGCATCGCCCGGGAGCATGCGCTGGCCCTGCTCCACGAGGGCTTGATGCAAAAACTCGGATGAAATCCATCGATCTTAACTGTGATCTGGGTGAAGGCGCGGGCCATGATGCGGAACTGATGCCGCTGATCACCTCGGCCAACATCGCCTGCGGGGCGCATGCGGGTGACGAAGCCACAATGAGGACAACCGTGGAGTTGGCCCAGAGACATGGCGTGGCCATTGGCGCGCATCCGGGATTTGCGGACCGGGAAAATTTCGGCCGAGTGGAGCAACCTTTGACGGGTGCGGAGGCAGTAAAACTTGTATTGGAACAGATCGGTCGGCTGCAGTCGGTGGCCGGCGAGGCGTTGCGTCACGTGAAGCTGCATGGCGCGCTGTATAACCAAGTCGCGCGTGATGTGGTGCTGGCGGCGGCGGTGGCTGATGGCTTGGCGCAACGGAAAGGAGCCCTCACGGTTTTTGCTTTGGCGGGCAGTGTGTTCGAACGCTATGCGCGAGAGCGTGGACTGCGGGTGGCAAGTGAAGTTTTCGGTGATCGCACTTATCAAGCAGACGGTTCCCTCACGCCGCGCAACCAGCCCGGTGCCCTGATCACCGATGAGTCGGCGGCGGTGACGCAGGTGTTGCGGATGGTGCGCGAGGGCAAGGTCCGGGCAACCGATGGAACGGACATCGCCATACAGGCAGACACCGTCTGCCTGCATGGCGATGGGCCACAGGCCGTGGTTTTTGCGCGACGATTACGTCGCGCGTTAAGTGAAGCAGGGATTGAGGTGCGGCCGTGCGGAGGCCAAGCAGGCACACGATGAAAGTTTCACTGCGCCAAGTGCTCGTGACTGGATTTGAACCGTTTGACGGGGAGCTGACCAATCCGTCGGGCGAAATTGCGCTGCGGCTGCACGGCACGCGCATCGCCGGTCATCAGGTGACCGGCATTGTGCTACCCTGTGTGTTTGGGGTTTCGATCCGCCAACTACAGCACGCGATTCGCGCCACGAATCCCGTCTTGGTGATTTGTCTCGGGCTGGCGGTGGACCGCGTAAAAATCACCCCTGAGCGGGTTGCGATCAATGTCGATGACGCACGCCTGCCGGATAACGTCGGGCACCAGCCGATTGATGTGCCGGTCGTGAAGAACGGACCGGTGGCCTATTGGTCCACGCTGCCGATCAAGGTGATCGTGGCGGAGTTAACCGCCCAAAAATTTCCGGCGGCCGTCTCGCAGTCGGCAGGCACGTATGTCTGTAATCACGTTTTCTATGGACTCATGCATGCTCTCCGCCGGCACCGCGCGGTGCGGGGTGGGTTCATTCACGTGCCGCGGCCGAGTGTAAAATCAGGCCTCACCATTGAGCGACTGACGGAGGCCATTCAGCTTGTGGCGAAGGTCGCAGTAAAAACTCAACCCGATCCCCGTGAGACTGGCGGCCAAACCGATTGAATGCCGCTGACGGCTTAGCGTGCGGCAACGGTGGCGCCGTCAATCATCGCATAGGCGGCCACGACGACGCCTTGGAAATTGGCGGCAGTGACGGGCAAGGCATCGGAGCGACGGTTGTGCAGGCCGGCGGTGCGCCAGCCGTTCGCGGTTTTCGCGACCAGCACGTGGGTGATGGAACGGTTTTCGGCGTTGCGAAATACCACGGTCATGCCGCGGGACAACTCCGCGAAAGGCTGCGGCTGGACGACCAACAGGGTATTGCTGGGGTAGAGCGGTTGCATTGAACGGCCCTGACCGCGCAGCACGAATGCGCCCGGAAGTGTAGCCGCGCGTTTGGCGGCGAGGGCGCGCGCCTCGGTCTGGGTGCTCAACTGGGCCGCGGGTGATCCAACGACATATAAACCGGCGATGTATTGGCCGCTTGGCTGCTTGGCGGCGAGCGACGACGAAACACCCAAACAAATTATGATCGTCGCTAAAAAAACGCGTTTTAAAACCGCCACAACAACGCGAAGCTGAATTCTTCGATTTCGCCCGCAAGAAAATGTATCTAAGGTTCATTCCCCATGCGCGAGCTGAGGAAAACTTCTATGTGGAAAGCACGAAGGAATTAATCCTGTCGCGGCGGTTCAGAGCTGCTTGGCTTTGCGCTGAGCGCGGAAGCGGCGGGCGACGAAGAGGGCGGAGGCGGCAGCCATAAGGAGGGCGCCGTAGGTGGAGGGTTCGGGGACGTTGGGGTAGATCTGGTTGTCGTAGGAGTCC
>JAGNQV010000182.1 GCA_017988885.1 Opitutaceae bacterium | reverse complement strand
CGCCGCCGGCAGCATCCGCCCGCCCGGACGCTGCAGCCGCCGAATCCGCAATCCGCCGTCGCCGGTTCTGATCAACACACCGCACTCATCGGAGCCAAGGATTTCACCGGGTTCACCGGCCGCCGTTTGGCCGGCAATCACGTCGGCCAACCCCAATTTCACCGGCACGCCGTTCATTTCCACCGTGCAGGCCGGCCAAGGGAACAGCCCGTTGATTCTCGCCGCCAGCACGGCGGCAGATTGGGAAAAATCGAGCCGACCATCATCCTTGGCCAGTTTTCGGCAAAAGGTCGCCATGCCGTGTTTCTGTTCCGTAAAAGCCAGCGTGCCCTTGGCCAATCGTGGCAGGGCCCGCGCCAGCAATGGCCCGCAGGCGGCAGCAAGTTTTCCCTCTACCTCCAATGCCGTGTCGAGCGAACCGATAGTCACTGGCTCGCAATCTGCGACCGGGCCGGCATCGAGCTCGCGGACGATACGCATCAGCGTAACAGCGGTGTCCTTCTCGCCGTTGGCGATGGCCGTTTGAATCGGCGAAGCACCCCGATACTTCGGCAAGCGCGACGTGTGCAGGTTCAGCGTGCCCAGCCGTGGCGTGTCGATGAATTCCTGACGCAGAATATGACCATAGGCCATCACCAGCGCGACGTCAGCTTGCAAAGCCGCGAGTTGGGCGCGCACTTCCTCGGTCAGTTTCTCCGGCTGGAATACTGGCAACGAGCGCGCTTCCGCCCACTCCTTGATGGTATTGGCGGTTATCTTTTGACCGCGACCCGTCGCGCGATCCGGTTGGGTAAATACGGCGACCACCTCCGCGCAGCCTTTCCCCTCGCCCGCCAGCCAGTTGAGCAACGGCAGCGCAATGGGATCGGAGCCTAGGAAGACGAGTCTCAGGACATTCACCTCAGGATTTTCAGCCACGACTTCACCGCGACGGCAAGTTTGGCGAATACGGCCGGCGTGGAGGGTTTGGCGAGTCCATCCAGCACGGTCCAATGCTCGGTGTGCGACACACTCTTGCCCGGGGCGATTTCGGCCAGCGGTCCGAGTGTTTCTAGCTCGATCATCGCGCCGTTGGTGAAAACTTCGAAACAACTGCCCAAGTCCGGATACGTCGCCTGCGCGAGCGGCCGCGCATATTTCACGAAAGTCGTCCCCGCCACCCAATACGCCGACCAGCCGGGATAAGCGGTGATGCCGAGCTTTTGCGCCGTTTCCGCCTTCGACACATTGATGCCAATGAAGTCCCGATGCAGTTCCCAGACGGGTCGCGAAAGATCGGTGTAGCTCCACGGCACGAGTGCATAACCCGGCAGGAGATTGCCGGAATGCGTGCCCTTTTCGAATAATGGCAGCACCCCATAACCGCCACCTTTCAGCATCGTCAGAGCCCAAGGCGCGCATTTCACGGTCCACAGACCGCGGTTGGTCAGCGCATGCGTCACCCGCACGGTCCGCGCGCCGCGCAGTTCAATTTTTATCGCCTTTTGCAAGCCGGTCTTCGGCTCCACCGGCTGCGTGACCGCGAGTCCGTTAGGCAAATCCCGCACGGCGAGTGGCGCGTTGTCCGGCTGGTAGGTCCGTTCCCTGTCCTCGGGTGCATGCCAGAGGCGGTGCCCGCCGCACAGACGATACTCACCGTAAGATTCCTGCTGCAGCGGAATTTCCAGAAACAGGTTGCCTGCCCGCCCGCGCAGGCTGCGGAGCGTGATCACCCGCGGGCCGATATCCCGGGTAACCGCAAGTTCCAGGGCGGTCGTGCGCAGGACGGTGACCGCGCCCCCGCGATACTCAGTCTTCGAGCGTTTCATCGGGGGCATCGCTTTCCGAGAGTTTCCATTTCGGCGTGTGCGGTTGCTGGCGGGCCTTCTCCTGCGCCTCGCGAATCGCCGAGAAGGACATGCCGGGGTCATGCTTTTCCTTGCCGACCAGATCGAAATAGATGGGGCAACCGGCGAGATCGAATTCCTTCACGATGCCGGCTTCGAGATAGCGCCGGTATTGCTCGGTGAGTTTTTCCTCGCGGTTGCAAAACAGCTTGATGCGGAACGGCCGGGTGCCCGTCTGCGTGGCATAATACACCCGGAAGCGTTTGCCGCCCACCGCAGGCGGCGGCGTGCGCTCGGCCAGCGCGGCTATGATCTTGTTGAGCCGCGCGGTCGGCAGCTTCGTGTCGAGCATGCGGTGGAGTTTGACCGCCGCGTTGAGCATACGGTCCACCTCGTAGCCGCTCATGGCTGAGACAAAAATCAACGGTGCGCCCGGCGTGAAATACAGCCGCTCGAACAGGGCGTGTTCATACTTTTCGCGATAGTCGCGCTCGTTCTTGTAGGGTTCGAAGCCGCCCTGCGATCGGAAGGCCTTGCGCACCAGATCCCACTTATTGACCACGACAATGATCGGCTTGCGCTCCTTGATGGCCTCGCCGGCGATGGCCTTGTCCTGCTGGGTGACGCCATCCATCGCATCCACCACGAGAAACACGACGTCGGTGTTCTTGATCGCATCGAGCGACCGCAGGCGGGAAAAATACTCGATGGGTGAAGCCAGCTTGGTGGCGGCCTTGATGCCCGCCGTATCAATGAGCCGGAAGGGATACATTTTTCCGTCGCGCCCCTTGAACTCGAACGGCAGCTCAATGGCATCGCGCGTGGTCCCCGGCACCTCGCTCACAATGAGCCGGTCGCTTTGCAGGAGACGGTTACTGAGCGAGGATTTTCCGACATTCGGCCGTCCGATAAAACAGACGCCAAGGGCGGCGGCCTCATCGCGACCGCGGTCAGGATCTTCCACCGGACCCAACACCGCCATGACGGCCTCGCGCAACTCGCCCTCGCCCCGCCCATGCTCCGCCGAGACGCGCAAGGGCTCGCCGAGCCCAAGGCGGTAGGCTTCGGCCAGATCAATCTTGTCGTCGTCGAAATCGGCCTTGTTGATGACGAGGCGCACCGGTTTCCGGCTGCGCCGCAACATCCCCGCGATTTTTTCATCCAGCGCGGTCAGTCCTTCCAAGCCGTCAATGACGAAGAGAATCAGCGAGGATGCCGCGATGGCGAAATCCACCTGCGCTTCGGAAGCGGCGGTCAGCGCGGCGGGCGTGTCCTTGCCCTTGTAGCCAAGGCCACCGGTATCAAACAGCGTGAAATTGCCGTCGGCGACCTCCGCCGTGATGACATCACGGGTGACCCCGGGCTGATCGTGCACGATGGAAATGCGCTTCCGCGCCAGCCGGTTGAACAGCCGGCTCTTGCCGACATTGGGTCGGCCAACGATGGCGACGGTGCGATTAATGCTCATTTGCGAAGGGAGTGAACGTAACGTTCGATGCGATCACACGCCACGATGAGTTGCTCATAGCCCGTGGCAAAGCAGGCACGCACATGGCCGGTGCCACCGGCGCCAAAGGCCGTGCCCGGCACGACCGCAACCTTTTCATGCTTCAACAGGCCGACCGCAAAGTCGCCTTCGCTGAGTCCGGTGGCGCTGACATTAGGGAAGGCGTAGAAGGAACCGCGCGGCGAGTGACAGGTCAGGCCGGCTTCGTTGAAGCGGCGCACGACGAGATCGCGGCGGCGATGATATTGCTCGCGCATCTCCAGCACGGCGTCCCAGCCGTTGGTGAGCGCCTCCAGCGCGCCCTCCTGGGCAATGATTGAGGCGCACATCATGGAGTATTGGTGCACCTTCATCATCGCATCAATCAAAGGCGCCGGTCCGCACGCGTAGCCGATGCGCCAGCCGGTCATCGCAAAGGCCTTTGAAAAGCCATGCAGGAAGATGGTGCGTTCCGTCATGCCGGGCAAACTCGCGATGCTGGTGTGCGTGCCGTCGAACGTGAGTTCGGAATAAATTTCATCACTCAACACGAGCAGATCCTTCTCGCGGCAGAACGCGGCGATCTGCTCCAACTGCACGCGATCACAGGTGCCGCCAGTCGGATTGCACGGCAGGTTCAGCATCAGGATTTTTGCGCCCGGTTGCCAGGCCGCGCGGAGTGCCTCGGCGGTGAGGGCGAAGTTATCCTTCGCGTAGGTCGGCACGCCGATGGCCTGCCCGTGCACGAGCGCGATGCTCGGGTGGTAGGAAACGTAGCACGGCTGGTGAAACATCACCTTGTCGCCGATGTTGCAGAAGGCGCGGAAAGCCAGATCCAGTGCCTCGGAAACCCCGACGGTCACGATGACCTGATCTTCCGGACGGTAGCTGATGTTGAAATGCTTTTCGACGTAGATCGAAATGGCGCGACGCAGCTCGATCATGCCAAGATTCGAGGTGTAGCAGGTCTTGCCTTCCTCCAGCGCGGTGATGGCCGCTTTGCGGATATGCCACGGGGTCACGAAGTCGGGTTCGCCGACGCCGAGCGAAATCACGTCCTGGCCCTTCATCTTGGAAACCAGTTCAAAGAAATCGCGAATGCCACTCTTCGGGAGCGCGGCCACGTGGCCCGCGACCCAGCGTTTGGGATCGGTGCTCATCGGTGTTCTCCGGTTACGCAACGACGTTGAGACGCGCGCTGCGGCCATCCTCGCCCGACAACACAAACCCCTGCTCTTTGTAGGTGCGCAGCAGGAAATGCGTGGAGGTGGAAATCACGCCCTCGATGGTGGAAAGCCGTTCCGACACGAAAGCGGCGACTTTCTGCAACGACGGTCCTTTTACAAAAACCAGCAGGTCGTAGCCTCCGGACATCAAATGGCAGGTCTCCACCTCGTCCATCCGGCTGATGCGCTCGGCCAGTCGGTTAAACCCGCCACCCCGCTCCGGGGTCAGTTTGACCTCAATCACTGCGCGCACGGCGGCGGCTGCGGCGGCCTCGTGCGAGAGATCGAGCACCGGACGCCAGCCGAGGAAGATTTTATCTTTTTTCAGCTGTTCCAGATGCTGTTCGACTTCAGCCACGGACAGGCCGGCCACTTGCGCAAGTTGCGCGGTGGTGAGGCTGCCGCCATCGATCAGGAGCTTGAGAACAGGGTTCATGACGTTCCCATAGTGACCAAGAGTTCAACCACTTATCCACACTAATGTTTGCCGACCTTAAAATTAGCGTGGATTAGCGCGCCGCGGCGGTTTCAATTGCCGTTTTCCATGTTCGAATCACTTACCGACAAATTAGGCAGCGCTCTCCGCAACCTGCGGGGCGTGGGCAAGTTGACCGAGGCCAACATGGCCGAGGCCCTGCAGGAAGTCCGCACCGCCCTGCTCGCGGCCGATGTCCATTTCAAGGTCGCCCGCGATTTCGTCGAGCGCGTGCAAACGCAGTGCGCCGGCCAAGACGTGCTCAAGTCCGTCACGCCCGGCCAGCAGATCATCAAAATCATCAACGACGAGCTCGTGCGACTGCTCGGCGAGGGCGAAACCTCATTGGCGGGTGCCCGCCCGCTGAAGATCCTCATGGTCGGTCTGCACGGCTCCGGCAAGACGACCTCGACCGTCAAGCTCGGCAAGCTGCTCAAAAAGCGCGGCTACCGGCCCCTCGTCGCCGCCTGCGATATCTATCGGCCCGCGGCCATTGATCAGCTGGAAATTCTCGCCAAGCAGGATGAGCTCGATTTCTACGCCGACCGCAACTCCAAGGATGTGCCCGCCATCGGCATTGCCGCCCTCGCCGCGGCCCAGGCCGCCACCGCCGACTGCATCATCTTCGACACCGCCGGCCGCCTGCAAATCGACACGGACCTGATCGAGGAGGTCAAAAAACTCCGCGCCAAGGTGCAGCCGGATGAAGTGCTCCTCGTGGCCGATGGCGCCCTCGGGCAGGAAGCCGTCAATGTCGCCAAGGCGTTTCACGACGCGCTCCAACTGACCGGCCTCATCCTCACCAAAATGGACGGCGATGCCCGCGGCGGTGCGGCACTTTCCATCAAGTCCATCACCGGCGTGCCCATCAAGTTTGTCGGCACCGGTGAAAAGACCGCGGACTTCGATATTTTTTATCCTGACCGGCTCGCTTCCCGCATCCTCGGCATGGGTG
>JAGNQV010000181.1 GCA_017988885.1 Opitutaceae bacterium | reverse complement strand
GGGGCACCCCGAGGGCGTTGGCGAGATGCATGCCGCCTGCACACTGCTCATTACCAACGACACGGGCGGCATGCATCTCGCCAACGCCCTCGGGGTGCCCCTGCTCGCCTTGTTCGGCCCCACCAACCCCGTGCGCACCCAACCGGTTTTTAATTCTCCCGTGCATATTCTGCAACCTGCCCGATGCCCGGCCACCGGGGGTGGCCGCTTGGCCGATCTCACGCCCGAAGAGGTTTTCCGTAAAGTTCGTCAACTGGTCCCCGAGGTTGCCGGGGTAGATTAACGTTGCCCGGCCACCTCCCCGGTCGCCACCTTGGCTTCAGTCTTTTCCTTCATGCCTTTGCTGTCCGTCCACGACCTCCGCACTTATTTCCATACCCGCAATGGCGTTTACCGGGCCGTCGATGGGGTGAGTTTCGAAGTCGAGCGCGGGGAAACCCTCGGCATCGTCGGCGAATCCGGCTCGGGAAAATCCGTGACCTGCTACTCCCTCATGGGACTCATCCCGCAACCGCCCGGCCGCATTGAGAGCGGCGCGGCGATCTTCGATGGCATCGACCTGCTCAAGTGCTCGCCCAAGCAGGCTCGCACCATCCGCGGCAAGCGCATTGCCATGATTTTCCAGGATCCGATGACCTCGCTTAATCCCTACCTGCGGATTTCCGACCAACTCATCGAGCCCTTGCTGATCCACGAGCAGATCTCGCGCAAGGCCGCCCTCCAACGCGGGCTCGAAGCGCTCGCGGCCGTCGGCATCAACGATGCCTCCAAGCGCATGCATTACTACCCGCATGAATTTTCCGGCGGCATGCGCCAGCGCGTGATGATTGCGATGGCGCTCATCACCAAACCGGAGCTGCTCATCGCCGACGAGCCCACCACTGCCCTGGATGTGACGGTGCAGGCGCAGATCCTTGAACTCATCAAGAAGATGCAGCGCGAACTCGGGATGGCCGTGATCTTCATCACGCATGATTTGGGCGTGGTTTCCGGACTCTGCGACCGCGTGCAGGTGATGTATGCCGGCCGCATCGTCGAGTCGGCCGACACCCGCGGCCTCTTCGTCGAGCCCCAGCACCCCTACACCCGGGCGTTGCAGCGCTCGATTCCCTCGATGCAGAAAAAGGGCACGGAGCTCTTTACCATTCCCGGCATGCCGCCCGATCTTTCCAAACCGATTTCCGGCTGTGCGTTCGCCTCCCGTTGTGAAATGGCGGTTGACCGCTGCCATGCCACCGACCCCGCGCTCGTCAGTTGGAAACCCGGCCATAGCCAAGCCTGCCTCCGCGTGCAGGCGGGTGAAATCTGACCGCCTCCGTCATGTCCGACACGATTCTCAAACTCACCGACGTCCAGACGCATTTTCCCATCAGCGAGGGATTCGTCTTCAAACGACAGGCCGGTGTCGTCAAGGCCGTGGATGGCGTGTCGCTCAATATCCGGCGCGGCGAAGTGCTCGGCTTGGTCGGCGAGTCCGGCTGTGGCAAATCCACCCTGGCCCGCACCATCATGCAGCTCGTGCCCACCACCGGCGGCACCGTCGTATTGGAGGGCCGCAATCTTACCGCCGGCTCGACCGCCGATGTGCTTTCCATGCGGCGTGATATGCAGATGGTCTTTCAGGATCCTTACGCCTCGCTCAATCCGCGCATGACGGTCTTTGCGACGCTCGAGGAGCCGCTGCTGGTGCATGGCATGTGCACGGCTGCCGAGGTGACTGCGCAAGTTGCCGAGCTCATGAAAACCGTCGGTCTCGCACCGCGCTTCATGCAAAAGTATCCGCATGAATTTTCCGGTGGGCAGCGCCAGCGCATCGCCATCGCCCGCGCACTCGCCCTGCGCCCCAAGGTCATCATCGCTGACGAACCGGTCTCCGCCCTCGATGTTTCCATCCAGGCCCAAATTCTAAATCTGCTTTCGCAGCTCACCCAGAAGATGAACCTCTCGCTCATCTTCATCGCGCACGATCTCTCCGTTGTAAAACACATCTCCGACCGCGTGGCCGTGATGTATCTGGGTAAAATCGTCGAGCTTGGCGCCGCCCTTGAGGTCATCGAGCAACCGAAGCACCCCTACACGAAAGCGCTGGTCAGTGCGATCCCCGTCCCTAATCCCGATATTGAGCGCACCCGTCAGCGCATCGTGCTCGCCGGCGATCCGCCCTCACCTATCAATCCACCCGCCGGTTGCGCGTTTCACCCCCGGTGCGCTTATGCGCAAGAACGCTGCAAAGCGGCGGTCCCGCCGCTGGTGGCTTTTGCCGGTCGCGAAGTGGCCTGCATTCGCGTCGGCGAAATTTAACGGCTGAGCAGCCCCGTCTGCCGCAGCGCCTCGTAGGTCGCAATCCCCGCGGCCGTGCTCAGGTTGAGCGAGCGCAAGTCCGGATTGGCGTGCGGAATCGTGATGCGCCGTGCGGCTCCGGCCTCGGCGTGCAGCCAATCGGGCGCACCTGAACCTTCGTTGCCAAACACCAGTCCGTCACCATCGGCAAAGTCCGCATCCCAGAATGTCCGTGTCGTTTTCGTGGTCAGCAACCACCACCGGGACGGCGCGTGGGGGCTCGCCCTGAATGCCGCCCAATCCACATGCTGGTGCACATCCAGCGCGTGCCAGTAATCCATACCCGCCCGCTTCAGGTTCTTGTCCGTGATCTCGAAGCCAAGTGGATGAATCAAATGCAGCCGCGAGCGCGTAAGGGCACACATCCGGCCGATGTTGCCGGTATTGGGAGCGATTTCAGGCTGGAAAAGCACGACATGGAGCATGGGGGGATTCATCCACATATTTTGAGGGACACAAGTCGTAGCCGTGCATTGATTTTTTATTTCGCTTCACTCACGGTAATTCAACCCGTGAGCCACCCATCCACCAAGGCAGTCGTCGTGCTCGACGATGAAAAATCCTACGCCGATCTGCTTTCACAGCTTTTGACCGATAGCTTGGTCTGTCCCGTCCATACGTTCAATCGTCCTTTTGATGCCTTGGCCGCTTTGCCCGACCTCGACGTTGGCGTGGTGGTGACCGACTATTTCATGCCCCAGCTCAATGGCATCGAGTTCATCGCCGAAGCCTCGAAAATCTTGCCCGATGTTCCTTTCCTCATCATCACCGGGCACCCGTTGAAACTGACGGATGAGGCCCTCGCGCGGTTGCCCACCCTGAAGGCGGTTTTGCCCAAGCCCTTCAACTGGCAGAAGCTGACCGACGAAATCGTGCGTTATTGGCCCGAGCCGGAAGCCTCGCCCCTGCGCATCCGCAGCTAAACCAGCTGCAAGCCGGAGTTATCGGCGAGCAACACATGGCCTTCGCAGGTCAAATCAGCTTGCTTGAAAGAGCCGCGCATCGCCCCGAGCACCGTCTCAGCCTGTTCGCGCCAGCAGACTCCAATCACGCTCGAACCACTGCCGCTCAACCAGCCGGTCAACGCGCCTGCGCCGACTCCCGCCGCAAGTGCCGCCTGTGCACCGGGAATTTTTGGCAGCCGGTAGGGCTCGTGCATGAAATCCGTCACTGCATGCCGCAGGCGCGCGTAATCCCGCGTTGCAAAGATCGCCACGAGATAAGCCGCGCTGTTGATGCTGCGCACCGCGTCAAAATACGGCAGCTTTGCCGGCAGCGCACCACGTGATTCATTGGTCACGATTTCCACCACTGGCGATATGGCGACAAACGCCAACTCCGGCGGCACCTCAAAGCGCACGCTGTCAATATAAGCGCCATCCGTCGGATTCGTGCGGGGCACGCAAAAACCACCCAATACCCCGGCCGCCGCATTGTCCGGATGTCCTTCCAACGCCGTGACCAGTGCCACCAGATGCGCGCGATCCAGTCCGGTGCCGGCCAAAGCGTCGAGACCCGCCACAATCCCCGCGCGGACGGTCACACTTGATCCCAAGCCGCGCGCCGGTGGCACATCACCCTCGATGCGATAGGTGAACCCAAAAGGCGTGCGATTGACCGCTTTAAAAAACGCGGCGGCGGCGGCCTCCACCATGGCCGAGGCCCGTGCATCCACGGTCCGCACCGGCGCGGCGCCCGGCTCGTTTGTGGCGGTCAGCGTGACGTGATTGTAGAGGTTGAAGGCCAGCCCGAGGGTATCGAATCCCGCCCCGCAATTGGAGGTGCTGCCCGGCACCCGCACTGTCACCGATTTTTTTGTATCACTCATGTGCGGCGAAATTTGAGCGTTTTATCAACTTCCCGATCCACCGCTTTCTTTTTCAGCGTCTCGCGTTTGTCGAAGAGCTTTTTGCCCGTGCACAGCGCCACCTCGACTTTGACCAACGCGTCTTTGAAATACATCCGCAGCGGCACCAACGCCCGTCCGCCGGTCTCGAGTGCCTGGGCAATCTTACGGATCTGATGCCGGTGCAGCAGCAGTTTCCGCGACCGCCGGGCATCGTGATTGTTCGTATTGCCAAAGGCATAGAGCTCGATGTGCGCGTTCATCAGCCACAGCTCGCCCTTGTCCACCCGACCAAAGGCGTCGTTGATCTGGGCTCGACCGGCCCGGATGGACTTCACTTCCGTCCCCTTCAGTGAGATGCCCGCCTCGAACCGCTCATCCACAAAAAAATCCCGCAGCGCCTTGGAGTTTCGCAGCTCGGTAAATCGTTCACTGGCTTTCGGCTTCGCGGACATTGACGGGGTATGGTGCATGAAAAAGGCGGCACCGCAATGCGAGGCCGCCTGCTGTCAAAAAATTGTCCCGGTGCTCAGCTCTGGCCGGGCTCGAAGCTGATCTTGCCCTCGATGATCTCGCGCAGCGCGGTATCCTCGGAGGAGAGCTTTTCCAACGATTCGACCAGCGGGCGGTTGCCTCGGCGGAGCTGCTTGACGCGGCGCGAGACCACGTTGATCAGCATGTTGGGATCGGGAATGACCTTGAGGGCGTCTTTGATGTAATCGTCTCTCATAAAACGTGCGGTTGACTGGGTAGAATCTTTTATCGCTAGGCCATGATTTCGATGGGTCAAGGGCTAATTTCCCAGCTTGCGACCCAATCTCCGCCACTGGAACATCGGCCATGCTCATCGCCTGGACCACGGTCGCCACCCGCGCCGAAGCCGATAAACTGGCTGGGGACATCATCGCACGCAACCTTGCGGCCTGCGTGCAGGTTGAGGGACCGATCACCTCCCATTACCGCTGGCAGGATAAGATCGAGCAGGCTGAGGAATATCGCCTCTGCCTCAAGTTTCTGCCAGACCAACTGTCCGCCCTTGAGGCCAATGTGCTCACCCACCATTCCTATGCCACGCCCGAATGGGTCGTAGTCCGAGCCGAACATGTTGGAGAAAAATACTTGTCATGGGCACTGGGAAACCCTCACTCTCCGCCCCTTTAGCAACTAGAAATCAACCTTTACCCGTCATGTCGCAGCACAAAAGTCTCCAAGGCTCCTCCGGTATCGTAGTCAAACGCAACGTCTTAAAGCGCTTCGAGCGCGTTGACCTCCTCAAAAAGCGTGGCCAATGGAAAGCCGGCGATCGCGTGCAGGGTCTCCGCAAGACCAAGCCTGACGTCTGATTCGGCACTCCTCTTACCTTTAGGCAGGCAGTTTTTCCAACTGCCTGCCTTTTTTGCATCTACATGCCTGCCCTTGATTCCAATTCCGACCTGCCGGCGACCGGTTCCAAGCCCAATATCATCAAGCGACTCTATGCTTGGGTGCTGCACTGGGCGGACACCAAATACGGCTTGGTTGCGTTGGCGGGCATCGCGTTTGCGGAGTCTTCTATTTTCCCGATTCCGCCAGACGTTTTGTTGATCGCCCTTTGCATGGGCGCACCCAAGCGATCCTTCCGCTTTGCCTTCTGGTGCTCGGTCTTTTCCGTGTTGGGTGGCGTGCTGGGTTATTACATCGGCTATGCCGCCGAGCCGTTCGGTCGCTGGATCATCTTCGACTTGCTGCATTATGGTGCCGCTTGGGACAAGGTGGCCGCGCTTTACGGGCAAAACGCCTTCCTC
>JAGNQV010000180.1 GCA_017988885.1 Opitutaceae bacterium | reverse complement strand
TCACTTGGCCGGGGTAGGGCGCCTGCTGGAAAGCGAGCCGCAACTGCCCCTGCGCATCACCTTTGTGATCGAGGGTGAGGAGGAAATTGGCAGCAAGCATTTCAAGGACTTTCTGCGCGAACATCGCAGCAAGCTGGCTGGCGCGGATTTTGTCTTTCTCTCTGATACCGGAATTCCGAATCCGGACCAGATGGTCATCACCGTCGGCCTGCGTGGCATGGTCTGCTTCGAAATCGAGGTCAGCAATGCGCGGGTGGACCTGCACTCGGGCATGAACGGCGGCGTGTTGCTCAATCCCATCCAGGGACTCGCCGAGCTCTGCGCCTCGCTGCATACGCCCGACGGCCGTGTGAACATTCCCGGATTCTACGACGATGTGATCGAGGTGGAAGGCTGGGAGCGGGAGCAGCTGAAAAAACTCGGACTGAAGGAAAAGGATTACGCGGAGTTTCTCGGCATCACGCAATTTCACACTCCGCCGGGCTACACGCCGTTTGAGGCGATTCGCTTTCTGCCGACACTGGAATTCAACGGCTTCGGCGGCGGCTATCAGGGCGAGGGCTCCAAGACGGTCATCCCGAGCAAAGCGCGGGTGAAAATCAGCTGCCGGCTGGTCTCCAATCAGACACCCGAAAAAATGAAGGGAATCATCTTCAAGGCGATTCGCGACCGTGCTCCGCAGGGGCTAAAGCTGAAGATCACCGATCAGCATGACGCGATGCCTTACGTCGTGGTGCCGCCGGATCGCAGCAACACACCAAAAGATCAGACGCCGGTGCTGGCGCGGGCCTTTCGCGCCACCGAACAGGCGGTCACCGAGGTCTGGGGCAAGCCACCGCTTTATCTCCGCGAAGGCGGCAGTGTCGGCCTCATCGCCGATTTGAAAAAGGAGCTGAACCTCGACGCCATCATGCTCGGTCTTTTCCTGCCCGAGGATAATCTGCATGCGCCCAATGAAAGCTTTAATCTGGCAGTCATGCACAAGGGCATCGAGACCGTGCAGCGCGTGCTCCGGGCCGTGGCGCAGAAAAAGTGACTCAACCCGTTCCGGCTGTCAGGCCAATTGCCCCAAGCTTTCAGACTTTAGCCACGGATCCCACGGATCGGCACAGATTTAATTCCTCCATCGGTGAGCAGCCGTGAAATCCGTGGTAAGAATCACGGCTTTAGGTTTGGTGAATAGTTGAAGAGCCAAGAGACGCAGGTGTTAAGTGATCCCGACGACCACAGAATCATCGCTGCACAAAAAAGCCCCGGAAAATTCCGGGGCTTTTTGTTTTTTTGAAAACTGAATCAGCTTAAGGCTGCTTGATCACCACCAGATCGACGCGGCGATCCTTGGCGGCGGCGGCATCATCGGCATTCTTCGCGGAGTCGAGACTGCCCTTGGAAAGCGTTTCGAGCTTGTCGGTGGCGGCGCTGAGCTTGGTGAGGAATTGCTTGGCGGCATTCGCACGGCGATCGCCGAGACCGAGATTGTATTCCTCGGTGCCGCGCCAGTCGCAGTGACCTTCGAGCAGCACGCGGTGATCGGGATGCTCCTTCAGATACTGTGCCGCGGCCTCGAGCTTGCTGCGTTCGGCCTGCTTGATGTCGAAGCGATCAAAATCAAAATACACGGGCTGGAGCAGGGTGCGGTTCTGGTTGTTCATGTCCCAGCCGGCATCGCGATCGGATAGACCGGAGTTCATATCCGCCACGGTGGAAATGTCCTGCGGCATGATGCTGCCACCGGTGGAAGGCCCGAGCAAAGTCGAGCTCGGATCCGGGCGCTTCGGTTTTTTGGCGCAGCCGGCAAGGACGACGGCGGCGCTGACGAGGACAAAAAGTAGTTTCCGGGAGACGAGTTTCATGGAGAAGGCGGTAGGGTCGCGGTGAAATCTATTGGGTGAGGTTATCGGACACGGCAAGGTTTTTACTGAGTGCTAGATGGTTTTCTTGGGTTCGATGAGGCCGATCTCCAAGGCGTAGCGGGTGAGACTCGCGACGTCATGCAGGTTGAGCTTGCGCATGAGATTGGTGCGATGGTTATCCACGGTCTTGACGCTGATGCCGAGTTTGGCCGCGATTTCCTTGGTGCTATAGCTTTCGGCGACCAGCTGGAGGATTTCACGTTCACGGTCGGTGAGGAAATCCGCGGCGCTGCTGGCGGCGGGATTGGCGACCACGTTGCGGAGCAGGGAGGCGACGGCCGGGCCGAAGTAGGTGCCACCGTTGGCCACGGTCTCGAGGCCTTTCTTGAATTCGAACAGGCCGGCGGTTTTCTCGACGAAACCGTGGGCGCCGGCCTCGAGCATTTCCCGCACGAGCACGGGATTTTCGTGACCGGAGAACACCAGGACGCGCACGGTCGGGTGCTTTTTCACGAGGCGGCGGAGGATGTCCACGCCGTTGAGACCGGGGAGCTTGGCGTCGAGCACGATGAGGTCGGGCTTGAGCTCAATGCAAAGGTTGAGCGCTTCTTGGCCATCGCCACTTTCACCCACCAACTGGTAGTTGGTGTCCAAACGAAGAATCTCGACAAGCATTTCCCGGATCGCGGTTTGATCTTCGATGATGACGAGGCGTTTCATAAGTTGGGGTCCTGACGGGACTTTAAAGTTACAGAACTGGTGGGCTGGCTGGGATTCGAACCCAGAACCAATTGCTTAAAAGGCAACTGCTCTACCATTGAGCTACCAACCCTCAAGTTCTGGAAAGGTGCGAAATAGGTTTTGTAAGAAGAGATTGGCAAGTAATTTCTACGAGGTAAAGCAGGCGTTTCCGTTGACCAACCCCCTTTATGGGCATTATGCCTCGCCACACTTTAATATCGTGGGAACAATCCAAAGATACACCCGTCAGAGCGAGGCAGAACGTATGTCAACCAAAGCTCAAGAAGTGGCCATGGATCGGGTGCTCGTGGATCGTTTCAAGCAAGGGGATCAATCCGCCTTCGATGAAATGGTCACGCGTTACTGGGATCGCATCTATGCGATGGTGAACCAAATGCTGCGCAATACGCAGGACGCGGAAGAGGTTACACAAGATGCGTTTATCCGTGCTCATCGCGGTTTGGTTAACTTTCGCGGGGAGTCCGCTTTTTCGACGTGGCTGTATCAGATCGCGACCAATCTCGCCCGTAACCGCTACTGGTATTGGTGGCGACGAAAGCGCGACAAGACGGTTTCCTTCGACCAACCCGTCGGTCCCGACAGCACGACGACTTTGGCGGAAATTTTGCCCAATGAACTCGAAACCCCCGATGACATCACCGTCACGCAGGAATTCGTGGATCGGATTGCGCAGGGCATGGAAAAATTAAGCGCCAAGCACCGTGAGATTCTGACCCTCCGCAACATCAAGAACCAAACCTACGAGGAAATCGCCGAGATTCTGGGGATTTCCGTCGGCACTGTAAAAAGCCGCATCGCCCGGGCCCGTGAAAGCCTGCGCGCCAAACTGGGAGAAGACTTCAAATGAAAGATACCAAGTTCACCGAATTGCTGAATCTTTACCTCGACCATCAAATCAGTCCCGAGGAAACCGCCCTGCTGGAGGCGGAAATCCGGCGTGATCCGGCCCGCCGTCGTCTCTATCACCAATATTGCCAGATGCAGAAGGCCTGTGCCGAACTCGCCGCTGATTTCCACTCCGAGGTTCCGACCCGGGACAAAGTCGTGAATTTTCCCGTGCCGCGGCGTTCCGTTCGGGGGCTTTATGCGGCCGGTCTGGTGGCTGCCGCTGCCTGTATTGCCTTGGTGGTCGTAAACCGGCGTGGGACCGAATCCATCGATCACAGCCGCGTGGCCCTGGCACCTGCCGCAGTCGAATTGGCGCAGACTGCCGCACCGGCGCTGCCGGTCATGTCGCTGACGGAGCGTCCGCGCCCTGAACTGCATACCGCCTTCACCACGCAAGCCCTCGCGCAGATCAATGAAATGACTCCTGGTGAGATGCTGGCGGCGGAGGCCTCGAACCGTGCCCGCTACGAGTGGATGAACCAAGTGCGCGTGAATCCGCTGCAACTTGAGCCGGTGATGTTCGAAACCGAGCCAGTCAATGGTCAGGAAAACCGCACTTTCCGCAGCCGCCGGCCATTTGAGGCGAACGTGCAGATGAGCGCGTTTCAGTTTCAGCGCTAATTCAGCGCTTTTTTGATCAGCGCCTCGGTCGTGGCCGTTGCGCCGAGTGCAAGGGCCGCGCGTCGCACCGCCTGATCCGCGTCGGCGGCCTTGTAGCCGAGGGCCGTCAGCGCGAGCACGGCATCGTGGTGCCGCGTTTCGCCGGCCGGTGCGGCTGCATCTCCCGCGAGGCTCCCGCCCGCAGCTGGCAAACCGGCGCCGCCGACCTTGTTTTTTAATTCCACGACCAGCCGTTCCGCGGTCTTTTTACCGATGCCGGGACACTTCGCAAGGGTGGCGACATCGCCAGCGCGGATCGCGCTTTCCAACAGCGCTAATGACAGCTTGCTCATGATGGTGAGTGCGCTCTTGGGGCCGATGCCGGTGACGTGCTCAATCATCAGACGAAAGAAATCACGCTCCTCGGTGGTCGCGAAACCATAGAGCGTCTGGGCGTCCTCGCGGTAAATCACGAGCGTGTGCAATTTCACGCTGGAGCCAGTCAGGGGCAGCTTCTCGGCTGTTGTGATGGGAATGTTCACCTCGTAGCCAAACCCGTTCAGCTCGATGATCGCGTGCAACGGCGTTGCCGCCGTGAGAGTGCCCTGGATGGAAGTGATCATGCGTTCAGGCTTTGAACCCGAGCACGTCCTGCATGTCGTAGAGACCGGCCGGCTGGGTGCCGATCCATTGCGCGGCCCGCAGCGCACCACGCGCAAAAATACCCCGGTCACTGGCTTTGTGCGTGAGCTCCAAGCGTTCACCCAGCGCAGCGAAGAGCACGGTGTGGTCACCCACGACGTCACCACCACGCAGCGAATGGACGCCTACTTCTGTTGACTGCCGTTCGCCCGTGATGCCTTCACGGCCATGGCGGAGCGCAGCCGCGGTGAGTTTACGTTCTTCCAGAATGATTTCGAGCAGGCGGGCGGCGGTGCCGCTGGGCGCGTCTTTCTTGAAACGGTGGTGCATCTCGATGACTTCGGCATCGTAGCCGTCGGTCAGCACCCGAGCCGCCGATTGCGTGAGCGCAAACAACACGTTCACGCCGACGGAATAATTGCCCGACCAGACACAGGGCACTTTGGCCGCGAGCTGGCGGAGCTTGATTTTTTCTTCCGCGCTATGCCCGGTCGTGCCGATGACGATGGGCTTTTGCAGCTCCACGGCGCGTTGCAGGATGCCCGCGGTGATCTTGTGCGAGCTGAAGTCGATGATGACATCGCCCTGCGCCAGCCCGGCATTAAGGTCGTCACCGGCGTCGACTGCCGCCGCGATACCGAGGCCGGATTCCTGGGCGAGGCCGATGATGGTTTGTCCCATCCGACCAAGCGCGCCTACCAGTGTGATGCTGAGTGCCATGGGAAGAAATCAGTAGCCGAGCGCGGCGAGGGTCTTGAGCAGCAACTTACGGTTCGGCGCACTCATGTCACAGAGCGGTGCGCGCACGGCTGCGGAGCCGATGATGCCGGCTCGCACCAACGCGGCCTTGATCGGCACCGGATTGGGTTCGCAGAAAAGGACTTTGGAGATCGGGTAAAGCTTCTGGTGCAGCTTGGTGGCGCGGGCGTAATCGTTGCCGAGGGCAAATTTCACCATCTGCCCGACTTCCTTCACCAGCAGATTGGAGGCGACGCTGATCACTCCTTCGGCACCGACCGCCATAAAGGGCAGGGTAAGCGAATCATCACCGCTGAGCACGGTGAGGTCGGCCCCCATCGCTTGCTTCAACTGGTCCACGCGATCCACGCTCCCGCCGGCTTCCTTGATGTGGCGGACATGGGCAAACTTCGCGCGCAACCGTTCGACGACCCCCACGCTAATTTCTATGCCGCAGCGGCCGGGAATCGAATAGAGCACGATGTTGCGGTCCGTGGCC
>JAGNQV010000179.1 GCA_017988885.1 Opitutaceae bacterium | reverse complement strand
AGACATTTTCGGAGGCAATTCCCGCAAGACGAACTGTTTTGGATCATCGGCGGCGACCAGTTGCCACAATTACACAAATGGAAAGAGATCAGCGAACTGGTGAAGCTGATTGAGTTCATCTATCTTCAGCGGCCCAAGCACCCGACCAAGCCGCACGTCGAAATCGACGGCTTGCGGCTGCACCGCTGCGACGGGCATCTGATTGAAATCAGCTCCAGTGAGCTGCGCGGGCGGGTGTTTACGGGCCGGTCGCTGCATTACTTTTGCCCCCAGAAAGTTATCGCCTATATCGAGGACCGGAAGCTGTATCGCGATCAATGAAAGCCAAAGCCACCAAGAAACCAACCAAAGCCACCAAGAAACCAACCAAAGCCGCCACCAAACCGAAACCCGTCGCCAGGCGGAAAGCGGCTGCGTCGGCCAAACCGGTGGACAAACTGCTCCGGCTGATCGTGCAGGCACTGGACGCCAAGAAGGCTGAGGACCTGCGCGTCCTGGATGTGAGCCGACTGTCGAGCATCACGGACTATCTGGTGTTGGCGACGGGCAGCTCAGAGCCCCATCTGCGCGCTCTGAGAATCGAGCTCGAGCGAGTGCTGGATGAGCAAAAAGCCAGAATTCTATCCGTGGATACCACCCAAGGCAGCGGCTGGACCGTGGTGGATGCGTTTGATGTGATGGTGCATATTTTCACGCCGGAGAATCGAAATAAATATCGCATGGAATTGCTTTGGCGAGATGCGACCGAGTTGACCTTAACAAGGTTTATTAAGACTTAATATACTGGTAGTTAAATAATTATGCTATATTTTTCGTTGATGGGTCAAATTTCTATCCCGGTGAGGAGCGGCAGGGGAATAAGTTCTTGGCGTAGGGTGGTATTAACGTAGGATACTTGCGAAAGACCCGAAACCTAAACCCCCATAATACAATCCACTAATATGAATACACGTTCCACCAAGGGCTTCACGCTCGTTGAAATCATGATCGTCGTGGTCATCATCGGCCTTCTGGCCGCGATGGCCATTCCCGCGTTCCAGAAGGTCCGCCAGTCCTCGCAGGACAAAGCGGTGTTGAACAACGCCCGCCAGCTGTCGGCGGCCGCTGATCAATACTTCCTGGAGAACGGTGTCTCCACGGTTGACATCGCCGGCCTCGTTGGCGCCACCAACTACGTGAAGGCGGTCAACACGGTCGCCGGTGAGACCTATCCGACCAACTACACCCAGGGCATCACGATCACGATCGCCGGCATCGCTGGCGCGCGCACCGTGACTTATGCTCCGTAAGTTTCATATCCACAACAATTAACAATTTAAAGCCTTCCTGTTGCCGGGAAGGCTTTACCTTTTCTTTAACTAAATTGGCTTGAGTGGACAGGTCGGACATCCTTTTCTCGTGACCGTCCGCACTCTGCGGACGACTCAGAAATAACCACATAATCCACATAAAAATGAATACACGTTCCACCAAGGGCTTCACGCTCGTTGAAATCATGATCGTCGTGGTCATCATCGGCCTCCTGGCCGCGATGGCCATTCCCGCGTTCCAGAAGGTCCGCCAGTCCTCGCAGGACAAAGCGGTGTTGAACAACGCCCGCCAGCTGTCTGCGGCCGCTGACCAATACTTCCTGGAGAACGGTGTCTCCACGGTTGCTATCGCCGGCCTCGTTGGCGCCACCAACTATGTGAAGGCGGTCAACACGGTCGCCGGTGAGACCTATCCGACCAACTACACCCAGGGCATCACGATCACGATCGCCGGCATCGCTGGCGCGCGCACCGTGACCTACGCCCCGTAATTACACATCGGGTTCGACTTCAGCCGCTTCCTTCGGGAGGCGGCTTTTTTTTGTCCGTCCGGTATGACTTGGAAACGGAGCTTTTGTTTTCAATCGAGCCCGTTAAACCTCCCCCCGCCAGCATCACCTGAGCAACTGAACCCACCATGATGGATCGACGTTTCGCCCTGCTTCTGTCCTGCGCGGCCTTGGCCGTGGTGCTGGGTTTTTTCTCACTCACGCCGGAGCAATCGCTGCAAGCGGTCATTTACGGGGGCTATTGGGCCATGCTGTTGCTTTGTCTGCTCTTTGCCTGGTCGCTGCGCCCGATCGGCCGCGAGCTCTGGGCGGAACGGGGCGGGTGGAGGTCCCGGCCGCGCTGGCCCGCCGTCCTCGTGGCCGGTTGTGGTTTGGTTCTGCTCGTCCATGAGAGCTACGGATTCAAAATCCTGATGGATGAGGTCATGCTGCTCGGCACCTCGATGAGCATGCACTTCGAGAAAACCGCCCTCGTGCCCATGCGGGGGCACGACATTCAGGGAGCGTTCCAACTAATGGCGGGACAGATCGACAAGCGGCCGCTCCTGCAGCCCTTCCTTGTGTCGGGATTGCACGACCTCACCGGCTACCGGCCTGAAAACGTGTTTGTGCTCAACACCGCGCTCACCTTCCTGCTGCTGGCACTCGCCTACGTGACGGGATACCGTATCGCTGGTCGTGGCGCCGGGGCCATTGCAGTCCTGCTGCTCACCAGCCTGCCGTTGCTGGCGCAGAACGCCACCGGAGGCGGCTTCGAGCTGCTCAATCTGGTGCTGATCCTCAGCACCCTACTGTTGGGCATGCGCTACATGTCGCGCCGGGACGCGAACACACTCGAGGCGTTCGGCCTTTCCGGCATCCTTCTGGCCAATACCCGTTATGAGTCCGTGCTCTTCTTGCTTCCGGTCGGTTTGATTGTTCTGCGCGTGTGGTGGCTTGAGCGGCGACCTCAGGTGACGTGGCTGGTGGCGGTGATGCCGCTGTTGCTGCTGCCCTATGCGCTACACAACAAGGTGTTCAGTGTGCGCAGTTCCTCGTGGGAGATGGCCAGCCAGCCCGGTTTCGACCGGCCGTTCGCGCTCAGCTATATTCCCGACAATATCGCGCACGACCTGAATTTCTTTTTCAGCACGACCGGGGAGCATTCCAATTCCCTCATCCTGTCGATCCTCGGGTTCCTCGCGCTGCCATTTTTCGCCCTGTGGACGCTGAAGACCTTGCGTGGCCTGGCGAAGGCGCCGCCAGTCTGCGCTGCCTTGGCGGTCTTCGCGGTCGGCTTCGCCGCCCATGCGCTGCTGCTGTTGTGTTATTTCTGGGGCCGGTTTGACGACCCCGTGATCCGCCGACTGAGCCTGCCGCTCAATCTTACCCTAGTGCTCGCCGTCATCACGGTGGCCGGCGAAATAAGCCGGCGCGGCCAAGTCTGGCGCGTGTTGCTGGCGGTCACCGGCATCGGCCTTTTCGCGCATTCGCTGCCCGCGATGGCGCGGCATGACTACTCCCTCGATTACTACGTGGGCCGGGAGATGGAGTGGCGGCGCGAGTTCATCGCGGCGCATCCTGAGCGAGATTACCTCGTGATCGACAGCAATTCCATCATTTGGATCACGCACCTAGTCTCCGCCACGCCTGTGAAGCAGGCCTTCGACCAGAAGGGGAACATCATCTTCAACCTCCGTAATCGCATCTTCTCCGCCATCTATGTGTTCCAGCGGTTCGGCGTGGCTGCGGATACAGGCCAGGTCACAGTGCAGGCGGAAGACGATCTCGGGCCGGACTACCAGTTGGAGACGGTCTGGGAACGTCGGTTCACGCCGCTGACTGTCAGCCGCATCAGCCGGGTGGTTTCCATTCGGGAGGGCCCGTCGACGCCTCCGGTGCGCGTCGGCACCGCTCTCGACAAGCTCACGCCGGCCGGGCGGGAGAAGGTGCGCCAGGAATACCTTGACCAGTTCATCAAGCGCCTGCCCTGAGGCGCGCCACCGTCCAGTGAGCGACCCGTCTCCCAGATTCTGGCATCGTGCCGACGTGCGCCTAGCGGCCTTCGGCCTCGCCGCCGCAGGGGCCGTGTATTTTGGGTTCATCGGTCTTGAGGTGGAGGCGGGAGGCATGATCGTGAAACGGTTCGGCTACTATTTCATCCTCGCCGCCTTTGCTCTCTGGCTCGGAGCACTGTGGAGCCTCTGGCGCGACCGCCAGCCCGGGAAGCTGCCGGACCGCCGCGAACTGTTGCTGGCCGGGGTGGTCATTGGCCTGTTGTCGCTGGTGGCGATCAATGCCGAGGCGTTCCGGAGCAAGATTCTCTACGACGAATTTGTGCTGCAGTCGACAGCCTACAACATGCACTATTTCCGCGACACGGCGACGATGGTGCGCGGCTACGATATCCTTGGGACGTTCATTTCGACGGACAACTACCTCGACAAGCGCCCGAATTTTTATCCGTTTCTCATCTCCCTCGTCCATGACCTGACCGGCTATCGTCCGGCCAACGCCTACTGGCTGAACGCCGGCCTGCTGCCTGTCGCGTTGGGCCTGGTGTATTATCTCGGTCGGCGGCTGAACGGGATGCGCGGAGGCCTGCTCGCGGTGCTGCTGCTCGGCTCGCTGCCGCTATTGGGGCAGAACGCGACCGGATCCAGCATGGAGCTTTTGAACGTGACCATGATCCTGGCCGTGGCGGGGTTGGGCGCTGCTTGGCTGCGCCGGCCCGACGGGGTTCGCCTGAGCGCGTTCGCGCTCGGGGGCGTTCTGCTGGCGCAGGCGCGCTACGAGTCGGCCATCTACGTCGCCCCGGTGGCGCTGCTCGTCCTGCTCGGCTGGTGGCGGGAGCGCCGCATCATCCTGCCCTGGCGCGTCGTGGCGGTGCCGTTGCTGCTGTTGCCCTACGCGCTCCAAAACAAGGTGCTGTCCCACACCAAATGGATGTGGGAACTCCGGGAGAATCAGGAGTCGCGCTTCAGTGTCGACTACCTGGCCGGTAATCTTGCGGGCGCGCGGGATTTCTTTTTCAACACCAACGCGCAGTTCGCCAATTCCTGGCCACTGGCCTGGTTAGGGCTGGCGGCGCTCGGCTATATCATCTGGCAGCTGGTCCGCTCCCGGCCCGCGCCCGCCGCTCCCGGGGCCGACCAGACGGTTCTGCTGCTTTTCGGTCTGGGGGCGATCACCAACACGGTGCTCATTCTCTTCTATTATTGGTCCAATTTCAGCGATCCGATCGCCGCGCGGTTTAGCCTGCCGTTTCACTTGGTCCTAGCTTTCGCCGTGGTCGCGGCGGCTGCGAGTCTGGATCGCCGATGGCCAGCCAGCCTGGTGCTGGCGGGAGCGATGGGGCTGTTTGCCTGCGGTGTCACCACGAGCCATTCGGCGCAGCACCTCTATTCCTACCTAGGGATTGATGAGGTGGAGTGGGAGAAGCGCTATGTCGCCGCCCTGCCGCCGGGGGAGCGGTTGATCATCAGTAACAAGTCCACGCTGCCATGGCTGCTCGTGAAAACCCCCTCAATTCTTACTGGCCGTGCCTGGATAGTGCGCGACCGTTTGGAATATCAGCTCGGGCAGGGGACCTTCCGGGAAATTCTTGTGCTGCAATCCCTGCGGCCCACCAGTGCGGACGGCAATCACCAGCTCCTGCCGGAGGATCGAATGCCGCCAGGGTTTGACTTGGAATTGATGGCGGAGAAACGCTTCGGCACGAAGATCGCCCGGATCAGCCGCTTGGTGGCCGTCCACTCCTCTCCCGGGTCCGGGGCGGCCGCGGCACCGGCAATTCCATGATGACGGCCGGCGATTCCGGTCGAGCGGCCGCTTTTGTGCAAACGGCCTGGTTCCGCGCCGGCGGGGCACTCCTCTTGGTGACGGTGCCCGTCCTGCTGTGGAGCGTGCTGTGCACCGCCGCCTCGTCCGGCGTGCCGTGGAACGCCGCGCGCCTGGCCCCGAGCTTTGCGCTCGCCCAAGGGCTGCCGGTCTATGCGTTGCGGGAATCCGGCCAGCAGCTGGGCTGGTTCTATGGGCCCGGGTTCGTGTTCTGGAATCTGCCGGCGACCCTCGCGGCCAATCCCACTCCGGCGCTTTTTGTGGCGGGAATCTGGAACGTTCTGACCTGGCTCGTGCCGGTGGCTGTGGTGTTGCGGGCGGCGGGTGTCGCCGCAGGTGGCTTGGCTTGGGTCGGGGCCGCGCTGGCAGGGGGAC
>JAGNQV010000178.1 GCA_017988885.1 Opitutaceae bacterium | reverse complement strand
GCTACCATCATGGCGGCAACAGCCTGCCCGAGGACAAACCGCATGCGTTCGTTTATTTCGTGACCATCCACAACGGTTCCGACCACACGGTCACCCTGCTGGGCCGCAAGTGGGTGATTTCACATCCTGACGGCACCCACCTCGTGATTGAAGGCGACAAGATCGTCGGCGAGACCCCGCGACTCGCTCCGGGCGAGCAATTTTCCTACAACAGCTGCCATGTGACCGGTGAGGACGCTGCGGTGCGCGGTTGCTTCCACGGCGTGGATGACAGCGGCCGGAAGATCCATGTGCAACTGGCGCCTTTCGAACTTTGCATCCCTCGGGTCTGAATATTGGGCTTCCGTTCTCCCGCGCACCTGTTCCCCTTTGGTTGATAGATGAAGCTTATTGATTTGAATCCGGTCGGCGGCATTGGCGCCAACTCCCATTTTATCCGCCTCGGGGATCTCTCGATCCTAGTCGATTGCGGCATGAACCCCAAGCTCAGCGGTCGCCACTCGACGCCCGACCTGTCCCGCCTGCGCGGCAAGCCGCTCGACCTGATTATCATCACGCATTGCCACCTCGACCATATCGGCAGTCTGCCGCTGGCCATGCGCGATCATCCCAACACGCCGGTCATCATGACCACATCCAGCCGCATGCTCATCGAGCGGATGCTGCACAACTCTGCCAGTGTCATGATGCGCCAGAAGGCCGAGGGTGATGCGCCGGACATGCCGCTTTTCACCCACGATGAAATCGACCGTGTGGCCGGCCGCTTATCGGGCGTGCCGTTCCGCCACGCCAAACATTTTCGCAGCAACAAGGAAGAAATCGAGATTACCTTCCACCCCGCCGGCCATGTCGCCGGTGCCGCGGCGGTGGAGTTGAAACACAAGTCCCGGCACATCTTCATCACCGGTGATGTGCTGTTCGAAGATCAACGGATTTTGCCCGGGGCAAAATTTCCCGCCGGCCACTTCGACACCATCATCATGGAGACGACCCGCGGTGCGACCGAACGCCAGCCCGGCCGCAGTCGGGGTGAAGAAATGGCCCGGCTCGTCACCTCGATCAATGACACGATTCAGCGCGGCGGCTCCTTCCTGATTCCGGTTTTCGCCTTGGGCCGCATGCAGGAACTGCTCACCATCCTGCACGACGCACGCAAGTTTGGCCGCTTGGTGGATTGCCCGATTATCGCCTCCGGCCTCGGCATGGATCTGGCCGATTACTTCGACGAAATCAGCCGCAAGACCAAGCACATTCAGTTCAGCCGTTCGGTCATCAAGGACCTCAAAATCAAACCGCTGGCGCGCGGTTTCCGTCCCGGCTCAGAACCCCCGGTGGCCGGCCTCTATGCCCTAGGTTCTGGGATGATGGTTGAGAACACCCCCAGCTATGCCCTCGCCGCCGGGATGCTCGGCCATGCCCGCAATACCATCGGCTTTGTCGGCTACTGCGACCCCGACACCCCGGGCGGCAAGCTTTTGCAGACCAAGCCGGGCGATACCTTTCTGTTCGCGAAGGCCAATGTGAAGACCAAGGTGAAAGCCCGCGTGGATCGCTTTGAACTCAGCGGCCACGCCGACCGCGAAGATCTGCTGGAATTTGCCGTGCAAGCCACGCCGCGCAGCATTGTGCTGACGCACGGCGACCAACCGGCCCGCGACTGGTTCGCCGCCGAACTGGCCAAAGCCTCGCCAAAAACCAAGGTTATCGATCCCGTCCCCGGCAAAGAATACCAGGTTTAAAACGGTCAGACCGCCAAAACCTGCCGGAGCCTGACACAGGCCTCCGGACTGCCGGCGAGGTAAAAGATCCGTGGCATCTTCAGATCGAACTCCCGGAGCGGAAATGGCGCCGGGGTAACATAATCCACTTGCCCGCCTGCGGCCAACACCAGCGGCACGGCTGAGGCGATATCCCAGACTTTCACATTGTGATCCACGACCGCGTCGATGAGCCCCGCGGCGACATAGGCAAGATGCAGCGTGCTGCTGCCAAGTCCGCGCAACTTGAAGTTTTCCGCCAACAAGGCCGCATGCGGCGCATAGCGCTTATCATAGGGACTGTGAAAACCAATCATACTTTGCGGCGTGAGCGCGCCGGTTTTCATCTGGACCGGCCGTTCATCGCAAAACACCCCCAACCCCGGCCCGCCGTGAATAAGTTGCCGGCCCGCCAAATCATACACCGCACCGTAAACCGGCTGCCCGTGCTCCAGCAAGGCGAGCCCGATGGCGCAGTGCGGAATACCCAGCGCGAAATTGTTCGTGCCATCAATCGGGTCGAGCACCCAGGAAAACCGCGCCGTCACCGGCAGTGGTGGCCCGTCATGCGCCGATTCTTCGCTGAAATACTGATCTTCGGGAAATTCGGTCCTGAGCTCGTGAAAGATGTTCTCCGAAATCGCGAGATCCACGGCGGTCACCCGCGTGCCGTCGCTTTTCCATTGGCTCGCCGCCCGGCCGAGTTCGCGGTGCAATAGTTCCGTTTGTGCCCGCACCGCCCGGCGGGCGGCGGCGGCGCGTTGCGTGATAGCCTCAGCGTTCATGAATAGTTGTAAATTTGCGGATCAAGCCGAGGCGGCTGCGGCCAGCGTGCGTGCAAACGAGGCCGCGTTTCCTGCGCCGCCTGCGCGTCAGTCGGTGCGCAGGACACTTCTTCAAATGGATCCTGCATACTGCAAGGCCGCTCGCCGCCGCGTTCATCCTTCAAATTAGCAGACACTCGGGCTTTCACCCTGTGCTCGGTCTTGAAGAAATCGGGCAAGACCGGCTCCATCCGGAAAGCGGAATTGTGCGGACAAACCGGCACGGAGTTTGCCTGCGCCGGAGTCTGGGCGCAAAACCGGTAAACCGTATGGTTGTCCGGACAGTAATACTCATGGATGGCCATCGGTGCGCACAATTAAGCGTCGGTGGATTTTTTGGCAAGCTGGTGTCCGTGTTGCACGACAGTGGTGCGCCCGCGCTGGTTGAGTTTGTCCAGCACCACGGCCAGCCGCCGGCGCTTCTCGTCGCTTTCGGTAAACAACTCCAGCTGAGCGAGCCCGGCATCAACGCCGGAAAATTTCACACTCACCAACCGCAGCGGCCGTCGCTTCGTCCATGCCGCGCGCAACAGCGGAGTAACGAGCGGATAAAAAGGTGCTTCCAAGTCTGTGGCCACCTTGAGGGTGCAGGCATGTGAAGCATGGCTGAAATCAGGGTAGCGCACTTTCACCGTCATCGTGCGCACTTTTTTCCCATCCTCGCGGATCTTCGGGAGTAGCGCATCGATCATCCCCTTCGCGACCTGTTCAATCGTCGCGAAGTCATTGATGTCGGTGCCGAAGGTTTCCTGCTGCGAGTAGCTCTTCGCATCTTCATGCTCGGTCTCCACCGGCCGATCATCCTCGCCGCGAGCCATGGCCAGCATTTCACGCCAACCCGACCCAAAGATGGCGTGCAGCTCATCCTCTGAACGTGCGATGATGTCACTTACCTGCCGCAAGCCGCGCTGCTGCAGTGCCGCCTCGGTCTTGGCGCCGATGCCCGGGAGTTTGCCAATGGGCAGCGGCGCCAGGAAAGCGGCCTCCTCCCCCGGCAAAACGGTCACAAACCCGCGCGGTTTGCGCAGCTTGGATGCAATCTGGGAAACCAAGCGATTCGCAGCGATACCCATGGACACGGGCAGTTGCAATTCACGCCACAGCCGCTCCTGCAATTTACGCACGGCACTCACTACCGCCTCGGTCGAAGTGAAACCGCAGGGGCCGAGATCGAGATAGCCCTCATCCACGGAGTTGCGCTGCACGACCGGTGTGAGTTGCTCGCACACGTCGAACATCTGGCGCGACATTTTCCCGTAAAGCCCGGAAGTGTGCGGAATGAGATAGAGCTCCGGACAGACTTTTAACGCCCGCATCGTGGGCATCGGTGTATAGACCCCGCAGGCCCGTGCCTCATAGCTGGCCGACGAAATGATGCCCCGCTCGCGCCCGCCGACGGCACACTTGGTGCCGCGCAGTTCAGGCCGCAACGCCTGCTCGCACGATACGAAGAACGCATCGGCATCCAGGTGGATGATGGTGGGGAAACGCGGCACTCCGCACCGCTAGCACATGCAGCGACGAGGGCAACGCCGCGCTTGCTCAAATCTCCCGGCGGCCAAAATTCGCCAGGCGTTGCCCCTCGATCAGCTGCATGAGGGGTTTGCCTCTAACCTTGGCCGAAACCACGACCAATTGCTCGCCGTCGAAGACCGCCAGACATAAATCGAGAACGTCCACATTTTCCTGCACCGGCGTATAAACCAGCACGGTTTGCCCTTTCTCCTCCACGCCTACCATGCGGGTGTAACCACGTCGGGCCATGGAGTCATCCGCCTGCTGCCCCCAGCTATGATCATCGCGCGGCCGTGCTCCGGCCTCCAGTTGATAGACCCCCACGCTGGCCCGCTGCACGGCCTGCAGGCCCAGCCGTGCTTCCGGTGGCAGATTCATAAAATACCCTCCGCTCCGGATCAGGGCAAAGGCAGCTTCACCCACACTGAGTTGCACGCGGGTCGCGAATTTCCCCGGCAACGCGTTCATCAATTCGTGACGCAGGGCAGCGGCTTCACGCGTCAGCGTCAGTGTATTGTAGGCACCGAGCGCGCAAACCACCATAAAGACACCACAGGTGCCGAGCACCCAGCGCCAGACATGCCGGGTGCGTCGCGGGGCAGGTTGTAGGGGCGTATTCATGGCGGCGTTGGGCGGTCGCGTGAGAGATTATTACCGGTCGTTTTTCGCCAGCTTTCCCGACTTGAGATCGAGCCCTTTGAGCGAATCGATATTAAAACGGGCCGTCAGCTCGGAGAGCTGCTCGGGCTGGATCTCGCCGACCACATTGACGAAGACGGCTTCCTTGTTGTGATCGATCACCGTGACCACGATGCCCTCGATGGCTTCATCCGCGCGTGACTTGATGTAAACGGCCACTTCCTGACCTTTTTCCGGCTCGTGGACATTGACCGTGGGCATCCAGCCTGCGGCCTCGAGTTGTTGCCGGACGGCGGCGATCTTTTCGGAGGCGGCACCGCGGTTGTTTTCGTCGAGGCCCACGACGTTGACATGCACATGCTTGATGCGCTTGAGCAACGCGGCGGCCTCGGGCTCGTGCTTCTCCGCGATTTTCGCGGCAAACTTGAGCAGGCCGGCATCAATCTTTACCTCGACAAAGCGGCCTTGGCCACTGGGCAGGAAGGAACTGAAATCCACGTAACCTGCGGTGACGGCGGGGGCCGCGCAGGTGATAGAGGCGAGCGTGAGACCGGCGACGAGGAAACTGGTGCGAAGTATATTTTTCATGGGAGCAAGTTTGGGGTTGGGTAGCGGCCGGTAGTGGCCAGTTGCCCGAAGAACCCCGCCGCCCCTGCGAAAGTTGCAGGGATTTCTTTGGGCGCGCGGGCGGCTCGCCCGCAATGTCAGGGTTGCGGGCCAGCGGCCCGCGCTCCCAGATTTACACCCGCCGCCACTTCACGAGCGCCTGGCCGGTCAGTGAGCGCGGCTCTTTTTCAATCTCGCTGCGCAGGCCCGCAAAGATCAGCTCGCCTCCCTCTTTGCCGCCGCCGGGACCAAGGTCGATGAGCCAGTCAGCGAGATTAATGACGTCCAGGTTGTGCTCGATGATGATGATGGTATTGCCGGCGTCGCGCAGTTTGAACAGCAGGTCCATCAGGCGCTGGATGTCGGTCCAATGCAATCCGGTCGTCGGTTCATCGAGGATGTAAAGCGTCTCGCCCTGCTGCTTCTTGCTCAGCTCCAGCGACAGCTTGAGGCGTTGCGCTTCACCGCCTGAGAGCGACGGCGCCGCCTGCCCCAGCTTGAGGTAGCCGAGCCCGACGGCATCGAGCGTCGCCAGCTTGTCGAGCACGCGGGGAATGTTGCGAAAAAGGCCGATGGCCTCGTTGACGGTCATGTCGAGCACGTCGGCGATTGAGCGCCCGTGAAAAAGCACCTCCAGCGTTTCGCGGTTAAAGCGTCGCCCGGCACAACTCGGGCACGGCGCATACG
>JAGNQV010000177.1 GCA_017988885.1 Opitutaceae bacterium | reverse complement strand
TCGGCGCCACATCGGGCCAGCGCAGCGGATTATCCGACGCGACATAACTCCAGGCATGGTGACCCCCAAAGAACAGCAGCCAGTCGTCGCCGTGCTTCTGCACATTGCTCGACTCGCACTGATTCCAGGCGTTGAAGCCATAGACGATGCCCTCATCGCGCCAGTGCAACAGGTCGGTGGACGAGGCACGGGCCACGCAGCCGTTGCCGTCCTTTTTCACCGCCGTGTAATACATTTGAAAGGCGCCCTCGTGTGCGATCACGTGCGCATCGCGGCACGCCGCCCCGCCGCTCGTCGGGCAGAACGCCCAGCCATATTCCTCGGGCCGGATGACCGGCCGGTCGCCCGCCCGCTCCCAATGGTAAAGATCGGTCGAGGTCGCCACGCCGATCCGCTGCGTGTTGTCGGTCGCGACGCCGGTGTAAAACATCCAGTGCTTGCCGCCATGCGAAATCACATAGGGCGCGAACACGTGCCCATGATCCCAGCCGCGCCCGTCGATAAAGAAACAGGGTTCATGCGTTTCCCAGGCAACGAAGTCGCGCGTCGTGGCGTGGCCGAAGAAAATCTCGTTGCCCGGCAGGCAGCAGCTCACGCCCGGCGTGCCCGCGATGTGATATAAATGCCACGTGCCGGCCACTTCATGCAGGCAGAAGTCCTTCAGGTAAAATCCGAGCGGGGCATAGCCGGCCTTGAGCCAGTCTTCCTGATGCGCCCGCTGCCGTGCCACCGCATCGCGGTAGCATTTGTAGTCCATATTTTCAAAACCCATAAGACTCAGTTTTTAACCACGGCTGAACACGGATTAAACCGTGATTTCTATAATCGTGAAATAAGATTTCCATGCCCGCATCGCGATTGTCTGTCTTAATCCGTGTCGATCTGTGTCCATCCGTGGTTAAAATCCGTGGGCCACAAAATCAGCGCTGCCAGCGTTCGTTCAAAGTCGGGAATTTCGGAAACGTCACATGCGGCTCGCTTTGATACCAAAAAGCCGTCGAAGCGACATCGTCCGTCAGCGGTTGGTAGATATGCCCGGGCCACCAGCCGAGGGTCTGCACGGTCACCCGTAGATCTTTTTCAAAGCCGATGCTGTCCAGCACGTGCCAGCGGTAGAGCCCGAAATAGCGCGGACCATCCGGGCTGCTCGTATGCGCCAGCGGCATGCCGACGAACGGTGTGTTGAACGCTTCCTCCACCGGATCTTTTTTCGGATCCTTGAAAAAGCCCCACGCGCCGCTGAAGTAATCTTCCGTGCCGTTGTCACAGATCGTCGGAAATTCGCCATCGCCATCGAGGTAGAATTTCACCTCGCCCTCGCCCCACCAACCGCGCGATAGCGCGGTCCACGCCAGATAGGTGCCCACGTAGAGCCCGCGGCCTTTGACGCCATCGAGAATGGTGTGCTCGGGGTGCTCGCGGGTCGTCAGCGCGCGCCGCCACTGGGCATGGAAGTAGGCCGCATCCGCCGGCACCGCGTGCAACTTGTAGAGCACCTTGTAGGCGATGATGCGCACGTCAGTTTTGTTTTCATTCGTCAGCGTGATGCGCGCCTGCTGGCGAAACGGCATCTGCCAATAGCAACTGCAACCGCGATGCGGCGCGACGACCACCGGCAGCGAGTTCACCTGGTGCGGCTGCGTGTCGAAGCCCATCGCAAAAAAATCGCCCAGCGGCACCTCGACCGAAGGGGCGACCTCGTTGTCCCAATACATCCGCAAGACCAGCGTGCGAAACTCATCCGCACTGGCCGTGATCCAAAACTGATTGATGCAGCCCGGCCCCTGGATGTCCGCCAAGATCGCCGTCTCGCCCGCCTTCAGGCTGATGAATGGGCGCACTTTCCACCCGCGGCCCAAGTGCATCGCCTGCGCGCTGTGCGGCGTCATCGGATCGTTGGGGTTCGGCTCCCACTTGGCGCCGCCGCCTTTTTCGCCGGTGGGGTTTTCGGCATTGATCATGCGCGTCACCGCGCCGGCCTGGAACGGCAGTTGTCCGAGCAGGTTTTGCATCAAGGGAGGAGTCATGGGAAATTAATCGGTAAAGACGATCTGAGTGGAGCAAGTTCTAGCCTCGGCCTCGCTCAGGTCAATCAGCGCGGGCAGCGGTGCCAGCTCCCGCCCGGTGGCAACACAACGGTAACGCGCACCGCCCAGCGGAGCGAAAGTGCTGCCGGCCGGTAGCGTCGTGACTTCCGTGCCGGCCCGGCCGAGCAGCAGCGGACCATGCGCGAAACGATGGTGCCCCGGCTGGCGCGCGGGATTCTGCAGCGGGATCGCCCCGAACCGCACCGGAAACTCCGCCGTGATCTCGTCACCCGTCCGCAGTGCGACCGTGATGACGGCAAACGCTCCGTCCGTCCGGGCCGGCAGCTCCTGCCCGTTCTGCTTAAACTTGAAATCCGCCGCAGGGCTCCAACTCGGCGCAAACCAGCGCAGGGTCTTCGGTCCGTTCGCACTCGCGGCCTGCACCCGCAGGCTCACGCGACCGGCCACGGGGTAATCGCTCGTCTGGACCAGCTCGATGCGGCCATCGCCAAATTCCAAACGGACCGTGCCGGCGAAGTAGAATGCGAGGGTGATCTCATCCCCCGCCGTGAACCAGCCGCTCTGCGCGGCCCGCGCCAAACCTTCCGTGCCGCGCATCGAGCAGCACCACGGCGCCTCGAAATATTCATGCGGCAGGGCGAAGAGCTGCCCCTTGGCCCCCGTGCACAGGTCGCAACCGTAGCCGCCATTCGGCCGCTGGGCATGGGCGAGCGCGTTGAAATAAATCCGATGCGCTTCCTCCAGGTAGTCCGCCTCGCCGGTGGCCGACCACAACTGCACGGCGACCATGAACGCATCCACGATGGCGCAAGGTTCCGTCCAGTCCGGCCGGCCAAACCAATTGTAATTGGCATGCAGCTCCGTCTCGGCCTCGGCCCGATATAGCCGATACCGGTCGCGCACCAAGGCCAGCAGCTCCGGTCGCGGGGCGGTATCGCGCCACCAACGCAGAATGCCGCGCAGCGTCGAGAGCGTGGAGTGGGTCTGGGCGCTGAGCGCCGCCGGATCGAGCTGCGCATAGCGGGTGATCATCGTCTCGATCAGGGTGCGCAACTCCGGTGAGGGATCCACGGCATGCACTTGGGTCAGGCCGTCCAAAGTGAAAAATCCCACCCCGATGTCGGTGGACAGACCGCGCCAGTCGCCCTGCCCGCGCCGCACCGTCAGGCCGACGAGCTGGTTGTCCAACAATTCCTTTTGCAGGCGGTTGGGGTAGCTCGCCCACAGCGGCGTGGAGGGCAGCATGAGATTGCTCACCACGCTGCGGATCAGCGCCAGCGCCCGGGGGTCGGCGCGCCAGCGATAATATTCGCACAACCCGCGCAGCAGAGCTTTGTGTCCGGCAATCTGGTTTTCATCGGCGGTGCCCGGGGCTTGGATTTCGCCGATGTAGCCCCGCGCATTGAGCGCCGAAGGCAACCGCGCCACGATTTCCTCCAAGTGCGGTGCAACCCCGTTGCCCAGCCGCGCCTGCAAGGTGAGCGACAACAGGCAGCGCCCCACCCAATCGCCGGGCGCATCCTTCGCCGTGAAGGCAATCAGCATCGCATCGAATTGAAACTCCGGGCCGTGCAGCCGGTGAAAATTGAGTTGCGTGCGGCGCAGCAGTTCGCCGGCCGGGCGAACATGGTCAAGGGGAACAGGGATGGGCACGCCGCATGCATTGGCCGAAGTCGCCCTACCGCAAGCCCAAGTCGTATGAACATTCGCACGCACAACGCGGAGTTGCGCCGCGCCGCGTTGTGCCAAGACTACGCGCATGACTGCCTCACCTTCCGCCACGGCGAATGCGACCCTCGACTGGGGCCGCACTCCCTACGAGGCGGCGCATCGCCGGCAGGAAGCATGGGTTGCCCGGCGCATCACCGGTGAGGTCGGGGACACGCTGATCTTCACCGAGCACGAGCCCGTCTTCACGTTGGGCCTGCGCGGGGGAGCGGAGAACCATCTGGTCTGGAATCAGGCAAAACTCGCCCAGGAAGGCGTCGCCGTCGCGAAGACCAATCGCGGGGGCGACATCACTTACCATGGGCCGGGCCAAATCGTCGGTTATCCCATCGTTTCACTCGCCACCCGCCGGGACCTCCACGCTTACCTGCGCTTCCTCGAGCAGGTGCTCATCAACAGCGTGGGTTCACTGGGTCTCGCCGCCAGCCGCCGTGAGGGACTGACCGGTATCTGGCTCGGTCAACGCAAGGTCGCGGCCATCGGGGTCGCGGTGAAACGCTGGGTGACCTATCACGGTTTCGCGCTCAACGTGAACGCCAACCTCGCCCACTTCCAAGGCATCGTCCCCTGCGGCATCAGCACGGCCGACGGCACCGTCACGTCGTTGCAAGCCGAACTCGGCCATGCGCTCGAACTCGCCGAAGTGCGGACCGTGTTGGCGCGTGAATTCTGGTCGCTGCTGCCCGGTTTCCTGCAGACCGGCAGGTCCGCGCCTTCCGAATGACGCTCATCAGCCCTGATCATGAATCAAAAATATCCGTGTTCATTCGTGTAATCCGTGGTTAACTCTGCTTTTCAAGAATCGATGGACACCACGCGCAAACCCACTTGGCTCCGCGCCAAGCTGCCCTCCGGCCCCGGCTACCAAGCCGTGCGCGAGCTGGTCGACACCCACAAGCTCCACACCGTTTGCCAGAGCGCGCAGTGCCCCAACCTCGGCGAATGCTGGTCCCGCGGCACCGCCACGCTGATGATCCTCGGCAACATCTGCACGCGCTCGTGTAATTTTTGCGCCATCCAGACCGGCCGCCCCAACGAGGTGGACCTCGGTGAGCCCGCCCGGGTCGCCGACGCTGTCGCCAAGATGGGGCTCAAACACTGCGTCATCACCTCCGTCGCGCGTGATGAACTCGCCGACGGTGGCGCCGCCGTCTGGGCCGCCACCATCCGCGCCATCCGCCACCGCATGCCGCAGACGGCGATCGAAGTGCTCACGCCCGACTGGAAAGGCCGGCTCCACGACCTCGATACCGTGCTCGATGCCAAGCCCGACATTTTTAATCACAACCTCGAAACCGTCGAACGCCTGCAAAAACCCGTCCGCGTGCAGGCCCGCTACGAACGCAGCCGCGCCGTGTTGCAACACGCAAAAAGCCGTGGCTTCACCACCAAGACCGGCATCATGCTCGGCCTCGGTGAGGCCCCGCATGAAATCGAGCAAACGCTGCGCGATGTCGCGGCCGACCGCACCAACATCCTCACCATCGGCCAGTATCTCCAACCCACCCCGCAGCACCTGAAAGTCGAGCGCTGGGTGCATCCCGACGAATTTACCCATTGGAAAGAGTTTGGCTTGGGCCTCGGCCTCGGCGTCGTCGAAAGCGGCGCGATGGTGCGCTCCAGCTACCACGCCGACGAGCAGTCGCAGAAATACACCGGCACGGAGCACTTGAATACGGCCAACGCGCTCGCCGACGCGTGATCATTTAGGGTCGCGAAGCGCCGCAGCCCGCGATCAGTGTCCGCAGCTACATTCCCGGCCCGAGCGGCACCAAGCCAGCAAAGCGGCGAGCGAAAAACCGATTGAGTTCAGCGTGCCGTGCAACGTCCGCATCCACGGAATATCCAGCCACGATAGCGGGGCCAAGTAGCCGCGCACCCCATACAGACCGGCCAGCAGCATGCCCGCCGCCAATGCAACGGCCGCGATCGCCCACAGAATGCGCGAGGATCGCAGCGCCGATTTTTTCCTCCACCGCCAGCCGGGCGTGCTGCCAGGCCACCCCCCAAGCGCTCAGCACGAGCACGATTGCCGCCAGACATTCGATGGCACCACCCCAGCCCAGCTGGACCGCAGAAATACCCGCCGCCACCAAGGGCACGCCCAAGAGCACGCCCCAAGCCGACCAGTGCGCGGCCCGGCTTTGCGGGTGCCGCGCCAGCACCAGTCCCGTCACCACGGGCAACACCAGTCCGGCAAAATGAAAATGCACCGCCGTGAGCAGCACGATGTCCGGCGAAAATCCCAGCGGCCGCA
>JAGNQV010000176.1 GCA_017988885.1 Opitutaceae bacterium | reverse complement strand
CCGTCCTGGCTGTTGGCCGAGTTATCACCCAAAGCCAAAAAGCTGTCTGGTGGCACAGTCATGGTTCGACCTGCGGCCAATCCGAGTTCGTTGCGATAGCCGACGTATTGATCCGCTTGGCGGGCGTTCTTCGCGAAGGCCGCGGCGCCGGTGATCGGCTGGCCGTTGCGGTAAAGCGTGTAATTTTTGATCTCCAGCGTGTCACCGGGCAGACCGACGAGGCGTTTGATGTAATATTGCTCAAGCTGGCGACCTTGGCGGTCCTGCATAAACTCGCTGTGAATCTGTCCGGTGCGAAAGACGAACCCCTGCCCGACCGACGGCCGGACGAAATGATAACTCATGCGATCCACGAAAAGCTGGTCGCCCGTCAGGATATCGAAACGCAGCACGGATTCACCGGCCCGGACCGTGCGTCCCAATGGCACTCGGACGACCCGCGCGGTCTCGCCTGCGCCATTGACGCTGACGATGGAGCGCGCATTCAGCCCGCCGCTGCGGCCCAATTTTTGCAGGTAGGCAGCAAAGCCGCTGCGATCCTTGAAAAAGGTTTCCTGCACGACCCGATCGAAATCATGGAAATCCTCCGGCACGGTGAGGCTGACTGGTGCGCCGTCGACATAGAAAGTATATTCCCGCACTTGGGCCGGCAGAATCAGCCAGTGTCGGCCAGTCTTGACCGTGTAGGCCATGGCGCCGCTTTTGAAAAAGTCCGCGGCGACCTCGCCCGCCTGTGGGGCCACAAAATCGCGGCGCTGGGCACCAAAGGCCAGAAAGCGGAAAGCGCGCGCCACCGGACCGGGCGCTACAGTGTCGGGCGGCAGGTTCTCGGCGGTCATGCCGTAATAAGACGGCCACATCGAATTAGTCGGAATCTTGAAGGGCTGGACGAAATACGTGCGGAAACCGAGGATGACGATGGCGGCCACGAGGAAGAACTCGACGTTTTCGGTGAGCGAGCTCTTCGGGTAATGGGTGCCACCGGTTTTACGCAACGCGTGTTCCAGCGCCTCGATGCCGAGTTTGAGTTTCATCGGCTCGGCACGCTCCTTGAGCAACTGGCGGAGTCCGGCCGCCTGGGCCTGCAACTCGCCCACCTGTGCCCCAGTGAGAACGTCGCGGCGGTAGTGATAAACCTTGTCGGCTAGTTCGAGCCAGTTGCGGGCGTTTTCGCGCATCTTGCGCGCTGGAGAGGAGAAAATTCCGAACACGGGGAATCCTAGTTGGTTTTCAGGACCTTGATGAAGGCATCCGAAGGGATGGAAACGCGACCGAATTGTTTCATCTTCTTTTTGCCCTCCTTTTGTTTGTCGAGCAGCTTCCGTTTGCGGCTGATGTCACCGCCATAACACTTCGAAGTGACGTCTTTGCGCATTTCCTTCACATTGTCGCGGGCGATAATCTTGCCGCCGATGGCCGCCTGGATGGCGACTTTGAACATCTGCGGCGGGATGATGTCGGCGAGTTTCTCGCACAGGTCGCGGCCTTTGGCTTCGGCTTTCTCGCGATGGACGATACTCGCAAACGCATCAATGGGGTCGGCGTTGATGAGGATTTCCATCTTCACGAGGTCGGAAGCGCGGTATTCGCCGAGCTCATAGTCCATGGAGCCATAACCATGGGTCACGCTCTTCAGGCGGTCATTGAAATCGACCAGGATTTCGTTGAGCGGCAGGTTGCAGATCAACATGACGCGCGTCGCATCGAGGGTTTCCGTGTGATCCACCACGCCGCGTTTTTCCATGACCAGCGCCAGAATATCGCCCATGGAATCGTTCGGAATATGAATCGAGGCCTTGATGGTCGGTTCGCGGATTTCTTCGATCGTGCCGGGATCCGGCATATTGACGGGATTATCCACCTCGATGAGGTCGCCGCCGTGTTTCACGATTTGATAAACCACGCTGGGATAGGTCGAGATGATGTCCACGTCGTGCTCCCGGCGGATGCGTTCCTGAATGATTTCCATGTGGAGCAGGCCGAGAAACCCGCAACGGAAACCAAAGCCGAGCGCGACGGAGCTTTCGGAGGAAAAGACAAAGGCCGCGTCATTGAGCCGCAGTCGGCCGACGGCGGCCTTGAGTTTCTCGTAGTCGGAACTGTCGACCGGATAAAGCCCGCAGAACACCATCGGCCGGACCTCCTTGTAGCCGGGCAGCATGTCGGTGGCCGGCTTTTGGGAAAGCGTGATGGTGTCGCCGGTCTTGATGTCGGAGGTGTCTTTGACGCTGGAGACGATGTAGCCGACGTCGCCGGCGCCGAGCGCGGCCACCTTTTCCATCTTGGGATTGAAGACACCGACCTCTTTGACGTCGGATTTCACGCCGTTGCTCATCAGCAGCATCATTTCGCCGGCCTTGATCGAACCGGAGAAGACGCGCACATAGGCAATGACTCCCCGATAGGCGTCGTAAATGGAATCAAAGACGAGGGCGCGGGTCTGCGGATAATCCGTCCACCGTGGCGGCGGCACGCGGGCCACCACCGCTTCGAGAATGTCTTCGATGCCGATGCCCGACTTGCCGCTCGCGAGGATGGCCTCCTCCGCCGGAATCGTCAGAATGTCCTCCATCTGCTTCAGACAGAGCTCCAGGTTGGCGCTGGGCAGATCGATCTTATTGATGACCGGAATCACCTTGAGCTTCTGGGCGAAGGCCAGGTGCGCATTGGCGACGGTCTGGGCCTCGACCCCTTGGGCGGCATCGATGAGCAAAACGGCACCCTCACACGCCGCGAGACTGCGCGAAACCTCGTAGGAAAAATCCACGTGGCCGGGCGTATCCATGAGGTTGAGCTTGTAGTCCTTCCCGTCCTTGGCGCGGTAACTCATCGTGACCGGATGTGACTTGATCGTGATCCCGCGTTCCTTCTCAAGATCCATCGAGTCGAGGTGCTGGTCGGTCATCACGCGCTGCGCGATGGTGTTTGTGTGCTCGAGAATGCGGTCGGAAAGCGTAGTCTTGCCGTGATCGACGTGTGCAATGATACAGAAATTACGGGTGTTTTTGGCAGGCATATTCAGGCGATCACGTCAGCAAACTCGGAAAAACTTTTAACCACCCAGGTCTTCTCGGTGCGCCGCGCGAGACCGGCGAGCACGCCGCCCGGTCCGAGCTCCCAGAATTCCGTGACCCCGGCCGCGGCGGCACTGCGCATGCAATCCTCCCACAGGACGGAGGAGACAATCTGCTTCACGAGCGCGGCCTTGATGTCGCCGGGCGCGCTCACCGTTTGGCCGGTGGTGTTGGTAAAAAGGGTGCACTGCGGCGCGACCAGCGCGACGGTATCAAGATAGGTGGCAAACGCCACGCGCGCCGGTTCCATGAGTCGGCTGTGGTAGGCGCCGGCGACATTGAGCGGAATGATTTTCTTCACGCCGCGGTCCTTGGCCGCCGCGACGGCGGCGGTGACTTTGGCCAATTCGCCGGATACGATAATCTGGCCGGGGGCGTTGAAATTCGCCGCTTCGATGTCAAATTCGCGACACAGTTCGTAAACCTTGGCGCGGTCCTCGCCCATGATGGCGGCCATGCCGCCGGTCGTCTGCTCGCACGCTGCCTGCATCAGCCGGCCGCGCTCCGCCACGATTTTCAGACCGGTGGCGAAATCAAATACGCCCGCCGCGGTGCAGGCGGTCACTTCCCCAAGGCTCAAGCCGAAAGCAAACTGCACCGGCGGCAGTTTGCCCGCTTCGCGCAGCGCGGCGAGCAAGGCCAGTCCATGCACAAACAGCGCTGGCTGACAGACTTTCGTTGGAGTCAGCGCCGTCTCGGGACCTTCGAAACAGAGTTGCTTCAGATCCCAGCCCAGCACGCGGTTGGCTTCGTCGAAAATGGCCCGAGCCGCGGCTGATTGCTCATATAGCGAACGCCCCATGCCCACTTTTTGAGCGCCTTGTCCTGAAAAAATTAATGCCAGTGCCATGATGTGAACCGACTAGAAAATCGCCCGCCGGTTGAAAAACCAAGCCCTAAAAGCGCTTCAGCTGGGGGAAGTATTTGTCGTCCTGCGGCGGCTTGGACAAGTCGAACGCTGGGCCGGGTTTGGCCTCTGCCGGCGGCGCCGTCATGCGCGGCGCTTTGAAATCAGGCGTTCCCGGACCCGTTGGCAGCTGCAAATCG
This sequence comes from Opitutaceae bacterium, assembly GCA_017988885.1. Classification (GTDB taxonomy): domain Bacteria; phylum Verrucomicrobiota; class Verrucomicrobiia; order Opitutales; family Opitutaceae; genus UBA2377. Next base: position 1,915 of record JAGNQV010000176.1, on the reverse strand, counting down.
GCGCTGGTGGCCGGTGCACCTTGGCCGGGGCCGGATAAAAACGGGGAAAGATTGAGTTGCAGGTAGGGATTGTCGGTGACGGGCGCCAAGCCGGACATGCCGGCACCGGTTGCGATAGTCGGCCCGTTCGGACGATTGGCCGGATTGATTGCGGACGACACGGCGGCGGTTTCCGCATAGGAGCTCAACAACTGGGTCAGCGCGGCATCGAGCTGTGGCGTGTCGGAAGTCTTGGGGAGCAACACGGCTTGATCGCGGACACTGATCCAACCTGTCATGAAAGAGGATAGCGGGTTATCGCTGGATCGGACTTCCTTGGGCGGCGTCTCTTCCTGCCGGTTGCCCTGCGGCAGTCGCGTCAACTCATCCGCGGCGCCCGCCGCGTGCGCCTCAAGCGGATCAATTTCCTTATCATCCTGGGATTTTGCGCTGTGCCGATCGTCGCTGGTCCGGGCCTGCTTGTCGTTTTGCTGCATGGCCTCGAGGAGCCAGTTGTTTGCCTTCTGCTGCGCCGCTTTTTCCTTTTGGGTGCTTTTAGAAATCGCGGTGGGCGCGATGTATCTTGGTGCCAAGCTTGGGTTCTCGATCTTGGGCAAGGCCAGTTTGTTTTGTTCCAGCGTGGTGCGCGATGCCTTGAGTGCGTCGAATTCCCGCTTCGCCGCCGCAATGGCACTCTCCCCTGCCGGCGCAGGCTTTTCCTCGGCCCAAATCACGCCTGCGCCCAAGGCCAATAGAAGCAGCAGTTCGACGATGCGACTCAGCCGGGAAGTCATGCGATGCGGTTCGTGGTTGCCGGAAACCGGGCGGCCTTAGGATTTGATGAAAATCCCCTTCAGGTTCATTTCCAAGGCCTGCGGGTTCGGTGAGAAACGCAGTCCGTCGGCCTTGCTGATTTTGCCCGCCTTGATGAGCCGGTAGATGTCCTTGTTGAACGAGAAACTGCTGGAGTCGCCACTGCCTTCCATGATGCCTTGCAGTTTGTCGAACTGGCCTTCGAGGATGAGATTTTTAACGACCGCATCGGCATTGAGAATCTCATTGGTCGGCACGCGGCCACCGCCTTCGAGGGCCGGGATGAGCTTCTGGCAGATGAAACCGCGAATGGAACCGGCGATTTGCCGGCGTGCTTGAATCTGTTGTTCAGGCGGAAAAAATTCGAACAACCGGGTCAAAGCCTGCGCCACGGTGGCTGCGTGCATGGTGGAGAACACCAAGTGACCGGTTTCCGCGGCGGAGATGGCTGTTTCAAAGGTCTCTTTGTCGCGCATTTCGCCGATGAGGATGATGTCGGGGTTTTGGCGCAGGACAGATTTGATCGCCAGATCGAAACTGGGCACATCGAGACCGATTTCGCGCTGCTGGAAGAGTGATTTGTCGTCTTGGAAAGTATACTCGATCGGGTCCTCGATGGTAACAATATGCTTGTCCATGTTCTGGTTAATCCAGTCCAGCATCGCGGCCATCGTGGAGCTTTTGCCGGAGCCGGTGGCACCGCAAATCAGCAGAATGCCATCCTTGGCTTTGGCGAGGTGGAGCAACGGTTCCTGCTGGATGCCGAGTTCTGCAAACGTGGGCACGCGGCTCTTGATGTGACGCATCACGATGCTCACGAGTCCGCGCTGGTGAAAGCCGTTGACGCGAAACCGCCCGATACCCTCGGTGGCGTAGGCGTAATCCACCTGACCATTGGCCTCCCAGGCCGGCAAGAAAACCTTCGGGCAATGCTCCTCAATAAATGCCTGCGCCTCGGGACTGGAGATGGGGTCCATATCTACGGGCTTGAGCCGGCCGGAAAGGCGCACGTAACCGGGCTTGTTGGATTTGATGACGATGTCACTGGCGCCGCTGTCCACCGCCAGTTTGAGGAGGTCGTTGATAATTTCGGTGTGTGGTGTCATGGATTATGCGGATGGGT
>JAGNQV010000034.1 GCA_017988885.1 Opitutaceae bacterium | reverse complement strand
CAGAATTTGCCGCAAAAAGGCCATTAGGACTGGTCCAAGATTCTGTGGCAGGGGCTTGTCCACCCACGTGGCGTTCAACCTGAAGGTATGCCCAATAGCGGGCAGGAGGAGGAGCTGATGGGCAACCCCCTGCGTCGTGAGCGCTTCAGCCAAACGAATGGATTCACTCGGCGGCACCTTTGTATCGGCCTCACCATGGAAAATTAAAACCGGCGGTCCATTCGGTGTGATATAGTCAGTCACCCTGTAGCCCTGCGGCCCCAGCGGCCCGTAAAAATCAACCACCGTGCGCACAGCACTGGAGACACCGGGATAGGGCTCCGTTGGTTCAAACTCCGTCACCCCAGCGGTGAATCCCACCATTAGGGCATGATAACCACCCATGGAGCCACCCATGACCGCAATGCGCGTTGGATCGATATTGTATTCCTTCGCACGGGTTCGAAGAAAACGAACGGCGTTCTTGCAGTCGAGAAGGTTGCCTTTCAGCTCCCGGTCCGGCCCATGGTTTAGGCTGACGCATACATAGCCGGCAGCCGCGAGGGTTTCGCAAATGTTTCGCCCACGCTTTTCTCCTTTGTCGCCTTTCAAGCCATGAATCCAAACCATCGCCGGCAGCGGGGTCGCTGTCTGGGGCAGGTCGGGAAGGTAAAGATCGAGTTTCTCGGTGCGGCCGGGAGCGAGGTAGTCAACATCCGCGATAAAGCGAAACTCACCAGCGGCTGAAGCTACAGACGGGATCAATCCACTAATAATTAGGACCAGAATAAGCCGGTGCATGATCAAAGATGAAGGGAGGATGCGATTCAGGAGGTGAACGACTATGTGCCCCCACCGGGAGCGAGCATAGGAGTAAGACGGCCTTCGGACGAAAAATAGCTACACCGGTGACAATATATTCACCCCGGCTGGCAAATCGCATCGGGTGCCATGGATCCGGCTCAACGCCGCAAGACCAAGGTGCCGTCCGCACGATGTTCGACCTGCACCTCGTAATTGACCTCGAGCAATTGCACGAAACCGCGCGCGTCATCCGCTTGAAAGGTGCCGGTCAGGCGAAGCTTGGCCACTGAGGGCTCCGCCATGATCGTTGTCTTTCCATTTTCGCGGTTAAGCAGCGCAATCGCATCGGACAAGGTCGTGTCCAGCAGTTGCAGTCGCGGACGGCTCCAGGCCAACCGGCGGCTAATTTCCTCGGCATCGACTGCCCGAGGTTGGAGAACTTCATCCTGCGGGAGATCGCCAGCAACGACGAGGCGGTTGCCGGCTTTCAACATGACCGGTTCCGCCGGGGTTGAGCTTTTACTGCCATCAATCGGATTCTCGTCGGTGCGTCCGACGGCTACTTTCCCTTCCGTCACGAGCACATCCACGGCACCGCCGGACAGCTGCACGGCAAAGGCCGTCCCCACCGCGTGCACTGCAACCTCACCAGAAAACACGACAAAAGGATGGGCGGCATCCTTCACGACATTGAAGAATGCTTCACCTTTCAACAGCCGGACTTCGCGCCGCGCCACGGTGTAGTTCACCGCGATTGCCGCACCGGAGTTCAGGGTCACTTGCGAGCCATCGGGAAGCGTGCGCCGTTCCGCCCGGATGAGGACCGGCGAAGTGCTCCCGGCTGCGCTCTCTGGCGCAGGCGGCTGCGGAAAGAAAAATACCAAGCCGCAAACAACCGCCGCCGCGGCCGCCAGCCCGGTGGCGGTGCGCCAGAGATTCCGCCAGTTCCGGTGTTGGCGTCGCCGTTCCAGCTCTGCCGCCAGCTCTTCCGTTTGCCCATTGGACCGCAGCCGAGCAAAAGCCTGCACCGTCGCATTGACGTCAAGCCACGCCGTCGCGTGCGCCGGGCTGGCGCCAAGCCACTCGGCAAACTCCGCTTGTTCCGCGGGCGCCAGTCCAAGGTCCTGCCGCATCCGCCAGTGGGCCGCACTTCGCACGGCCTCGTTTTCGTCCGAGAGGTGAATGGAGTCCGTGGTTTTCATGTAGAGCGGTCCTCCAAGACGCCGCGCTGCCTGAGAAACAGGGTGCACTTTTGGATGCCGCGCATCACTTGCACATGCACCGTCTGCACCGAAAGACCCAGCCGGTCAGCCACCACTTGGTGGCTGAGTCCTTGAATTTTGACCAAGATCATGATTTCACGACACCGCCGGGGTAAGGCATCCACGGCAGCCATCAACACCGCGACCTCTTGGCGCGTGCTGACCTGATCGGCTACATCGCGACGGTCCTCAGGAACCGACTTGGCTTCGCAACTGCTGAGCGGCTGATCCGAAAATATCCGTGGCCGCCGCAGGAGACTGATGGCTCCATTGCGCGCGATGCTGAAAAGATAGGCCTTGGCTGAAGCAATGGGACCTTTCCTCTGCGCCGCCAGCAGGCGCACATAGCTTTCCTGCACCAAGTCATCGATGTCGTTCACATCTGGAAACCGCTGGCGCAGATAGGCCCGCAAGGCGGGCTCATGCGGTTGCACCTCTTCCGCAAACCATCGCGCCTGTTCTGGTTGCCCTGATTTCATCTCTGTCACGGTGAATTGCCACTGGCGGGGAGCGTATCTTCCCATTGGCCATTGTAGCGCAGCGTGACCATGGTTGCGCCGCGCCGCACTTCCCACACCAACCCGCCCGCTTTGCGCCCTGCGGCCACGAGCGCGGCGACCTCGCGAATCGACCGGCCGCGCAGTGCGGCACCGTTCAGGCTCAGCAGCGTGTCCCCCGCTTGCAGCCCCATGCGGGCCCCCACTCCCTTGCTTTCCACTCGAGTGACTTCGGCACGCAATATCGGATCGGCCATCGTATCGAATAGATTCTGGCCGCTCAGAACGAAATGCACTTTGATGGAAGGGAACACATCCGGCGGACTGACTGGCTGCGGGGGCGAAATCGTTTCTGCCGGCGGGACTTCCCGTCCGCCGGCGTCCTGACCCGCCCTGCCGGACTTGATGATGAGCTTGGGCATCTCCGGCAGGGTCGCCGCATCCCTCATCGCCTCTTTGAGTTTAAGGAACCGCGCGGGCTCGGCGTCCCGGCCGGTCAGGCGCAAGCCTTGGGCCACCAGTTCCCGTGCACGGTCGCTGGCACCATTCAGTTCATTCAGGATGGCTCCCATGTAAATGAGCCGGCCCTGCCGTGGAAAATAACGGATACCCTCGTCGAGCACGGCCAGTTGTTTGGGTGTAAGCCGGGCTTTGCAGCGCAACCAAATCTCGCCGATCAATTCATAAACCTCGGGCAGCGGCGGTGCCTGACGGCGCGTGGCCGCCAGAAGTTTGAGCGGACCGGCGACATCGGCCGCGGACAACTCGACCGCCATATCAGCCGGATGCAGCGCCGCATAGTTTATCCTCGCCAGCTCATAGTAGGCGCGTGGCCGGACCACTTTTGCCTGCACCGCAGCCTCCAGAAACGGCCGGGCCGCTGCATCGTCGCCGGCATCACATTCACAAAGGCCGAGCGCGGCGAGCAGGCGTGGATCACGATCCCCTTTATCATAGGACTGCCGCAGGCTCTTGCGGGCTTGCTCCACGTATTTGGCGGTCAACTCCGGATAAAGCTCCCGCACATAGGCAATTTCCATGCGCGCCAAATCCCCTTTGATGCGACTGATCTCGGCGTCGGTGGCATCACGCAGCTTGATCTCCAGCAATTCAGGGAGGACGGCGGGGTGGAGCGTGAACCCAGTGCGGATCGCGCGCGGCAGATACTCGCCGAGCTCATGCTCGACCTCGGCATAACTCAGTCCGAAACACTCGCGAAACACCGCCTCGTTGACCGGGCCGGTGCCGGCTTTTTCGACGAACTGCCAGAGCGACTGGCGCAACGAAGGCACCTTCGCGCTTTCCAGCGCCCAACGCATGAATAAAACTGACTGGGAACGCCACACCCGGTCCTGCGCCGCATCGGCCTCCGCCGGCAGGGCACCCGCAAACAGCGACGCCAACGACACTGTTTCGATTGTCCGCCGTGGCTGCTTTTTCAGAGCCTGGGTCTCAGCTTCCGAAATCCAAAGAACCGGGGCAAAAGTTACGGCCGGCAACGCGGTCCCCAGCGAACCTCGCACGCCCGGCCCACTGCTCACCGGCATGGCGGTGCCCTTATAAAGCTCCATCATGCCTTCGATGAACCAAGGCGGCAGCGCCGGCGCCCGATTTTCCAAAAGGTAACGGACGTAGCCCGGCGTAAGCGAAATCGCGCTGCGGCCGAAATTGAACTCGTCCACAACATAGAACACCGCCATCGCGTCGCGATCCCAGAATCGGTAATTGGGCAAGAAGCGAACATCCACGGCGGTGGCCGTCCGCACGGCATCGTTTCCGGCGCGATTAATTGCCCGCTCCTGCATGGCTTGCACGATTTCCCGCGAAACCGGCGGCTGGGTGCGTTCGCTGTAAAAGACATAGGCGGCAGGCACATCCTGGCGAACGCGCAACTGAGCCGGTAGAAACAACGCAAGCAGTTCATGCAGGCGCTGGTGCCGCTCGATCAGTTGTTCCGTGATGTTGTCCGGACAGCGCGAGATCACCTCGACGCCGCCCACGTTGGCATAGCGCCAGGGGGGATTGAGCAGCTCCTCGACTCCATAAGGAGGCAACTCCACGACGCGATCGCGGTGCTCTGCTATCGCTGCCGGGTTGGTCGCGGGGCTAGGCCCGGCGGCGCGCGCACCGGAACCGGAAAGCAAAAACAACACCGCCGCCAAAATCGAAAGGCCAAAGCCGCCATGGCACCGCATGGCCGAAGCGGGCTTACTCGCCGTGAAGGTGAAAATGGGCATGCGAGGCAGACGGTTCAGTCGGGAAATCCAGTTATTGCTTGGGGCCAACGAGCCATTCGTGGTCAGCTTCGGATGAGTTGAAAGTCAACGACTTGACCGTCGAGAAACTTTATTTGCAGATCCTGCCGGGATTCTTCGGCGATCATCTCCATCGCAGTTTTGCGCCGGACCTTCTCGTTGGGCACTGCGACCGCGCCTTCATTCAAATCCGCCCGGCCCGTGACTCCCTGCCAGTCTCCGCCAGTGAAGAGCAGGCTCACCGAGTCTACTGGATTATGCAGCACATGCTTCGGCGTGAGCATGAAACTGCCGTCGGGGGTATTAAAATTCATATAGGTCCAGACGACGACCCGCCCGTCTGCGGATGCGACAATGCCGTTGGGTTTACCGAGGGAAACATAGACCATCTCCCGCGTGTAGCCGACCCGGACCTGCCCGTGTTGGATGTCGTCCTGCGTTTGGGGACTGAGCGAAGCGTAAAGCCCGGCCTTTTCATGGATCCGGTCGTCCATGGTATTGCAACTGGTCAATACGAGCCAGGCGGGGGCGCAGAGCATAAACTAAAAGAGGCGCAAGCGATTCATGGCTGGGAAGCCTGCACCCTGCCCGCACGTTTCGTGAGCGCAACGCGCAAGATGCGCACCCAACGGAGAACCCGAGGCATCGCTACCGTGACTGCCCCGGCAGCGGTGTCTCCCATTTGCCATTGTGCCGCAGACTGAGGGTCAGAAATCCCCGGCGAATCTCCCAGACGAGCCGGCCGCTTTTCCTTGCTTCCGCCACCAGCGCGGCGACTTGGCGGATGCTCAGGCCACGGATCGGCGTGCCATTCAAGCCGGTTAGGGTATCGCCGACCTGCAGGCCCATGCGCTCCCCCAGCCCTGCGCCTTCCACATTCGTGACCTTGGCCTCGTCAATCGGGTCGGCGAGGTTATCAAACAAATTTTGTCCGCTGAGCGTGAAGTGCACCTCGATGGAGGGGAAGACCGCTTTGACCTCGAAGGGGTCCAACTTAACGACCTTGTCATTTGATTTCGGCTGGGAGGCGCGCGAACCCTGGACCTTCGTCGCGGGCTTGGGCGGCGGTTCAGGCTTGGCCTCCCCGGACTTGGCCGGCTCGGCTGCGCTGGCCAATACTCCCGTGAGGATCAGTCCGACGCAGAGCAAGCGGCCGGAGCGAAAAGTGAAACCGGCGATGAGGGCGGCGTTCTTCGTTTTCATAAATGCGTGTCCGCCGGTGGCGCAGAGGTTCCAGCATAGGCAGCCATCGCACCCGCGGCGGTAAAGTTCATGGCGTATTTTTATCCCGTTTGGCCTGCATGGCCCCTTCAAGGCGTAGCAGGCGGTTGCGTTCATTAGGAGAAGGATCTGCGTGCAGGCCGATTTCAATCAGTTCACTGGCCCGGGCGTCATAGCCATGGAGGGCAAACAGCAGGGCCGCAGGATAAATGAGCCGCTGGTCCCGGTGGAAATAATAGAGCCCCGACTCCAAGGTCTTGAATTCCAGCTCATTCATCGGCCCGTCACGTCGGACCATAACCTCGGCCATGAGGGCATAAACTTCCGTCTGGGGTGGCGCTTGCAAGCACGCCGTCATGAGCAATTCCAGCACGCGCGCAACGTCGGCCGGAGCCTGTTTGGTGCCGAGATCCTTGGGGCCGGTCCGGCTGTAAAGTATCCGCGCCAGTTCGTAATATACTCGTGGTCGCACCAGACGGTCTCCCTGCACTGCCGCCTCCAGGTAAGGCTGGGCGGCGGCATCATTGCCGGCATCGCATTCGGTTAACCCCAGCAAGGCCAGCAAGCGTGGATCGCGCTCACCCTGCCGATAGGCCCGACCCAAAGTGTTGCGGGCTTGTTCAACGTATTTGGACTGCAGGGTGGGCTGATATTGCTGAATGTAATTAATCTCCAGCTGCTGCAAAGTGCCTTGCACCCGGCTGACATCCGCGGGAGTCGCATTGGTTAGACTGACCTCGAATGGCGCGGGCATGTCGGTGGGTAACAGATGAATGGGGTTGCGCACCGCGACATGCAGGTATTCCGCCAAGTGGCGATCAGCGAAGGTCGGTGAAAAACCGTAACACGCATTGAATATTTCATCCGTGAGCGGTTCGCTGCTGGAGCGGGTAACGAGCTGCCAAAGCGCGCCCCGGGGAGCGGGGCTGCTGCCATCAAGCGACCAGCGGATAAACAAAGCCGCCTGCGATCGCCAGAGCCGCAGTGCCGCCGCATCATCATCGGCTGGTTTTGCGTTTAAAAGCTCCATCAGCGGAGGCAACTCGGTGAGCCGAGGTGAGCGTTTGCGCAGGACCGCGGTCTCCGCCGAAGTCAGCCAGCGCATGGGCCGGAGTGTGACCATGCCGGATTCGCCGCGGGTCCGGACCTCCAGCGGCAAATCCGCCGCCATCAATTGCGGGGAGACTTCCATGATGGCCGACGGGAACAACTCGATGAAGCCCTCGACAAACCAGACCGGCAGTGCCGGCACGCGTTTTTGCAGCAGATAACGCACCTGACCGGAGGTAAAGGTGAGATTGCCGCCGCTGAGGCTGCGTTCATCGAGGATGAAAAATATGGCTTGGGTATCGCGATCGGAAAAACGATAGTTTGGCATCAAACGCACCACGGGCACGCCGGTATTCCGGCTCTCGCCCGCTTCCCGTTTCGGCAATGCCTCAATCATTTCCAAACTGACCGGCGGCACGTTCGCGCGGTTGAAAACCACATAGGCCGCCGGTGTGTCGTAGCGGGGTTGGAGTGAGTTGGGCAGCATGAGGTTCAGCAGCCGGCGCAGGCGCCGGTCCTGATCCAACAGCTTGCGGGTATTTTCATCCGATACTTGGGAGATGACCTCCACGCCCGGCGCCGCGGCATAACGCCAGGGCTCGCCCTGCGTCTCCTCCACCACGTAAGGCGGCAACTCGATGATTCGCGGCGGTGGGATCGCCACATGCACAATGGCAAAAGCCCCGCTGGCGCGATCCTCCCGGATTTGCAGGGCCGTGTCGGCCAGCATCCATTCCAGCGCCGCCTTGGCGGTGTAGCGTCCCTTTAACGCCGCGGTTTCTATCCCCTGAACCTGATCGGCATCAAATAGCAGCTGGCAGCGGGCTTGACGGGCAAATTTCTTCAACATGACCGCCGCCTCACCCCCTTTGAGGTCATAATCCCGGGTGGCATCCGGCGTGGGCTCCCCAGCCCAAGCCGAGGCCGCCCACAGGCAGCACAACAGACCCAACATCCCCCTGGGCAGCTGATTGAAGCGGTCGCGCATTCCTCCGCCCATTATTGGTGGCTCAAGATTACCCGGTTGTCGCCGACCCGCTCGGCCTTCACCTGATAGTTCGACTCCAGCAGACGCAGGAATCCCTCCACGTTGGTCACGAGAAAAATACCGTCCATGCGCATCGTGCCCAAGGCAGGATCCGCGATGGACAATTGGAGGACGTTCCGGGCGTTGAATAATTTTATCGATTCACGCAACGACAGGTTGCGGAGATCCAGGCTGAGGTTGAGCCAGCCCAAGCGTTGGTCCATCTGCTCCTCCGTCTGGGCCAACACCGGCGGCGGCCAAGTGCTGCCGGGGTCCGTGGGGATCAGCAGCCGTTCACCGGCGGACGCCAGCACCAGTGCGGAGTTTCGGCCACGCCGCACGATGACGCGGCCTTCCGTCACCAACAAATCCACGTTGGTGTTTTGGAGTGCGACGGCAAAGACCGTGCCCACTGCGCGCACTTCGACCCCGGCGGCGCTTACCACAAAGGGTCGGTTGGCATTTTTCGCCACGGTGAAAAGCGCCTCCCCGCGCAAAAGCTGAACTTCCCGCCGTGCCGGCGTGTAGGAAACCGCGACTTCAGCCCCGGTGTTCAGATCAATATGAGAACCATCCTCCATGACGTTATGTCCGGCCCGCAGCATGGTGGGCGACTGCCCAGCCGGTGGCGAAGCCGGGCGCACCAGCAGGACCACCGCGGCGGCAGTCGCCAGCAGTGCCGCCGCCACTCCAGCTTGCACCACCCGCCAACGGCGGCGCCGCTGCCGGGCGGCCAGTTCGACGATCATCGCGTCAGCCAAATTCAAATACCGCGGTTCGTCAAAGGCGGCCCAGGCCACGCCCATCTCCTGCCAGGCAGCCGCATGGCGTGGGTCCGCCTCCAGCCACGTGGTGAAGGCAAGCTTTTGCTCCCGGTCCAGACCGGCATCGTGCTGCGCCAACCATGCCGCCGCTGCTTCCACGATCCGTGGATCGGGGGCAACATGAGGAGCGGGCTTGGGGTTCATTTTGGAATCATTCACGGTTCACGCCGCGCAGACGCAGGAATGCGGCGCATTTCTTAATACCCCGCGAAACCTGGACCTGCACCGTTTGATCGGAAAGGCCCAACTGGGCGGCAATCTCCTTTTGCGAGAGGCCCTTGAGTTTGCGGAGGATAAAAATTTCACGGCAGCGGCGGGGCAGTGTATCGATCGCATCCAGCAACACGGCGACTTCCTGCCGCGTGCTGACGGTCTCGGCTACATCCACACCCTCTTCCAAGACGTTTAAGGCGGGAAAATCAGTTACGGCTTGATCCGAAAAGATGCGCGGCCGCCGCAGAATGGACAAGGCGGCATTGCGGGCGGTCGCGAAGAGGTAGGCCTTGGTCGAGGTGATGGGGCCGTGTTTTCTGGCCGCCAAGACCCGGACGTAGCTCTCCTGCACCAAATCGTCCACATCGTGCAGTTCGGCGAAACGGCTTTGCAGATAGGCGCGCAAAGCCGGTTCATGGGGCTTCACTTCCTCGGTGAACCAGCGGTCTTGGTCTAGGGTGAGCTTATCCACGAGCATTGGGCGGGGTGCTGGCATGGAATCGGACAAATTCATGCGCCACGCAAGCGCCGTGGCCACCCCGTGGAAACGGCGGGGCGCCCACCAGGGAGAAGATGAAGTGGTAGCAGGGCATTTTGCGCAGACGCGTAAGGGCAACGCTCGCCCCGTGCGGAGTATCGCGTTAGCCTAGGGACGCATGAGCCCTCTGAACCGGTTACACGGCGGACGATGATTTCGCCAACGGGAGCGGGCCGGGCCAGGCTGTAAAAGCAGAAGGCCGCCATTGCTGGCGGCCTTCCGAAGTGGTGGACCCTAGGAGGCTCGAACTCCTGACCTCCTCAATGCCATTGAGGCGCTCTACCAACTGAGCTAAGAGCCCAAATACGACTGACAAGAGGGTTGGAAAATCAAAGTTCCGCGGCCGAATGCAAGGACTTTTTCATTCCTCCTCGCGCATCTTGAAGGTCACCACCCACGTATCGCTTTGGCCATTCGGGGTTGGCCCGATGGATCGCACCCGTGCAAAAGCCTCCAAAACCGACCGGTCGAACTCCGCGCTACCCGATGAATCGATGATTTTGACCGCCGAAATCGTGCCATCAGCCGCGATGCGGAACTGCACCTTCGCTTCCAGCAGATCACTCAACCCCGCCGGTTTTTCGTGCGCCGCGCGCAGGCGCTGAATCAGCAGCGCGATATAACTGTCCAACTGGCTCTGCTCGGCACGGCTGAGGGCCTTCCCGCCCGCACCGGCGGTCTTGTTGTTGGTCGAACCGCCAATCACGCCGCTTTTGATGCCCGCGGTATCAATTTTGGCGACTTTCAGTGGCGAGGGATTTTTCGAGGTCGAAGTCGCCTTACTCTTATTCAGTTTATCAAATTCGGCTTTGGAGATCTTCTGCTGCTTGGCTTCCTCGGCCTGGCGCTTTTTCCGGTCGGCGTCCACGAGACGCTTTTCCCGTTTGGCCGCGAGGCGCTTGAGGTCGGCGGTGTAATTCGGGGCCTTGGTGGCGACCGGTGTGGACGTTGCCTTTTCCACCACTTTCTCGACAGGGGCGCGCTCGATCACAGGTTCGGCTGGCGCGGGCTGCGGCTCGGGCTCGGCCACCTTGGGGGCCGGCGGCGTGGGGATGGCGAGTTTGATGCTATCAGCTACGCCGAGCGCGGGAGCTTCGGTCGCGCCGTAATTATCCCCCTCGCCTGCCACCAGTTCGAAAATCTTGGGCGTGTCCTTTACCTGCGTGTGCAGCACGTAGGCGAAAAACAACAACACCGCGGCAATCGACCCGTGCAGGGTCAGGGAAAGCATGAAGGCACTGGAAGTGTTTTCGCGCATCCGGCGGGCTAGTCCGTAGTCTGGGTGTCGAAGGTGAGCTTGGTGAGGTTGTGCTTCTTAATCTCGTCCACGAGTGTGATCACCTTTTGGTATTGAAGATTCCAGTCAGCCCGGATGCGAATGACCGCCGGCTTCTCCTTGCGCCCTTCCGCTTCCAGCAGCGCGGGCAATTCAGAAAAATCCACGCGCCGGCTGCCCCAATAATATTCACCGGCCTTGTTGATGCCGACCGTCTGGAAAGTGAGATCCTTGTCGGGCTTGTCCTGCGGCCGCTTCGTTTCGGTCGGCAGGTTCACCTGGATCGCCTGCTCCTGCTGCATCAGCGGCGTCGCAATCATGAAAATGATCAGCAACGTGAACGCGACGTCGATGAGGTTGGTGACGTTGAGCTCCGAAAGCGGATGCTGCACATGCCGGCGGCGAAAGGTTCTGGCCATGGCGACGGCGATTATTTGCTCTCGAGTTCGAGGCGGTCGGCGAGCGAGCTCGCGTAATTTTCCAGCTCGGTGATCAGGCCCTTGGTGGTGTTCAGCAGGAAATTGTAGCCGAAAAGCGAGGGGATCGCGACCACGAGGCCGGCAATGGTGGTCAACAGGGCGGCCGAAACGCCGGGGGCCAGGGCCGCGATAGTCGAGGATTGCTGCTGCGAAACCGCCCCGAAGGCTTCCATGACGCCCCAAACAGTGCCGAGCAGGCCGAGAAACGGCGCGCCCGTTACGATGCTCGCGAGGAAAATCATGCTCGTCTCGTAACGCAGCGTCTGGCGCGACAGGGCGCGCTGCAGCGCGTTTTCCGCGTGCTCAAGTTTCGCTCGGGAATTTTCATCCCCGCGCTCCTTGCCGATGGCCGCGGCCCGCCAGTAGCTCTCCACCGCATCGGCAAAAAGGTCCGCGTAGGGAATCGCGCGGCGGTCCCGGAACGACTCCGGCAAGTCCAGCAGTGTGCGCTGGTCGCGCAGGTGCGCCTCGAAGGCCCAGTTGAGCTGGCGCAGGCGCTTCAGCTCGAAATGTTTTCCAAACATGATGGTCCATGCAATGAGACTGAAGACCGCGAGTCCCACCGTGATGATCTGGCCGACGATATCGCATTGCAGGAAAACCTGAATGATGTTGACGGTGGCTAAAACGGGCGTGGTGGCGGGCAGCGCAAGCATGGCGATGCAAGAGTTGGAGGCATTGGCAGCAGCATTCAACGGAAAATGCCGCTAAATCACGCGCGATTCTGTTTGCGGCGGGTGCCGGGAGTTTTTTCGCTGGTTGTTCCTCTCTCACCTCATGGATTTCAAGACCCGCACCTTGCAGGAACTGCGCGCTCGCCGTGGCACCCTGACCGGCAAAAACGCCCTCGTGGGCTTCGACGGCTTCGTCGATACCATCGTGACCCCGGTCGCCCTGCGGGCCGGTCAGGGCGACAACTTCACCGCCATCGGCACCATCGCCGAGTTCGGCCAGCGCATCCTCGCGGCCGCCGGCAAGAGCACCAATCTCGAGTTCTATCCGCTGATGGACAAGCTCGGTGGCAACGGCCCCATTATGGCCAATGCGCTCCTCGCGCAAGGCACAGCGCTCACCTACATCGGCGCCTTGGGCAAAAGCAGCATCCATCCGGTCTTTGCCGCCATGGCGGCCAAGGCGAAGGTGGTGTCACTCTGCGACCCGGCGGCCACCACCGCGGTCGAGTTCACCGACGGCAAACTCATGCTCGGCATGATGCGCAGCCTCGATGAAATCACTCCGGAGAAAATCGCCGCCGTGATGGGGGCGGCCGCCTATCGCGCGGCCCTTGGCGCCGCCGATGTGATCGCGCTCGTCAACTGGACCATGATTCCAAATCTGACCGCGGTCTTCACTGACTTGGTGCAAACCGTGCTGCCGCAGGTGCCGGTCAAACCGGGCCGGATCTTCTTCTTCGACCTCGCCGATCCCGAAAAACGCTCCGGTGCCGATCTCTCGTATGCGTTGGAGATCATTGGCAAATTCGAGCAATTCGGCCGCGTCACCCTCGGCCTCAATCTCAAGGAAGCGCAGCAGGTCTTTTCCGTGCTGGGCTTTGGCGTCGAGACCGAAACCGAACACGGCCTGCGCGCCATGGCGGAAAAAATCCGCCAGCGCCTGGATGTGACCACCGTCGTCATCCACCCCAAGGAGTCTGCCGCCTGCGCCACACGCGAAGGCACTTCCTGGGTGCCCGGCCCGTATGTCGCCAAGCCGCTCATCACCACGGGTGCGGGCGACCACTTCAACGCCGGCTTCACGGCCGCGCAACTCATGGGACTTTCGCCCGAGGCCTGCCTGGGGGCAGGCGTCTGCACCAGCGGCCACTACGTCCGCACCGGCCAGAGCCCCACCCTCGGCGATCTCGAAACCTTCCTCGCCAACTGGAAATAACCCTCACAGGTTTCCTTCATGCCATTAACTCAAAAACCTGCCGGTAAACTGATCTCTTTCGAAGGCTCCGAGGGCAGCGGCAAATCCACGCAAATTTCCCTGCTCGCCGCCCATTTGCAAAAATCCGGCCACGCCGTCGTCACGACCCGCGAGCCCGGCGGCACCGAAATCGGCGAGCAGATCCGCAACATTATCGTGCATAATTCCAAGGGCGATGAGATGTGCGCGGAGACTGAGCTGCTGCTCTTTGCGGCGGCGCGTGCCCAAGTGGTGCGCGAAGTCATCGTCCCCGCCCTGATTGCCGGCAAATATGTGCTGAGCGACCGCTTCCTCGATTCGACGACGGTTTACCAAGGCATCGCTCGCAATCTCGCGCCCGCCCCTGTCAGTCAGATCAATCAGTTCGCCGTCGGCAATGTCATGCCGGATGTGACGGTGGTGATTGATGTGCCGACCGAGGTCAGCCTGGCCCGTCTCAAGCAGCGCACCACCGACCTGCCCGACCGCATGGAACGTGAGAACATCGAATTCTACAACAAGGTGCGCGAAGGTTACCTGCTGCTCGCTAAAAACATGCCTGAACGCGTCATCCTGGTGGATGGCACCCATTCCGCCGCCCAAGTGGCCAAGACCATCTGGGAGCACGTGCAGATCCGCCTCGGCTGAGTTTGATCTGTCATTCTGAACGCAGTGAAGAATCCAGTGAATCCGCCGCAGATTCAGTTTCCTGAGCCGTGCGCTGGATTTTTCGCTGCACTCAGAATGACAAGGAAGCTTTGGTCGGCTTTTTCAGCATGAGCGCCCGAGTTGAATGGCCTGCCGCCCTCGCCGGCTCCCCGGCGGTCGCGGTCATCGAAAATGCCATCCAGCGCCGGCGGTTGTCCCATAGCCTGCTGCTGCAAGGCGACGACCTCGGCACTCTCGTAGGCGTGGCCCACGCCATCGCCGACCGCCTGCTGAATCCGGCCAACACGCCCGCGCGGTTCGCCGTGAAGGAGCATCCCGACTACCTCGCACTGCGGCCCGTCGGCAAGTCGCGTATTATTCCCATCGGCGACTCCGCTTCACCCAAGCCGGGCACCATGCGCGAATTCCTGCCCAAGCTCTACAAGACGCCCACGATGGCCCCGCAAAAGGTCGCCATTCTCTACGAAGCGGACCGGATGAATACCGAGTCATCCAATGCTTTTCTCAAAACCTTGGAAGAGCCGCCCGCCAACACGACCCTGTTGCTGCTGACCACGCGGCCCTATGCCTTGCTGCCCACAATCCGCAGTCGGGTGCTGAATTTTCGTTTCCCCTCCACCGCCACGCCGCTCGCGGTGGAGGGCTGGCAGGCTTGGCTGGATGATTATCAACATTGGCTCTCGCGCCTGGTGAACACCGCGACCGACAAGCAGGCCGTTGCCGACCACATTTTCACCGTTTACGGCCTCATCGTGCGTTTCACCGCCGTGCTCGATCTTGCCACGGATGAAATCTGGAAACAGCAGAAGGAAAAACTGCCTGACGACATTTCGGACGAGGAAAAGGCCGCCATCGAAACCGGCATCGCCAACGGCCTGCGCTCGCGCCTCTTCACCGAGATCGAGCAAGCCACGCGCACCTTCGCGCTGCCGCGGCTCGAGACTGAGGACGCTTCGCGCAAGGCCTTCACCGCGGCCATCACCAAGCTTGAGCACAACGCGGGGCTGTTGCGCCTGAACCTGAATGAGGCCGCGGCGCTCGAAGATTTTCTGCTCAGCTCGATGCGGTTGTGGGCGAAACGCTGAAGTTGAGGTTATACCGCCCCGGCTGGATGCGGTATTGCGGCAGGGTGTCGGGGCCGCAACTGGCGGTGCCCAGCCCGCGCTGGCCGTAATCCAGGTGCACATGAACCTCCGGCCGCGGCGTCAGGTCGATCGTATGTTTGGCCGCAAACAGATCGGCGGCGGTAAAATGGCTCGCGGATGCGTTCATCAGGCCGCCCTGCGCGCTGAAGCGCAGGCCGTGCCCCGCCCCATCGTGCAGCGCCAGCCAGCGCACGTCGGTCTTGTTGCCGTGCTCCTGCGGGAGGACATAGGGCACATATTGCTCGGTCACGGTGCTGCGATACTGCGCCACGAGTGAACCACGCTTGCGGTCGGCATAGCTCTCCAGCGGCCCGTTGCCAAACCACTCGAGTTGCTCAAGCGCCGGCGGCAACACCAAAGAGACCCCCAAGCGCGGCAGTTCCGGCAGCCGCCGATCCACATCAAAACGATTCGTCACCTGCAACGCGCCGTCGCGCTTCACCAGATAATCATGCGCATGTGTGATAAAACGCTTCGCGCCCGGACACAACCAACGTTGGCGAATCTGGATGCGCACTCCGGCCGCCGTGCGCTTCACGCTGGATTTTGTCCCGGCCAGTTCCATGCGATCATACCCGGCTTTCAGGACATCGGTCAGAAACCGGGCCCCGCCCCAATTGACCACGTCGAAAAGTTTCAGGCCATCGTTGTCAGTCGCCGCGCGCCACACCGCGAGCTGCGGCCCGCTTTGCACGAGCACCTGACCGCCCCGTGACAAATTCTCGATCAGGCCGCGTTCGCGGTTGACGAAAAACTCCAACCCCTCGACCCGGACCTGCCAGCCATTCGCCGTCGCCGTGAGTTCTACGCCGGCCCGTTTGCGCGGAGTCGCGCGAGGAGTTGCCGCGCGCGTAAAAGCGCTGGCTGGCACCTCTTGCTGATTCCACGCCAACTCGTGGCCGGCTTCCGCCCAACTCTTCGCGCGCTTCGTGTAAAAACGGAAGGTGACATGCACTTCCGCCCCAACCGGAACTTTCAGCGCCGGATAAGGAATCATTACCTGCTGCGCGTCCCGCGGACAGGCGGTCAACGCCGGCAGCTTGCCTTGCGCGGCCACCGCACCATTCACGAGCAACTCCCAGGTGCCGCGCAAGTCCTCCAACGAGGTGAACCAGCGGCGGTTTTGCACTCGGAATTTTCCTCGCCGGGCATCGACCACCTCCACTTGCACCGGTTGCGCGAGGTGCTTGTATTCGAAAAGTCCCGGATGCGGAGTGCGATCCGGCCAGACCAAGCCGTCGCACACAAAGTTCTTGTCGCTCGGCACGTCGCCGAAATCACCGCCATAGGCCCAGTATGGGCGCCCGGTCGCATCGTGTTGCCGGATGCCGTGGTCCACCCACTCCCAGATGAAACCACCCTGCAGTCCCGGGTAGCGATCAAAGGCGTCGAAGTAATCCGCGAGGCTGCCGTTGCTGTTGCCCATGGCATGCGAGTATTCGCACAAAATCAACGGCCGGCGTTGATCCGGCGCTTTGCGGTCCTTCGCCCATGCGATGAGCTTGCTGATCTCGCTATACATCGGCGCGATGATGTCCGTCGCCGGGATTCCTGTCTGCCAATTCCAACTGATCGCACCTTCGTAGTGGATGACACGGCTGGGATCGCGGTGCCGGATCCAGCCCGCCATGGCGTCATGGTGCGGACCATAGCCGCTCTCATTACCGAGCGACCACGCGATGATGGACGGGTGATTTTTGTCGCGTTCCACCATCCGCAAGCCGCGCTCCAAAAAGGCCGCGGCATAACGGTTGTCATGGCAAAGCTCATGATAGTAGGCGTGGGACTCCACGTCGGCCTCATCAAAGACGTAGAGTCCGTGTTCGTCGCACAGGTCATACCAATGCGCATCGTTCGGGTAGTGCGATGTGCGCACAGCGTTCACGTTAAACTGCTTCATCACGCGGATATCCTGCAGCATGCCTGCGCGCGTGACGGCCTTGCCGTGCACGTCGTCGTGTTCGTGGCGGTTCACGCCCGTGATGCGCACCGGAGCATTGTTGATCAGCAACTGCCGGTCGCGCACCTCGATGCGTCGGAAGCCCACGCGGCAGGCCGTGTGCTCGACCGCTTGGTTTTGCGGACCCACCAGACTGATGACCGCGGTGTAAAGCGTGGGTGACTCCGCCGACCAAAGTCGTGGATTTTTTACCGGCACATCCAGCCGGATGCGCTTGTGCGGATTTTGCCAGAAATTGGTTTCAAAGACGCCGAGCTCCGTCGGTTTGCGCCAGACCGCCCGGCCTTGGGCATCGTGCAACTGCACGCGCACCTTCCAGCCAATCGCCTCAAGATCCGGTGCGCCCACTTTCACGTCCACGCGCAGCTGGCCGGAGCGCAAATCCGCGTCCACGTCCCCGCGCACAAAGACATCCTCCAGGTAATGCTCCGCCTGCGAGTAGAGATACACCTCGCGATGGATGCCGCCCATCCACCACTGGTCCTGATCTTCCACGAAACTTGCGTCGGACCATTTGATCACGACCGCCGCCAAGGTGTGGCGGCCGCCCGCTTGCACATACGGCGTCACATCAAACTCCGAAGGCAGCCGCGTGTCCTTCGCCATGCCCACCGGTTGCCCGTCGATCCACACGTAAAGCACGCTCTCCGCTCCGCCCACATGCAAGAGGGTGCGGCGGCCGGCCCAGTCGGGCGGCACGTTGAATTGGGTCCGATACAAGCCCGTCGGATTGGCCTCCGGCACGCGTGGTGGAAAATCGGGAAACGGCATGACGACGTTTGTGTAGTGCGGCCGGTCGTGCCCGTGCATCGTCCAGTTGCTTGGCACGGGCAGTTTCGACCACGCCGCGTCGGGCGCAAAATCCGGCCGCACAAACTCCGCGGGCACGTCCTCCGGTCGTGCCACGAGCCGAAAGTCCCATGTGCCGTTCAGCGACCGCCACCACTGCGAATCCTCCCGCCGGTTGGCGAGTGCGGCCGGCGCGGTCGGATAAGGGAAAAGCGTTGCCCGGGCCGAGAGGCGGTTGAGCGAAAGCGTTTCGGGGTTTTGCCAGGTCTTGAGGGAGCCGTTCCGGAAGAGTTCCATGGGCCGCTAGCGAAGCGATTCACCTCCTGGTGTGAATCTAAATCGGCACAATTATGCGCTCGTAGTGGGCTGCACCAGCCTGACAAATGCTGCACGCGTTTCCATGTGCGGATTGTGGCCGGCGGCGGGCAGCAACTCAATCCTCGCCGCTGGAAAATGGAGCCGGATGCGCGCGTGGTCCGCTTCCGCCACGTAGGCGGATTTGCCGCCGACGATGAAAAGGGTCGGACCAGTGAACTGGTCGGCCGGCGCAAGTGGATTGTGTTCCAACCCCGGCAAGGCGGTCGTCAGCACCGGGAGATTGACGATCCAGTGCCAGTGCCCGTTGGCATCGCGATCGAGATTGGTCGCGAGAAACTTCCGCATCGCCCAGTCTGCCACTTTGGCTTCGAGCCGCTGCTCCGCCTCCGCGCGCGAACTCAGGCTGGCCAGATCCAGTTCATTCATGGCAGCGAATTCCTGACGATGGGCCGGCCAGGCATAATCCTTGGGCGCAATATCCACGACGGTGAGTTGCGCCACCCGTTCCGGATGCCTGCAGGCCAACTGCATCGCCGTTTTCCCGCCCATGCTGTGTCCCATCACCGCGACGCGGGCCAGCCCCTGCGCATCAAGCCACGCCAACACATCCGCCACCATCGCGGGGTAGTCCATCTCCGCGGCCTGCGGTGAAGCACCATGGTTGCGCGCATCGAGCGCAAAGACGTGAAAATACTGGGCCAAGTCCCGCCCGGTCGTCTGCCAGTTGCGCGATGATCCCAGCAAGCCATGCAGAATCACCAATGGCGGCCGACCGTCGCCTCCGAGATCACGATGAAAAAGCTTCAAGCCCATGCCTCACGCAATGCCACCGCACGGTCAAGGCAAGCCTGCGCACTTTGTGGTCGTTTTTCCTTTGCGCCGCCGCCGCTTTGCGCGAGCGTTTTAGCCCCGATGAGCAATGAGTCGAAGCTGACCCCGATGATGCAGCAGTATTTTGAGGTGAAGCGTGGGCTGCCGCGCGATACCCTGCTGCTCTTCCGCTTGGGGGATTTTTTCGAGATGTTCTTCGACGATGCGATCACAGCCTCCCGCCTCTGTGGGCTGACGCTGACCAAACGACAGGAACATCCGATGGCAGGAATTCCTGCGCATGCCGCGGATACCTACGTCACCAAGCTGCTCGCCGCCGGGAAGAAAGTCGCCATTTGCGACCAGACCGAAGCCGCGAAGCCCGGCAAACTCGTCAAGCGCACGCTGACCCGCATTCTCTCGCCGGGCACCACCCTCGCCGCCAACCAGCTCGACGCCAATCGCAACCACTACCTCGCCGCCATCAGTCTTGATTCGGCCGGCCTGCATGCGGCCTGGCTCGATCTGTCCACCGGGGAATTTCGCCTCGCCTCGGATGCACGCGTGGAAAATCTGCTCCCGGTGCTCACTGCGTTGGATCCCGCGGAACTGATTATCGCGGAGGGCGCGCTTGCGGAATGGCAGGCCGCCCCACATGACCACGCCGCGGTGCATGCCCTGCATAATTTTTGCACCGCCCGGCTGTGCAGTGAGCTGCCGGCCTATAATTTCGAAACCGCCACCGGGGCGAAGACCGTGATGGACACGCTGGGCGTCCTGAACCTGCAGGGCTTCGGACTCGCATTCGATCATCCCGCGCTCGGTCCGGCCGGTGCGCTGGTTTATTACGCCACGGAGAATCTTTGCGCGAAACCCGAGAACCTGCGCAGCCTGCAGGAATACCGCAGCGCAAACACGCTGCTGCTGGATCCTGCCACATTGCGCAACCTGGAGATTTTTGCCTCCAGCCGCGGCGGGCGCGAGGGTTCGCTCCTCGGTGCCATCAACCACACCGTGTCGTCCGCCGGCGCGCGTTTATTGGAACGCTGGCTCGCTGCCCCCGCCCTCGATCTCGCCGAAATCAACCGCCGCCAAGCCCTCGTGGGGGAACTGCTCGCGCAGCCGACCCGGCTGGGTGCCCTGCGCGAACTGCTCGCCAGTGTCCGTGATATCCCGCGCATTCTCGGCCGGCTGCAGAACCGTTTGCGTAATCCCCGCGAGCTCGGCGGCGTGCGCGACACCCTTGGCCAGTTGCCCGGCCTGCGCGCCGAACTGGCGGCGTTTGGCAGCCAACTGGCCGCGGAATATCCCGCCCGACTCGCCGAGCTGCCGGGATTGCGCGATTTGCTTTCCCGGGGCCTCGCCGCGGAACTTCCCGCCGATCTCGCAGACGGCAATTACATCCACGCCGGCTACGACGAGGAACTCGACCGCCTCCGCTCCCTGACCAGCAACAACCGCAACTGGCTTTCCGAGTTGGAACGCGCCGAACAGGAGCGCACCGGCATTCGCAGTCTGAAGGTCAGATTCACCAATAATTTTGGCTATTATATCGAGGTAACCAAGGCCAACCTGCATCTCGTGCCCGCCGATTATATCCGGCGCCAGACCACGGTCGGCGGGGAACGTTATGTGACCGAAGCGCTCAAGCTGAAGGAAAAGGAGATTTTCCATGCCGAGGAAAACGCCCTCGCGCGCGAACTGGAGTTATTTAACGCACTCGTTTCCTCGGTCATTGCGGACTCGCCCGCGCTGGCGCAAACCGCCGAGGCCCTCGCCGAACTCGACGTGCTCGCCGGCTGGGCCGTGCTCGCGCGTGAATGGGATTATTGCCGCCCTGTCCTGGATGAGAGCGACGCCTTGGAAATCACCGAAGGCCGCCATCCGGTCGTCGAGCAGGTTTTGAAATCGCCCGCCGCCACACCGGCGCGCGGCACCACCCAAGCCTTCGTGCCCAACGACACCGCCCTTGCCTGCGATGACGCCCAGCTCGCCCTCATCACCGGACCCAATATGGCGGGTAAATCCACTTACATCCGGCAGATCGCGTTGATCGCCCTGCTCGCGCAGGTCGGTTGCTGGGTGCCCGCCAAGGCCTGTCGCATCGGCCTCGTGGACCGGATTTTTTCGCGCGTCGGGGCCAGCGACGACCTCGCCCGCGGCAACTCGACCTTCATGGTCGAGATGAACGAAACCGCCAACATCCTCAACAATGCCACCGACCGTTCGCTCATTATCCTCGATGAAATCGGCCGCGGCACCTCAACCTACGACGGCCTGAGCATCGCGTGGGCGGTCGTGGAGCACCTGCACCGCGATCCCATCCGCGGTCCCCGCACGCTGTTCGCCACGCATTACCAGGAGCTCACGCAGCTCGAAAAACATCTGCCTCGACTCCGTAACTTCTCCGTCGCGGTCAAGGAGTGGAATGACGATATCGTTTTTGTGCGTCGCGTCATTCCCGGGGCCGCTGATCGCAGTTATGGCATCCAGGTGGCTCGCCTCGCCGGCCTGCCGCTCGCGGTGATCGATCGCGCCAAGACGATTCTCGCCCAACTCGAATCGGACGAGGTTTCGGTCTCCCTGCCCGCGCCCCAGGTGCGACCAAAAAAGAAGATCAGTGTCACGCCCGCAGACGACTCCCAACTGAGCTTGCTGTAAACGTGCCCGCCCATGCCGCGGGCCTTAGCCAGCCAGCGGAATCCCGAGTTTGCGTGCCGCGGCCAACATCCGCTGGTCGCGCGTAAATAGCGGGCCGGCATCGACGCTCAGGCAGGTGGCGAGATGGATTGCATCGAGCAGGCGGCGCAAGCCATCGGGATAAACCTGCCGCATGACATCGCATGCTTCACGGATCAACCCGCCATTGAGGGGCACCAACACCAACGAGCCGTCTGCGACATGTTCTTCGAATTGGGTGAAGATGGACGTCCGTTGCGCCAGGGTGAGCAGTCCGTTTTTTCTTTGATCAGGATGGCGCCAGTCATTTCTCCGATCACCAATTCCGACATCACCAAGCCATCGTTCTGCCTAGCCACCACAGTTTCGCAACGAGCGGAATCAGGTTCAGCCGTGTAAAGTGACACCAACACCGACGTATCAAGAAACATGTTAGTGGCTCTCGTCGCGCAATTCGTCGATGATCGAGGCCTAGTCCGGCTGCAACGGCTGCTGCGCGCGAAAATCGGCGAGCGATTGCCACGGTTTGCCGCGTAACACGGGACGATAACGCACGATCATGGCCTTGGGCTGGCCATCACTGGTGATGACGATCTGTTCGCCGTGCGCGGCGCGCTGCAAGAGCGCCGACAATTGATCCTTGGCCTCGCGCACTGCCACCACATCCCGGCGGATGCCGTAAGCCGCCGCAGTTTCACGAATCTCCTGCGCCGTCTCTGTTTTGGGTAAAGGATACCCGCCCGATGGCTTGCTTGGCTTCATGTGGCTACATGAGGCCATTAAGACCTTCGTCGTAAGTCCAATTCGTGGCCGCCCGGTTTATCGCATGCTCCACAACTGCTTCGCTTGACGGATGGTCTTGGCCAGCACTTCCGGCGTCAGCGCCTGCTTCGGATCGTCGCCGATTCCCTGCGAGGGATTGACGTGGGACTCGATGCATAAGCCATCCGCGCCATACGCGACCGCCGCGAGCGCGCAGGCCGGCACATAGACCGCCTTGCCGACAGAATGGGAAGGATCCACCACCACCGCGGCCCAAGTTTTTTCCTTCAACAAGGGTGTAATGCTTTCGTCGGGATGGTTCCGGTAGCCATCCAAAGTCGGACTGGTGCCACGCGGGCAAAGGATGATGTTGGGATTGCCAAACGCCGCGATGT
>JAGNQV010000033.1 GCA_017988885.1 Opitutaceae bacterium | reverse complement strand
ACCAACACCCCAACCGCGGCATCCGTGGCAGTCTCAATCGCGGACTGCATGAAGCGCGCGGGCGCTATCTGGCCATCATGGACCAAGACGACATTTCTGCGCCACAACGTTTGGAGAAAATCGTGGAACGAATGGAGTCGCAGCCCGAGCTGGCGATCTGTGGCAGTGCCATCGAAACCTTTGGCGATCATCCGGTGGCTTCCTGGGTCAAATATTTTGAGCCGACGGATTTGAAAATCGCCCTGCTCTTCGAAAATCCCGTTTGTCACCCCAGCGTTTTGCTGCGCCGTTCACTCTTGGACGCCCACGGCCTGGAATATCCCGACGTGCCGTTTGCCGAAGAATATTCGCTTTGGGTAGCCTTGTCCCGCATCGCATTACTCGCCAATTTACCGACACCGCTACTCCGCTACCGCTCGCACTCTCAACAGGTCAGCCGCAGTCGCACTGAGATCCAGGGTGCTTCGATGAACCTTGTGCTCCGCGAACAACTGACCCATTTGGACCTGAGCCCCACGCCACAGGAGCTCATTCTCCACAAAATGCTAGGCGGGGTGTTCAACCCTCTCCCAGCTTATGGCCGCCGGCTCAGACATTGGGCCGATCGCCTACTGGCCGCGAATCGGAAAACCGCTATCTACCCCATTGAAGAATTCTCGCGTCAACTCGGCGAGCGCGTCGAAGCCACGATCAAACTAAACCGGGATAAATTGCGGAGCCTGAACTGGGCACGCAGACTGGCTTGGCAATTTTCCGTCTGGCGCGACTTTCAACGCGCCACCCACTCGACTCCTACGACCTCATGAACTACGTGCAATATGGCTGCGGCCACCAAGCCCCCGCAAGCTGGCGCAACTTTGATTCATCACCGACCCTGGTGCTGGAGCGTTTCCCCATTCTCGGGCGCGTCTACTCGAAAAACAGCGCACGTTTTCCCGCGAATGTGGTGCGCGCCAGTATCGTGAAAGGGCTGCCAGTAGCTCCAAGCTCAGCCGACGCCGTCTATTGCTCGCACACGCTTGAGCACCTCGCACTGGATGAATTCCGCGCCGCACTGTGCCACACCTTTGCCATGCTCAAGCCGGGCGGAGTTTTCCGCTTCGTGCTGCCCGACCTCGAGTTCATGATTCAAGAATACGTCAAGGACCCGCGGCCACTCGCCGCGCACACCTTCATGGATCAGTCGATGTTGGGCGTGCCCGTGCGGTCGCGCGGCCTCGCCGGCTTCCTCAAGGGCTGGCTTGGTGGCAGTGCGCACCTCTGGATGTGGGACTACAAGGCCATGGCGCATGAACTCACCGCTGCTGGTTTCACAGACATCCGCCGCGCCGCTTACGGCGACGCGGTTGACCGCATGTTCGATGCCGTGGAGACCATCGATCGATGGACCAACTGCCTTGGCGTTCAATGCCGCCGCCCGCCCGCCCGTTAATCATCCAACATGCCTGTCAAAACTTTGCTGCGCTACGTGAAATTCGCCGTCTTCGGCAAAAAGGTTCACGAGCGGCGCATACTAGCGGGAGCGGCCAGGAACCTCGTCATGTTGATTGACCCCGCCGCTAAGACGCAGCGCATCGTGGGCCTCGACGAGCGCGAGATTCAGCCGACATTTGTTGCCTTCAGCCGGTGGGCAGACACGCTGGTTGATATTGGGGCGTCGGACGCCTACTACGGTCTAGTTTTCCGCAAGCACAACCCCGCCGGCATCGTCCACCTGATCGACGCCAATGCCGATTTTCTGCCGCTGCAACAACGGCATTTCGCGCTCAATTTTCCCGGCTCCCAATTGGATGCCCGCACCGCGTTCGTCACTCCACCCGACCGTCAAGGCGAGGGCACAATCTTGCTGTCGAATGATCTTCCTCTCACCGGTCGACGCGTGTTTTTCAAAATCGATGTCGATGGCTGGGAACTCGACGTTTTGAAATCCGCCGAGACACTCATTTCCGTCACTGAATGCCGCTTCATCATCGAAACCCACAGCCCGGAACTCGAAGAGTCGTGCATCCGGTTTTTGGCCGCGCACGGCTACCGCGTCACGGTTATACCCAACGCTTGGTGGCGCTTTGCAGTGCCTGAACAGCGCCCCGCGCATAATCGCTGGATTTCCGCTGTGCTGCCATGATCACCTGCCCGGTCCTCAGTTACGGTTTCAGCCATCACCTGTTCCAACAGGCGGCGGAGCTATCGCGCCGAGTGCCCGGCTACCGGATGGTCACCACCTCTTTTGTGTCCGACCGCACCGTAACGCGCCTTCGTCCGCTGTTCCCGTCACTGGCCCGCAGCCTGGCGCGACGATCCCACCCTGGTGTGCCAGCGGACATCGTTCGCACCTACCCCGTCGAACACAGCTATCAACTCGCGGCGCGTCTCACCCGCCACTCATACAGCTACTTCGCCGCACATGATCGCATGGCACGACGCATTCTCTGCGACTTCTCACCCCCAGGCACAGTGCTGGCCATCGACACAGGCGCCGAAAACCTGTTTCGCGCGTGGAAAGGCCGCAGTCGCTGCATTCTCGACCTATCCATCGCCACACCGCATTACCGCGAAAAAATATTTTCCGAGGCCGAAGCCTCGCCGAACCACCACGGCGTGCGCTTCCACCATCCCGGTCCATGGGAGCTCAGTCGCTATGCCGCCGAACTGGAATTGGCCGACCTCATTCTTTGCCCCTCCGAATTCGTGATGGATTCCTGCCGTCACCTCGGCGTGCCCGCAGAGCGCCTGCGGCTGCTGCCCTATGGGTTTGAACCGGGACGGTTCGCCCCGGCGGCCTCACCGCGTCCGAACACCCCACCCCTTCGCATTGTTTTTGCCGGCACCTTCTTTTACCGCAAAGGCTCGCATCTGTTACTCGAAGCATTCGCGCGCTTTCAAAGCGACTTCCCCCAAGCAGAACTGCACGTTTTCGGCGAAGTGATCGACCGCCCTCGGCACCTGCCCGCCAACGTGACGCTGCATGGGCGCGTGCCGCAAGAGACGCTCGCCGTCCGCTTTCGCGAGATGGATGTGATGGCGTTCCCCACCCTGTTCGAGGGCAGCGCTTATGTTGCCTACCAGGCGCTGGCTTCGGGCCTGCCTGTTATCACAACGCGCAACTGCGGCAGTGTCGTTGACGCCTCCTGCGGCATCATCCTTGACGAAATCAGTGCCGATGCACTTTACCACGCGCTTGTCCGTTGCCAGCAGAATCGTCCTTGGCTGGCCAGCCTCGCCGCGGCCGCGCCTGTCCGCGTCGGCCACTATACGTGGAGCCATTACGGCGAACGCCTATATCGAATACTAACCGAGGGAGCCGCCCCCGCCACCGCCTCGTCATCATGAACGTCTTCTGCACTGTCGTCACCCGGTCACACCTTCCGCACGCCCGCGCCCTCGCGGATTCACTCGTCACTGCCGGCAACACCGAACCGCTGCATATTCTAGTCGTCGATACCGGCACAGGTAGCTTACCCGCCGACGAACCCTTGTTGCGTTTTCACGGCTTTGACGCCGTCCAAGCTGGCGTGCCTCCGTTGATGCGCTATTACTACGACGCCTTCGAACTGTGCAATGCGCTCAAACCCCACTTGATTGCCTATCTGTTCCAGCAAGGAGCGGCGCAGGTTATCTATCTGGACTCTGACCTTTTGGTGACCGGCACTTTTGCTTCTGTTTGGGCGGACTTCGGCACCGCTTCGCTGCAACTGACACCACACCTGCTCGCTCCGCCCGAACTCTCTGATCGTCACGTCAACGAGATCGAAATCGTGGACATGGGTTTTCTCAATGGCGGGTTCTCTGCCTGGCGCGCCAGTCCTGCATCTGCGCGCATGCTGGAATGGCTGCAAAGTCGGCTCTGCATCTACGGGTTTTGCGACCGGCGCCACGGCATGTTCGCCGACCAGAAATTAATGCCGCTTCTCCTCCAGTATTATCCAGATGATGTGCGCGTCTTACGCCACCCCGGATTGAACGTCGCGTTCTGGAACGCTCGCGAACGCACAGTCCGGGAAAGCGCTCCGGGACGTTGGAGCGTAAACGAGGTGCCCGTTATCTTCTTCCACCTGAGTGGCTATCGATTGGAGCATGCGGGCATGCCTTGCAGCTATCTCCCGGTGGAGGTCAATCAAGCGCTTCTAACCGACTCGCCCTGGTTGATCGGGGTCATGGCCGCTTACGATGCCGGCCTGCGTCGCCACGCCGCGGGGCAACACCCCTCATCCTATCCGTTCAGCTCCTTCGATGGGGTCAGACTCACCGCCGAATACCGCGCGCTCCTCTTCAAGACCGGCTCATTAAATCGACGCACCCTCGCGTTCCAAAGCATCCGGTTTCGCGGCTACTTGCGCCTGTTCAAACGGCAGATTCTTCGCCTGGCATCACTGTTCAGCAACCGAGCCCCAGCATCCCGGGCAACATGACAAACTCCTCCCTCTTCCTTTTCTACGAAGAGCCTGATCCGGACCGCTGGTTTCCCGGCGATCACCTCCCGCGCCGTTTCATCCGATGCCTGCTGCGCGGGCGCCCAAAACCCGGCGGCGTGATGCGCTGGTATCTTAACCTGCGCAGCGGACTCGATCGACTGGGGGTAAATTACCGGATCAACGATTACCGCGGACTTCGGGCCAATCCCGGCGCAGTTGCCCACGTTATCGGCAAACCCCATGTCGTTGACCTGATTCCACCGGACCATCCCATCGTGTATGGGCCGGGCATTGCGGCCCATCCCTATGAAAACGACTTCTGGGAGAGAGCGGAGATCAGCCTGATTCTCGCTTCCTGTGAATGGTTCAGGGCCATGTATGAGCGCGATCTATCTCGTCCGATCCCCACCAAAGTCTGGCCCGCTGGGGTCGAGACCGACCTGTGGACGCCACCAGCTCGCCGTCCGTCGCGCAAAGTGCTGGTTTACGACAAAATCCGCTGGCGCCGGGACGAATTCGTTCCGCAGTTGATCGAACCCATTCTGCGCCGCTTGGAAAAGGAAGGCCGCGAGTGCGTCCATCTGCGTTACGGCCAATATGATGAGGATGACTTTCGCCGCCTGTTACAGGAAGTCTCCGCCATGGTCTTTCTGTGTGAACATGAGACGCAGGGTTTTGCCTATCTTCAGACCCTTTCCTGCGGAGTGCCCATCTTGGCTTGGGATCGCGGCGGGCCTTGGCAGGATCCGTCCATGTATCCGCAGCGTGTTCAGTTTTCACCGGTGACGTCCGTGCCCTATTTCGATCCAAGTTGTGGTGAGCGGTTTGTCGCCGCGACCGATTTCCAAGCCAAGCTAGGACCGTTCCTCGGGCAGGTGGATGCCGGAGCTTACCATCCCCGCGATTATGTCGTGAAACACTTCGATCTGGCCCGACAGGCGCAGGCTTATCTTGATCTCGCCGCGACTGTAAACTCCCGACCATGAAATCTGTTTTTATTCATGACCCAGCTGACTTGCAGGCCGCGATCCCTGGTGGCGTGCAGTTGTGTTCGCAGGACTTCCTTCAAATCGTGCAAGCGGCCTCGATGGAAACGCGCTTGCTGGCCGTGAACGTGACCCGTGCGCCGTCATGGCGGCTGCGCCGACAATTTGGCCTCGGAGCTTATCTTTTTTATCGTCCGTCTGAAGCACGCGCCGCTTTCATGGCATTAGCTGCCGGGTTCAACCCGACGCACCTTTTCCTCAACCGGGCCGAACTAATCCGTTTGGCCCCGTTGGCTGCCAAAATTTTCCCCGACGCCCAGATCGTGGTCATGTCACACGGCAACCAAAGCGGCGATGATCTCTATGAAGTGGCCGGCCCCGGAGGACGCCGCGCTTCCGGTCTGTCAAATCTTGGCGCCACTTGGCGGATCGGGCTGAATCTAGCATTCGAAAGCCACTACCGTCACCGGTATCTGCACGGAGTTTGTGCCATGTCGGAAGAGGAGGCCGTGTTGGAACGTTGGTTGGGCGCGCGTCGGGTCCTGGTCCTGCCCCGGGTCTTTGCCTGCAACCCACTGCCATGCGTTCCCGTGCCCGGACGGCTGGGCTATGTCGGCACCTTGGACCACACCCCAAACCGCCTGGCCCTCGAAGCTGTCTGCGAGGAACTGCAGCGTCAAAAGGTCAATGGACTCGAATTACATTTGGCGGGAGGCCCCGCACATATCGCCGAGGCTCTGGCTTTCCGCTTCCCCTTTGTCCGGCCACTCGGCCGGATCGACGATGCCACCCTGCAAAAGGAGGCCGCGACATGGAGCTTGTTCATCAATCCAATTTTTTGGCTTTCACGCGGCGCCTCAATGAAACTCGCTCTTGCCTTGGGTTGGGGCTTGCCCGTGATCACCAGCAGGTCGGGCGCACGGGGCTACGAATGGCATGATGGCTCGCCTAGCCTGACGGAAGACAATGCGGAGGCCTTCGTGCGCCAAACCATCGGGCTGCTCAATTCATCAACGCAACTGGCGGAGCTTCGCGCCGCCTGTGCCCGCGCCGCCAATTCCAGCCCTCGCATCCCCGAGCTGGCCCAACGCCTGCAAACGACCTTTCCCGTCAGGCAACGATGAGACGTCTTATCATCGTCTCTCCTCATTTTCCGCCAGTGAGTGCGGCCGATCATCAACGCGTGCGACTGGCCTTGCCCTATCTCTTGGCTCTGGGTTGGACCATCGACGTGGTCGCAGTGCATCCCGATGATGTCCGATCCGCGTGCGATGCTTTTCTTGAGGAAACCGTGCCTGCCGGGGTGCGCATCCACCGGGTGCGCGGGCTTTCCACTTTATGGGCCAACGTGCCAGGATTGGGCACGCTCGGTTACCGGTGCGCCAGTGCCATCCATGCCTGCATCGCCGGACTCCTCAAGCAGTCAGGGCCGGCCAACTGTGTCATCTATTTCAGCACTACTCAGTTTCCGGTTCATCGCATCATCCCTGCATTGAAAGCAAAATTCGGCGTGCGCGTGGTCGTCGACTATCAGGATCTTTGGGTAAACGACTATTATGCAAAAAATCCCAGCGTGGTGCCACCCGGTGGCCGGCTTAAATACACTCTGGCCCGTTGTCTGGATGTTCATTACGAGCGTAAGACGTTGGCTGAGGTTGATGCATTTACCTCCGTTTCGCCCGACTATCCTCAGACCTTGCGCGCCCGCTATCCCTTCATCGCGACCAAGCCTTTCCTCGTGATTCCCTTCGGGGCGGATGAACGTGACTTCATGGCGGTGCGCGCAGCCAATATCAGTCAGACTAGATTCCAACCTGATGATGGCCTCCACCATTGGGTTTACGTCGGCCGGGGCGGCCCTGACATGGCCCGGGCGCTGCGCGGATTTTTCGCCGCTTTTCACCGCGCACGTGAGATCGACCCTAAATTGCGCAAAGTGCGCATGCATTTCCTTGGCACCGATTACGCTCCGGGTTCAGCCGCCCGTCAGAGCATCCTGCCGTTAGCCGTGACCGCTGGTGTAGCCGACCAAGTCCAAGAAACCCCGCAACGCCTGCCCTATTCCGAAACCCTGCGGTGCCTGCTGGACGCCGCCGCGCTCATTGTTCCCGGTTCCGACGATCCAGCCTACACCGCTTCCAAAATTTACCCCTACATCCTGGCCCGCAAGCCACTGCTCGCAATTTTTCACGAATCCAGTTCGGTGGTATCCGTGTTGCGCGAGACTCGTGCTGGCAGTTGTGTCACATTTTCCAACTTTTCGACCGATGCTGCGCTGGCGGATGAAATCACCCGGCATTGGTTCGCGGCGCGCCAATACGCCGTGAGCCCTGCAGCCGACTGGCAGGCGTTTGCGCCTTATTCCGCCTCAACCATGGCCGGGCGACTTTCAGAACTGCTCGCCAGTGTGGCCACCGAACCCTCCCTGCCGGACCATGGCACTAACTGACCAAACCATCACCTGTGAGCAATTGGCCGGAAAAATCCGGCCCTTCATGCACACGCAGGTGAAAACCCTCGCAGCCATATGTCTGGGCATCGCCATCTGGATGTATTTCTCGGACCGCAACGGCGTCATGCCCTTTCTCGTAATTTCCGCCGGTGCCTTGCTCCCCATATTTGCGTGGAACGCACAACGCTCCTCCAGCCTGCCCTTAGGGCCGCTCATCGCACTACAGTCCCTCATCATCTATGCCACTCCTGTCGTCACCCAAAACCCATCGGTGTTTGTTTACTCGAACGAGGAAATCATGCGGGCGGCGGTGGAGATCTTTATATTTTGCGCCAGCCTGGCCGCCGGTTGGTTGCTGGCTTTCAAAAACAGTTTCCGCCGCGCTCCAGCCACCTATCTGAAATTTAAATTTCTCAATTCCGATCAGCCCCGTAAGCTGGTGAACTTTGGCGTGCTGCTGATCAGTCTCAGCGTCGGCTATCATGTCGCCAATATGGCAGGGTGGCTAGGCCTTCTTCCCTCCGGCTTATATCCTATTATCCGCACCATGGGTGATTCCGCCGGTATGGGCGGCGGCCTGCTGAGCGGTTATTTCATCGGACTGGGCGAACTCCGGGGTCCTCGCCAGACGCTTTTTTGGATCATTTTTTTAGTCCACTGTGTATTCACCGCCTCCAACTACACCCTCTTCCCGGTCACTTCTCTTATTATCGCAGTCTCGGTGGGCATATTTCTCGGCCGCGGCAAAGTGCCCATCGTGCTCTTGGCCGTTTTCACCATGGGCGTCGGTTTTCTCAACCTGAGCAAATTCGAGATGCGTTCCGCCTACTGGTTGGAGGGCACCGCCTACGCTCCACAGGAATTGTCCAGCCTGTCGGATCGTTACGAAGAATGGATTTCCCGCAGCTGGGGTCATTTCACGGATTCCGACGAGTTCAAGAGCGATCGAGAGCACATCGCCAGCCAACGCATTTCCGATCGCATCAACAATCTCGTCAATTTGCTCGACGTGCAGGAATATGTGACGATGGACAATGTGCCCGTCCTCGGCGGTGAGACCTACACCATCATACCGGCTTTGCTTATTCCCCGCTTGTTCTGGCCCGATAAACCCCGGACCCATGAAGGCATGGTGCTGCTCAATGTCCACTTTGGCAAGCAGACCGAGGAGGAGTCATTCGTCACCTACATTTCTTGGGGGTTGCTCCCAGAGGCTTATGGAAATTTTGGGCCCATATTTGGGGCGCTATTTTGCGGCGGAGTAATAGGACTGATCATGGGGTGGCTCGAGTCATGGTCGCGCCATTATCCGCTCATCTCGTTGCAAGCCCTCATCTTCTTGAGCATGCTAGTGCAATTCGGTTCATCTTTTGAGATGGTTGCCAGCCTATGGGTCACTTCCGTTTTCCAAATGGTCTTGGCGACCATTGGCGGGACCTTCCTGCTGGTAACGAAGACACCTTTCGCCCGAAACAACTCGTGAAGCCCCTGCCTAGACTGGCCATCGTGGCCTCCCACCCGGTGCAATACTATGCGCCTTGGTTTCAACAGCTCGCTCAGGGTCGCTTGGATCTGCGGGTGTTCTATCTATGGGATGGCGGAATCGTCGCCCACCACGACCCTGGGTTTGACCGTGAAATCAAGTGGGACCTCGATCTGCTCTCAGGTTACGAACACGAGTTCGTGCCGAATGCGTCCGCTCATCCCGGAACCGGTCACTTTAGTGGGCTGCACAACCCTTCACTGGTGAAGCACCTTGAGTCTTGGCGACCGGATGCGGTCTTGGTTTTTGGCTACGGCTGGCGCTCGTTGGCGCAACTCGCGCTTACTTGGCGCCGGTGCCCGTTGTTTCTACGCGGTGACACCCATTTAGTGGGTCGGGAAAATGCCCCGGTGCTACGCAGGCTGGTCCGTCGTATCTTGCTCTCCATTCTCCTGCGTCGCTATCGCGGTTTTGCGTCCGTCGGTGAAGCCCACACGCGCTTTCTCACCGCTTATGGCGTTCCTGCCGGCCGCATCTTCCATGTCCCGCACTGCGTGGACAATCACCGCTGGGCCAGCCAAACCAACCGGGCCGGCCCGGAGGCCCGCCAACTGCGCGAAAAACTGGGAATCCCTTCACATCATAACGTCATCCTTTTCGCGGGTAAATTTGAAACCAAAAAACGCCCCGACCTCCTGCTGAGCGCATTCCGTGAGGCGAACCTGACGGACACCTCGCTGCTCCTCGTCGGCGGCGGGCCACTGTCTGCGCGGCTGCAGGCCGAGGCCAAAGAATTGGACCATGTTCATTTCCTCCCGTTTCAGAACCAGCTCTCGCTCCCGTATGTTTTTGCCATCTCCGATCTGTTGGTCCTACCCAGCGAAGGTCCCGGTGAAACGTGGGGATTGGTTGTGAATGAAGCCATGGCGGCAGGCCTCCCCTGCATCGTCAGTGACCATGTGGGCTGCCGCGAAAATCTCATCGTTGAAGGGGTCACTGGCTGGAGTTTTCCACACGGGAATGCCAACTCACTTGCCCGGTGCCTGCAATCGGCCGTTGCCACACTGCAATCCCAGCGACCGGCCCTTGACCTGGCGGTGCGCGCCCATATCGCGCATTACGATTATGCCACCGCCACCGCTGCACTCTTAAGCGCGCTTGCCGCCACCGTTCCAGCCTTCAAGGTCTGACCACCATGCCATTGCTCGGACAGAACAGCCCCTCCCCTTGGAGTCGCCGCGAGAAACTCGGCCGACTCGCATGGCTGGTAGTCCAATCGACTGTTTTCCGCTGGAGCCCCCGTTCCTGCTATTTTTGGCGCAATGCCTTGTTGCGGATTTTTGGTGCCCGGATTGCTGTTGGCGCCGTTTCGACTCCCCGGATTTTCCCCACGGTCCGGATTCACTTTCCTTGGAAACTGGAAATCGCCGCCGGAGTGATGCTCGCCCCTGATGTCCATATCTACAACCTTGGGACTGTGCGGCTCGATGCCGGGGTCAACATCAGTCAACGCACCCATATTTGCGCCGGCACCCACGACATCGCCCAATGGACACTTCCCCTGCGCACGGCCCCCATCCACATTGGCGCCAATACTTGGATCGCCGCGGAGTGTTTCGTCGGACCCGGCGTTTCGATTGGTGAGCTCGCCGTGATCGGCGCCCGCTCAGTCGTGATCAAAAACCAACCCGGTCACATGATCTGCGCCGGGAATCCCTGCCGTCCTATCAAGCCGAGAATAACCCCCGTCTAGCTCACCGTGGAAATAATTCACTGTCCGTGGCCGTTTGATTGTTGGCGCAACTCAGACCCATTGACGCGCGTAGCCATGTCTCGGCCATTTTATCGGCAGTGCCGCGCATTCCGGATGTTCGCCCCACCCGGTGCCCGATGAGGCTCGCCCAAATTGTCTCCAGCCTTGAAGCCCGCCACGGCGGACCTTCGCGTTCAGTGCTGGGTCTCGCCGCCCAACTGGCCGCGGCCGGCAACGAGGTCGACTTGTTGACCACAGCATCGGGCCTGGCCTCAACGGAACAACCGGTGGCCAACTTTTGCATCCGGCGTTTTGTCCGCCAATGGCCGCACAGCCTCGCCGTTTCAGCCCCCCTGCATCAGTATTTGCAGCTGGGTGACCATGACTTGATTCATCAGCACGCGCTCTGGCAGCGCCCCCTGCACTATGCGTCCGCCGTGGCGGCCAAGCGCAAACGGCCTCTGGTAATCTCCCCTCGCGGCATGATGAGCCAATGGGCGTGGCGTCATCACCGCTGGAAAAAATTTTTGGCTTCACACTTCATTCATCCCGGCGCGTTTGCGACCGCCGCCGGCTGGCACGCCACCAGCGAGCAGGAAGCCGCCGATATTCGCAGGCTGGGCATGACTCAGCCGATCTGCATTGCACCGAATGGTGTGGAGCTCCCCACGCCAACCGCGATGGAGACGGCAAGGCAATATTGGCAGCAACACTGCCCGGAGCTGGCCGGACATCGGGTAGCGCTTTTCTATTCCAGATTTCATCCTAAAAAACGCGTGCTTGAGCTCATTGAACTTTGGGCCGCTCAAGCTCCGTCTGACTGGCTCCTCCTCGTCGTCGGCATTCCGGAAACCTACTCGATCGCGGAGTTGACGGGTGCCGCCCACCGATTGGGTGCCGCAAACAGGATCAAGGTGCACGATGGCACCCATGCTCCGGCCCCCTACGCCGTCGCCAGCGTCTACCTGCTACCCACGCACTCCGAAAACTTCGGCCTCACCGTTGCTGAGGCACTGGCCCACGGTTTGCCGGTGCTGACCACGGACGGCACGCCTTGGCATGAACTCGCTACCAAAGATTCCGGTTTCTGCGTGCCTTGGTCTGAATATGGCAAATATTTGAAAATCCTGCTTAACGAGGAACCAGCCCGATTGCACGCCCGCGGCAGTAACGGCCGCGCCTGGATGCAGGCGCAGTTTTCGTGGGATAAACCAGCCAGCTTGCTGGCAACCTTTTACAAGGAACTGCTAGAGCACCGACGCCCATGACCCGTTTGGAAAAAATCACGTTCGTCCATCTGTCTGCCCTGATGCTGGTCTCAGCTTGGTGTTTTGGAGGCAACATCTGGTGGATCCGCCCGGTTTTGTCCGTGTGGGCAAATTTGGGCCTCTTCATCACTCTTGCCGCTTTGCGGCAGCCCGGAGCACACGGGCGGGAAAACCGGCGGCGTGTCTGGTGGCTGCTCCCATGGCTCCTCTTCATTCTTCTCGTTGTCGTCAGCGCATTTAACCCCAGCTTCCGGCCCTTGACGGTCGAAGGTGACACAGTTCTGCTTAGGACAGGTGCGGAGAATCCGTTGTGGCCCAGTTCGATGAATCCTAGCAAGAGCCTGCACGAACTCTGGTTTTATGCCTCGGTCTATCTCGCCGCGTTTAACTTGCTGCTTATCCCACGCAGCCGGCGATTCTTGCGCCTCCTGATTATGACCGGTGCGTTGAGCTGCCTGTTGCTCGCCATCTTTGGCACCCTGCAAAAACTGGTGGAGGCCGACCTCTATTTTGGGCTTTCCCAATCACCCAACCCAAGATTTTTTTCCACCTTCATCTATAATAACCATTGGGGTGCATTCATGATTCTCTGGCTGTGTGCCACAGCCGGGATCATTTTTAACGATGCTAGTTCGCGCAGCCGCGATCTGTGGCACTCTCCATTCACCTTGGCCGTGGTTGGCCTGCTCCTCATCGCGGCCTCGGCCCCTGTCAGCGCTTCACGCGCCGCCACAGGCTTGGCCGTCGTCGTGCTCATCACCGTGCTTAGCCACGGCTTGGTTCGCATCTGCATTACCCGTCGAGCAGCACATCGATCCATCGCACCCCCCATCTTGATGATGGCTTTCTTGGCCCTGAGTGGCACCGCCGCTATTGGTTGGCTGGCGCAACGTTCGATTGATGCACGCTACCAGGAGACATTACAGACCCTAGCCCGCAATCAGTCCTTGTTTGGGGTCCGTGCGCAACTTTACAGTGACACTTGGGAGCTGGCTAAACAGAAGCCGGCCTTCGGCTGGGGTTTGGAAAGTTTTGCCAGTGCTCACGAGCTCATCCAGCCGCGCAAGTTTCTCATCAATCGCAATGAAATGGGTTATGTAGAGGCACATTGCGATTGGCTGCAGTCCTTGGCAGAAACTGGTTTTGCCGGCACTATACTGGCGATGGCGATGGGGCTGATTCCGCTCTTCGCTTTTCGGCGCAATATATTCGGCAGCCCGCTGAGCCAGTATCCGTTGTTCGGCTGCGCCTTGGTCGCATTGTATGCTTGGTTCGAGTTTCCTTTCGCTAACGGTGCCGTCCTCATTTCCTTCTGGATCCTTTTCTTTTCGGCCATGCGTTACGCTCGGTTGCAATCGCAAACCAGCTCTACCACGAGCCATTCCTGATCATGTTTTCGGTTGTTATCCTGACCCTCAATGAGGAGGTGGACCTTCCCGGTTGCCTCGCCAGCGTCGCCGACTGCGAGGATGTGGTCGTGCTGGATTCCGGTTCTACCGATCGCACCGCGGAAATCGCGCAGGCCGCCGGGGCACGGGTTTTCGTGAACCCCTTTGTCAATTTCGCCCAGCAGCGCAATCATGCCCACGAATCAATTTCCTTCCGACATTCCTGGGTTTTCCATCTGGATGCGGATGAAACCATGACCCCGGCGCTGCACGCTGAATGTTTGGCTTTTGCCACCTCACCCCAAGCTGCCCACTGGGATGGCTGCTATGTGGCTCCCTGCATGATGTTTCGTGGCTGCTGGATCCCCCATTGCACTGACTATCCCGCTTACCAAGCCCGCTTCGCCCATGTGCAACGCTTCCGTTTTGCGCAGTCAGGTCACGGCCAACGGGAAGCAGCCGGGCTGCGGTTGACTTGGTTAAAGGCAAACTACCTCCACAATCTTTCCGCTCAAACAGAAGAAGAACTGGCCGCCAAGCATGCTCATTACGCAAAATCTGAAGCTCGCACTTTCGTCGCAACCCAACGTCCGCGGCGGAAGCTTCTACCCGCACTGGTCGCGTCCGATCCACTGCAGCGCCGACGTGCCTTAAAAGAACTCAGTTACCATCTACCTTTTCGCGGCCTGCTTCGCTTTTTCTATCAATACGTCTTGCGCGGCGGATTTTTAGACGGACGCCCTGCCTTCGCGTATTGTCTAATGCTCGCACGTTACGAACAGGACATCGCCCGCGCCATCCGACAACTGCGGTCCGAGCCTCCGGCCGTCACATGAAACCCGTGGGCCGCATTCTGTTTTTCAACCGTTTTTACTGGCCGGAGGAGCCCGCCACCGCCCAGTTACTGACCGATCTTGCGGAGGCGCTGGCGGCCAAGGGATTGGCCGTCGCCGTCCTTACCAGTGCGCCGCATGCCCGCAGCCTCGCCAAAAGCGAAATCCACCGGGGCGTCAGCATTTATCGTGTGCGCACCCCGCGCCTCGGCGGCCGCACCGCTTTCGCTAAAGCCGTCAACTGGCTGCTCTTCAGTGGCGCGGCCCTCTGGTGGCTACTCTGGAATCTGCGACGCGAAGATACTTTGATCCTGCTCACCGACCCGCCGCTGCTGGCCGTGCTGGCGGCCCCGGTGGCCCGCTTCCGTGGAGCGCGGCTTTTCCATTGGGTGCAGGATGTTTTTCCGGAACTCGCCACGGTTTTGGGCGGAGTCCGTGGATTGGGCTGGCTTCGGGCTTTGCGGAACCGCGCCTGGCGACAGGCCGAGGGCTGTGTCACCTTGGGAAAAGACATGGCGCTTCTGTTGGCCGCCCAAGGTGTCGCCAGCCAGCGCATTCACGTGGTGCCCAATTGGGCTCCGCGTGGCCTGGCCCCGGCCCCGGCCAGTGAAATTGAAACCCTACGGTGCCAGCGGGGACTGGCGGGAAAATTTGTCGTATCCTATTCCGGCAATCTCGGACGGGTCCACGACATCGAACCGGTAATTACACTCGCTGCCGCCCTCCGGCAGGAACCCGATATCGTCTTTATCTTTATCGGCGACGGTGCCCAGCGCCCCCGCCTGACGCAACTCTGCCAAACCGCCGGACTCACGAATGTCCGATTCCTGCCCCACCAACCACGCGAACAGCTCGCCGCGAGCCTTGGGGCCGGCGATGTCCACTTGGTTACATTGCGCGTGGGCTGCGAACAGCTGGTTCTCCCCAGCAAGTTTTACGGCATCCTTGCTGTGGGCCGCCCCGTGCTGTTCATCGGACCCGACTGTGATCTGGCCCGGCAGATTGACTCCGCCGGTATCGGGCAAGCTTGCCGTCGCGTTGATATTACCCGCATGAGGCAATTGCTTTCTGACTGGCGCACCCACCCTGAGCAGATGGCTGCCATGAACCAACACGCCCTCGCCTGCTCACAAGCGACCGGCGGCGTCGCCACGGCCGCGTCAACTTGGTATTCATTGCTCGCCTCGCCGAAATCCCAGAGCAGTCTTTCTTGAGCGGAATTTGCCGCCTGCCATGAAGCCTTCCCGCTACACCTCAATCAGCCTGCTCCTGCTAGATATGATCGCCGTATTCATGGCGTTCAATATCTCGGGACTGCTGCGCGGGGTAGTTCAGTTGGACTCTTTGGTGACCTTCCCTCTACTCGGACCCTTAGTCCTAATGCTCCTCGGGTTTTATCTGATCGACGGCTATAAGGCGCGCACGGACATGCTGAGTCTCGACTATGCCAGCCAGCACTTGATCACGCTGCTGGTGGCCATGCTGTGCACCCTGCTCATCACCTTTGTGCTCATTCCCAGTGGTTATACGCTGCAGCAAAGCCGTTCCGTCGTTGCCAGCAGTTTTCTGTTGCTGATGCCCATCACGCTTTTCTACCGGCGCGCCATTTATAACGCCCGGATGCGGGTCTGGCAGCAGCGCTCACTGGTCTTTGTCGGCGACGCCGCCAGTTGCCTTCTGTTTGCGGAGGAATGCCAGAAGATGAACTTCACCCAGCCCGTCATCTACACCATTCCGCCCGGAACCACGACTCCGCCGTTCCACGCTCAGACTTTGATGGACTTCGACCAAGTGCTCGAGGATATCGAAAAGGGCACCCTCGCAGTCGAGGCCTTGGTGCTGCGTGAATCCAGCCGGGAATTTTCCAGTGAAATCTCCCAAAAACTGATGCGTCTTTATTTCAGCGGTGTGCCAACCTACGGATTGGAGCTGTTTCACCAAGTTTACTGGCGCAAAATTCCCATCTATCGCCTAAATCAAGCCTGGCTTTTCCAAGACGGATTCCAAATCGCGCGTGAGCCGGTGTTCGAACGCGCCAAACGTGCAAGCGATCTCATCCTTGCGGCGCTCGGATTGATCCTGGCGACCCCTCTTATTCTGCTCGCCGGCGTTGCCATCTGGTTGGAAGACCGTGGCCCCGTGTTTTTCACCCAATCCCGCATCGGGAGAAACCGTATTACCTTTCCCATCGTCAAACTGCGCACCATGCGGGTGCACCAAGACAGTGCCGCTCGCTATACGCAGGAAGGCGACCGCCGGATCACGCGCGTTGGACGGTTTCTCCGGGCCAGCCGGATCGATGAATTTCCCCAGCTTTGGAACGTGTTGCGCGGCGACATGAGTCTCATCGGACCGCGCGCGGAATGGGAAAGACTGGTCGTGGACTATGAGCGCGATATTCCGTGCTATCATTTCCGTCATCTCGTCAAACCGGGCATCACCGGCTGGGCACAAGTCAACTATCCGTATGGCGCCAGTCTGGAGGACACGATTCGAAAACTCGAATATGATCTCTACTATATCCGGCATTTCTCCTTTCTCCTCGATGCCGCAATCGTGCTGAAGACGCTCCATATCATGTTGTTTGGCAAAGGACGTTGACCCTGTCCCACTTCATGCGAACTCGCTCGGCAAACCCCAGTCATGCCGTCTGTCGACCGGCTTTGTTCGCCACTCTACTTTTCTGGGCGCTAATGGTCGTCTCGAGTATGCTTTTCTTTTATCGCGGCGTCTATCGGTCTGCCTTCGCAGGCAATGCAGATTTTGCCGCTCCTTACGCCGGCGCACGCCTCCTGATTACAGGCGATAATCCTTACGACTCCAACCGTCTGACCTCGACGCTGGCAGCGGCAGGTGCGCAGAATCCCACACATACCGTCGCGGTCTATCCACCAGGTAGTCTCGCGGCCATGCTACCCTTTGCTCTTTTGCCAGTCCGACCTGCGCGAGCCTTCATCATCATCGTCGGCCTCGGTCTTCTTGCTTTCGGAATCTATCGTTGGATGTCGATTCTGACGTATTCGCCGCATGAATGCTTCGTCAGCTCCTTCCTGCTGGCAGCTTGCGCTCCACTACACACTGCGATGGTCGTGTCCAATCCCGCCCTGCCCGCCGCCGGCGCCCTACTCGCCGGCAGTGCGCTTTTTCAAGCTGGCGCAACCCGCAGAGGGTTGCTGCTCCTGGGTTTCTCTCTGCTACTGAAACCTCAACTTGGAATCATCGGCCCACTTTGGTTGGCACTTGGCTCGCGCGTGCGCCCTGCGTTTTACTTAACTTTCTGCGTCGGCTCTCTCCATCTGGCCATCGCGGCGGTTATATTTTTCCTTCAACCTACGTCTTGTTTGGATTGGCTCGGCAATCTTCGTGCCGAAAGTGTCACAGGAGCCATTTCCGCTGAAACTCAACTAGGATTCCAACGCATCGATCCAACAGGTGTGTGGTTTGCAATGACGGGCATCGGCTTGCCATTTCCCCTCGCTCTACTGCTCGCGGCAGGGTTTATCTGGCGACTCTGGTTCGATTCCCGCGGAGCAAGCCCTGCAACACCGTCGCTGCAACTCGCATGGCTCGGGTCAATCGGCCTTTGCCTGCTGATCTCCGGCTACCATCGCAGCTACGATGCCCTTGTGCTTGCCCCGCTCTGGCTTCTTCTGGTTTCCACAGATTTCTCATCAACCAACCAACCCGTTCGGTTTTTGAGAACGTTCAATTTAATTTGGATTCTACCTGGAGCCGGTTTCTGGCTGCTGCTGGAAACCCGCTCAGAATGGGTTCAGCACACCCTAGCACCGTCGTTTTTATGGAAAGCCGGTTTGCTTCGCTTACACGGTTGGATCGTCGTAAGCACCGCGCTTATCCTCATGCTTGTCCCCCCCTCCCGTCTCGCGATTCGGCAAACTCCTGATTCTTCGCTATGAAGTCCTACGACCTTCTAGTCATCGGCGGAGGAAGCGCAGGATTTAATGCTGCACGCATAGCCATCGAATTAGGCCAGCGTGTCGCCATTATTGACGGGGCACGCGAACTGGGGGGGCTGTGTATCCTGCGCGGATGCATGCCCTCCAAAACCCTGCTCTACATGGCCGAAGTCCTGCACCTCGCGCAAAAGGGAAAGACTTACGGCCTAAAAATCCCGTCGGCCCGGGCCGACATGAAGGCCATCCATGCCCGCAAGCTGCGCTTGATTGGTGAATTTGCCGATTACCGGTTAAAGGCCCTAAAATCCGGCAAATTCAAACTGATTCGGGCCCACGCCCGTTTCCTGGATGCTCACACGTTGGCCCTCTCCAACGGCCAAACAATCCGGGCTAAGAATTTCCTCATCAGCACCGGCTCGACAGTCAGCGTGCCGCCCGTGCCGGGACTCCGCGAAACCCCTTTCTGGACCAGTGATGAAGTGCTCGATCTTAATTTCTCACCTCCGAGCGTCATCGTGCTCGGCGGCGGCATCGTTGCCTGTGAGTTGGCCCAATTTCTTAATCGCACCGGCAGCAAGGTCACGCTCATCCAACGCAGCCCGAATATTCTCCGGAACCATTCCGCCGCCGCTTCCACCGTGGTGCAGCAAGCCTTGGTGGATGAAGGCATCGACCTCATTGCTGGCACTCAGATCCAAAGCGTGGCCAAGGATCGTCACGGAATAGCGGTAAAATTCCTGCACAACGGCAAATTAGTGACCAAGCGTGCCCGTCATCTGTTCAATGCTTTGGGGCGCGAGCCCAACACCGGTTCGCTCAATCTCGCCGCTGCAGGAATCGAGACGCAGGCGAACGGTGCCATTAAGATAAACCGCTGGCAGCAGTCTAATGTCCCGCACATCTACGCCGCGGGCGACTGTTCGGGTCCGGCTGAAATTGTGCACATCGCCATCCAACAGGGCGAACTGGCCGCCCGCCATGCCGCGGGCGTCAAAGGCATCAGACCTGTCGATTGGTCATTGTTGCTTAACGTCGTCTTCACTGATCCACAGCTGGCCACTATCGGACGGCTTGAGGGCGAGCTTGATGAACAGAACATCGCATACATCAGTGCCAGCTACCCGTTTAACGACCACGGCAAATCCATCCTGATGGATGCCAACTACGGTTACGTTAAGATCATCGCGGAACCAAAGCGCGGGCGCATTTTAGGCGCCGAAATCGTCGGTAAGGATGCCGGCGAACTCATCCATTGCTTCTCCGGACCACTCGCCATGCGAGCCACGGTCTTCGATTTATTACGGGCGCCTTGGTATCACCCTACACTCGCGGAAATTATCACGTATCCGCTGGAGGAGATCGCCGAACAAATCAGCGAATCACTCCAGTCCAAAAACCGCTCAAGCCGTAAGCGCAAGTAGGTCCGGCAAACCCACCCGCCCTTCATAGAGGGCCTTGCCGACAATCACCCCGTCAAGATTCGCGTAACGCTGCGCGAGCTTTGCCAATTCGACGATATCTTCACGCCGGCTGACACCGCCGCTGGCAATTACGCGGGTCTTGACTGCCGCGAACATCGCCTCCTGCGCAGCAAAATTCGGTCCGGTGAGCATACCATCGGTGCCGATATCCGTGTAGATAAGC
Source organism: Opitutaceae bacterium (assembly GCA_017988885.1). Classification (GTDB taxonomy): domain Bacteria; phylum Verrucomicrobiota; class Verrucomicrobiia; order Opitutales; family Opitutaceae; genus UBA2377. The sequence continues at coordinate 2,770 of JAGNQV010000033.1, read as the reverse complement.
GTGCCGACGCCGAGCATGTCCATTCGCTGTGCAAAAGCGATCGCGTCAAGTTTCGTGGTGTCCACCCAACCTTTGACCGCGACCTGGCCATTTTTCGCATCGATGCCTACCGCGATTTTATCGCCAAAGGCTTCCACCAGTTCAGCAATGAAGGACTCACTCTCGGCTGCCCGTGTGCCGATTACTATCCGGCTAACCCCAGCCGCCAGTGCCCGCTCCACCGTCTGCCGGGTGCGCAGACCTCCGCCGAGTTGCACTTTCATGCCGACCGCCACGATCTTTTTGACCGTCTCCAGGTTCGCCGGCTCGCCGGCGAAGGCACCGTCCAAATCAACCACATGCACCCAGGCACTGCCTGCCGCCTGAAACTGGACCGCCACTTCCGTCGGATTTTCGGCGTAAACTGTTTCCTGATCAGCCCGGCCCTGCGTCAAGCGCACGCAACGGCCTCCTTTGATGTCGATGGCGGGATAGATGGTCATTCTTAAAAACGCTTTGCGCCCGGACGTCTTTGGGCGAGACTAAATCCATGTCCATTTATCAGGTTCCTGCCTTCTTGTCCGAACTCCTCCATGCCCGCTCCCCTTCCGGCTATGAATCGGAAGCCCAAGCGGTGTTTGATCGTCACGTAAAACCAGCCGCCGATGGCTATGCCAATGACGCGCTCGGTAACCGCATCGCCACCCTCAACCCGGCTGGCGACCCCGTGCTCATGCTGGCCGGTCATATGGACGAGCTCGGCTTGATCGTCACTTTCATCAACAAGGACGGCTACTTGTATTTTGACACGATTGGCGGACACGATCGGTCCGTTATTTCTGGCCGCCGGGTAATTCTTCAAACCGCCAACGGTCCGGTCAAAGGCGTCACAGGCAAGCGGGCCGTTCATCTCATGGATGAAGCCGACCGCAAAAAAGTCCCGGAGATTCATGAAATCTGGATCGACATTGGCGCCCGCTCCAAAAGCGAAGCTTTGGAACGTGTGGCCATTGGCGACGTCGCAACTTATGATCACGAGTTGGAATTGATCCATGGCAGCATCGGCGCCGCCCGGGCCTTCGACAACAAGGTCGGCGCCTATATCGTGGGTGAGACGCTCATCCGTCTGGCCCGCGAAAAGAAGCGCCCAAGCGCTAAAGTCGTGGCGGTCGCCACCGCTCAAGAAGAAATCGGCGTGCGCGGCGCCACCACCGCAACCTACACCGTCAATCCACATATCGCCATTGCCGTGGATGTCGGCCACGCCACCGATCACCCTGATTGCGATAATCGCAAATACGGCGAAACCAAACTCGGCGGCGGCCCGATTCTTTGTCGGGGCGCGAATATCAATCCCAAGATTTATCAACGCCTGTTGGCCGCCGCCAAAAAAGCCAAGGTCTCCTATCAATTCGAGGCCGATCCCCGCCCCACCGGCACCGACGCCCGCGCCATCCAGATGGGGCGTGGCGGCGTGGCGACCGGCCTAATCAGCATTCCCTTGCGCTATATGCACACGCCCAGCGAACTGGTTGATCTCGAAGACGTGGAACGTTGCGTCAAACTCCTCTTCGAATTCGCCAAGGACCTGAAAAAAGGCGATTACGCGCATTGGTGACCCTTTCAGCCCTTCAAAACAAAAGCCCCGGAAATACCGGGGCTTTTGTTTGATCTGCTTTTGAATCTTTCCGCGGCTTAGGCCGCATTCTGCTTGGGCTCGGATTTGACACCACGCCGCATCGTCGGCCGGCGGCGTCCTGCCACCGCCGCTTCATCCACCACGACTTCGGTCACATCGTCGCGCTGCGGCAGGTCATACATGACTTCCAGCATGATGTTTTCCATGATGGCACGCAGCGCACGCGCGCCCGTTTTGAGTTCGATCGCTTTTTGGGCAATCGCCCGCACCGCATCGGGCGTAAACTTCAACCGCACCCCATCCATGGCGAACAGTTTGGAATACTGTTTCACCATCGCGTTCTTCGTGCGCAGGAGAATCTTCTCCAAATCAGCAATCGCGAGCTGATCGAGCACAGATATGACCGGCAGGCGGCCGATGAATTCCGGAATCATGCCGAAGCGCACGAGATCTTCTGGCGCAATCGACTTCATCATCTTTTCCGGTGCGAGGTGCTGCTCCTGCTGGGCCTTGATGGAACCAAAGCCCAAGCTGCGCTGGCCCAGCCGGCGTTGCACGATACTGTCCAAGCCCACAAAAGCTCCACCGCAGATAAACAGGATGTTGGCCGTGTTAATCTGCACGTATTCCTGGTTCGGGTGCTTGCGCCCGCCTTGGGGCGGCACGTTGCAAGTGGTGCCTTCGAGAATCTTCAGCAGTGCCTGCTGCACGCCTTCACCGGAAACATCACGCGTGATGGAAACGTTCTCGGTCTTGCGCCCGATCTTGTCGATTTCATCGATATAAATGATGCCGCACTCGGCCCGCTTCACGTCGTAATTGGCATTCTGCAGCAGGCGCAGCACGACATTTTCGACATCCTCGCCCACGTAGCCGGCCTCGGTCAGCGTCGTTGCATCCGAAATGGCAAAGGGCACGTCAAGAATCTTGGCGAGCGTGCGAGCGAGGAGCGTCTTGCCCGATCCGGTGGGGCCCAGCAACAGAATGTTGCTCTTCTCGACCTCGACTTCGTTGAACTCCGGCGACAGCGCCACGGAATCCTTCGACGGCTGTCCCGCATTAAAGTTGAGGCGCTTGTAGTGGTTGTAAACCGCGACCGAGAGCACCTTCTTCGCGTGGTCCTGACCGATCACGAAATCATCCAGCGTGTGC